>NZ_QXIK01000004.1:0-343423 GCF_003666065.1 Haloarcula sp. Atlit-7R | reverse complement strand
CGCGTGAGGAGTACAGCGCGCCCGATATCGCGCAGCTCTATCGGGCGCGCTGGGAGGTCGAACTGCTGTTCAAGGAGTTGAAGTCGCGGTTCGGCTTGGACGAGATCAAGACGACCGACACCTACATCATAGAGGCGCTGATCATCATGGCGGCGATTTCGTTGATGATGAGTCGTGTTATTGTGGATGAGTTACGGTCGATTGAGGCAAGACAGCGTGAGGGCGAAGCCGCCGCAGACGCCGACAGGTCGGCGTCGCGGCTCCCTCGTCGTCGCTGTTCGCTAGCCGTTGAACGCCACGCTCATCTGATCCAGCTGTATCTCATGGTTGAGTTGGGCTACGAACTGCCGGATTTGGACGAGCTGTTGCTGTGGGCATCACGAAATCCAAATCCACACAGAGATCGGTTACGTGAGCAGGTTGAACGAGGTGAGTTCGGCTTTGACCGCCACTAAACTAGAACGAATGCTCGGGATGCAAAATGACTCTCTACGTCAGTATTTTGCATCTGAGAGAAGTTGTCAGTTTCATCTTTTAGGTAATTATATGACTGAATGAGGAAGCCATTTGTTCCAGCAGCTGGGTCAATTATTTCTTCATCAATATTTGGTTCGATAAATTCCACTATCGCATTTGTGAGCGGTCTTGGAGTGAAGTATTCACCTGCCCCTTCGGCCTTATCAGCATATTTTTCCAACAAGTACTCATACGAATCACCGAATAAATCCGCATTTTCGCCGAAATTATTCCAGCCTTCAAGACTGTCTATCTGCTGAATAGTATCAACAAAAGTTGAGGGTCTATTAAACCGTGGACTAAACTGGTCAAAGGCTCTTTGTGCAAGAGAACCGTCTTCTTTCAGGTGTTCAACAGCTTCCTCATACCGTTCTAATCCATCCATCTCCGATGGGTGCTTATTAGTTCCTATAGGCTTAGCAAATTCATTCTCGTACTCATAATTACTAAGATTTGTGCGTCCGATTATTGAGTCCCATCTGTAGGGGTCTGGTAGATAGAGGCTATCGCTTTCTTCGTCAAAACTCTCAAATGTCAGCTTCCCTGACGACTCGCACGCTTTCAAAAAAAGAAGGCCAGATAACTGCTCCAAGTATCTGGATATAGCCATTCCATCTTCTCTCATTGGTTCGCAGGTTCGCCAAAGGGCGGTCTTGTCTATTTCAGGCATAGTCAGATGCGTTAGTCGATTGAGTGCCACCCGTGTTATTACTTGGTGACTCTACGATGGATAAGAGATGTTGATTGAATTCAGAAATCACTGTGTCGACATTTGGTTCTTGGAATAACTGCATAGCACGGTCGTATCCACCGTGGTCGCTGAAGGGTTTTTCGAGCAACTGCTGTTTCGAGACCGTTCTTTTCTCAATAACTGCTCGCTCTACGAACATTTTGAGCCACTCTTTCTGTTCATCAGTCAGGTCGTATTTGCTTGCGATAGCTTTTCTTGCGCGTTCCGAGTTCGCTCTTATCGAGTTGTGGCCAACAATGACCTCTGAAGAAAGTTCAAATAATGAGTCAATGTGCTCAGGTGCAGCGTCAAGTATGTAATCCCGAGTAAAGTACTGCCACTCGTTCGAAAGCACACTTTCTATCTGCTCATCTGCCTCTTCAATCGATTCAGCATCCTCTACAGCATTCTTTATTTTCTGCTTGTTTCGCTCTATCGCATCTGATGCTTCAGAAATGAATTCATCGTCACTGACAAATCCTCTTTCCAGTGGGTACGCTTGATGCTGTTTGACCACCCTATCGATGTCTTTCTCTTCAATTTCAACGGGGTCATCCGTTGGGGTGGGGTCTTTGACCTCATCCGAGTCCGTGTACTGAATATCCAGATTTTCCGTCGAGAACATATTGTCTTTATGATAGTCAAGCACACCTATACAATCGAATAACCGGAAGAACTCTTTTTGAGGGGTATTTCTCGTCCCACGTCCAACCATCTGGTTGTATAATATACTTGACTTTACAGCTCTGAGGAAGATGAGGTTATTTAGGGGCCGTACATCAACACCTGTACTAACCATATCAACCGTAACAGCTACGCGAGGGGTACGTCGCTTGTCTTTGAAATCAGCCAGCGCACCATCTGAATGACGGTCTTCACTGGTGATGGTCTTAACAAACTCTTCAGGATTCTCTATCTGAAGTTTATCGCGGAATACCTCTCTAAAGTCTTCAGCGATTACGTTTGCGTGGTCAATGTTCTGCGCAAATACAAGTGTGAGGTCGTTTTCGATATCGGCAATCTCGACTATCTCTTCAGCAACCTTGCGGTGGGTGTCGTGTATCAGTACGTTGGTCCCGAAATCGCTTGGAGGGTAGTGGACCCCATCATACACTATCCCATCCATAGTAGCCTCGGTTTGAACTACGTATGGTCTGAATGGGACGACCTTGTCATCATCTAACGCCTGGTGATAGTCGTAGCTGTAAACGTGATTGTTGTTGTAGCGTTGTAGTGTCTTCTGGTGGGGGGGTAGCTGTGAGACCGATTTCGACACTGTCGTAGTAATCCAGAACTTTGCCGTATCCCTCCTCAGAATTGTATATCCCTCTGTGGCATTCGTCTGCTATCACGACATCGAACTCGCCTACAGAACAGCTCTCCTCGTTCTCTTTCAACTCATAGTGGGCTTTCTGAATCGTAGAAACGACGACATCTGCATTGCCTGCGTCACGATATTTGTCGAAATCTCGGGTGATGTACTTGTCAGAAAATCTCGGTGCCCCCAGAGGGTCGTATGACTGAAACGCTTGGAGTGCATCCCGCTCAAGTTGCTCCGTATCAGGGACGAATAAGACACGGCCTGCGTATCCAGATTCCAATAACTGATAGGTTAGAGCCATTGCAAGCCTCGTTTTCCCAGAGCCGGTCGCCATACTCACCAGAATCCGGTGGTCTCGATTCTGGATGGATTCCTTGATATTTGCCAATGCCTCCCTCTGATTTTCCCACAGTTCTTTATCAGTATCCTCGTGAGTGTGTGAGCCCAGCCAGTCCAATCCAGATTCGATATTCAGCGATAACCTCCGAGAGATATCCTCTGATGAGTAGAATGACCGAATAGTTCGAATACCAGGTGTTCCTTCGCGGAGGTCATCAATCACAATCTCCTCTCCATTCGAAGCGAACACGAAGGGGACTGCGTACGTATTTTTGAACTTCTTGGTCCCAGTAATCACCTTCGCGTAGTTCCGTGCTTGCTGAAGATGATTTCTCGGCTTCTTAGACTCTCTCTTAGCCTCAATTATAGCAACAGGCCGCCCGCTAAGATACAAGACATAGTCCGCTTCTTTCCCGTTGGGCAGGCCCACGTACTTACTGTAGCCTGTCCGGTTCGCATCCGAATCGATTTGCTCCCATCCTTGCCGTTCGAGTTCCGACTCAATTTTGTCTTCAGCTATTTGCTCTGGTGTTTTCCCCACAGCAGTCACCTCCAGATAATCTCTGTCACTATCCTACAAAACCACCGACTGGTAATAAGTGGGAAGGTCAAAGCGGGAGAAATAATCAGTAAAGTGAGGTTAGAGACTTGTCTCCGCCTTACTTTGCTTTGCTCCTGTGTTTTTCTTTTACTGAGACGAGCCGGTGCTCCCAGAACACGGCTTCGACTATCACCTCATCGGCACCATCTGTCTCTTCTTGGATAGTCGCCTCAGCACATTCGTCACACCACACTCGTCGGAGTATCCACCCGTCACGTTCGTAGTGGGTCGCATACGCTCGCACGGGGTCGCCGGTTCGCACAAGGTCAGTACAGCGGTCGCAGTTGTCGGGGCATTCATTCGGGTGGCTGGTTTGACCATCCGACTCGCATTTGTCTTCACAGTCAGCTCTGCGCTCAATGGTTTTAGAGTGAGTTCTGAATCGCACTTGGCTCAGAGCCAGTTCCAACAAATACGGTCATGATACGTCGCAAGTCAGTCCAAAATAGGAGATGTTGCTTAACGCTATGCCGTGGATAAGTTTATAAGCAAGCCACTTCTGTATATAAGTAGGCGAGTTGGAAACCTCTCTATGGGGCGATTGAGCCGCCTTTGGCGGCCAAAGCGCTTAGGACGCTATCCCGTAGGGGTCCGCCGGTTCGAATCCGGTCCCGCGCACTTCTCGGCTTGAACAACTCGTGAGAGGCGTGAATGCGGAATGAGGATTCGAACCCTGCAAAGAACGCGCAGCGAACCGTTGTGAGCGAGCATTTCTTGCTCTGGTTCGAATCCGGCCTGGACACTCCGACTACAGACTCCGCCCTCGGTGTCAGACCTGATTCCCACACCGCAGGAATCGCAACTGCCGCTTATGAGGAATGTCCGCCTCGTTCCAAACGAGGGACTGACGATGTCGGTGTATGACCCACTCCGTGACCCGTCTGCTCGCCCCGCGGGAGCAACTCGCTTCGACTATGCGGTCGACGATGCGGACAACCCGACGGAGCTCACCGTCTTCAGCGATCAGGACGGTGAGCTCCCGACTCACTGGATTTCGGTCGACATCGAGCACGCTGTCGCGCTCGACGAGATGCGGTGAGCGAGGCGTGCGCTCGCTCGGGACACGTCTCTCGATTTCTTGAGAACGGACTGGACGGCGAACGCTCTGGAAGCGTTGTGTCCGAAGTAAGTTTGCGTGGGTGCAGTCCCAAGGGAATGCACCTGCACTCTGAGAGTGCGTGGGACCGGATTCGAACCGGCGGACCCCTACGGGACAGCGCCCTCAACGCTGCGCCGTTGGCCTGGCTTGGCTACCCACGCGCGCTCTTGCTTAGTGCATTCAACTGTTTCCGGTGGGTAAATAAAAGCGCTTTCGTTTAGAGCCGCCCCGGGAGGGTGTGACACTCGGTCGAACCGGACGTTTGAAATATCACGAAACCGCTACGGGGGGCATGGCCAAATACTCGACCGGCAGTGGTGGCGACAGCGCCGGCGGGAGCTGTGAGCTCTGCGGTAGCGACGGCGACCTCCAGACCGCGAACGTCGCTGGTGCGACCCTTCAGGTGTGTGACAGCTGTGCGCGTGACCACGGGGAAAACGAGCGAACGACAGGCAGTGACAGCTCGCGCGACGAGCAGAACCGGAAACGCAAAGCCGCACAGAACGCGGCGAAGCTACAGGACGCACAGCAAGCCGACACGTCTCACTGGGAAGACGGCGCTGATTACGACGACGACCAGCTCCCGTATCTGGTCAGCAAGTACGGCGAGCGCGTGACAGAGGCGCGCCAAGACGAGGGACTGCAGACGAGTGAACTGGCCGAGGAGCTCGATCTGGACGAAGCGGACATCCTCGCTGTCGAGCAAGGGCGCGCGACGCAGGCGAACGTCGGCGGGTCGACGATCAAGGCGCTCGAACAGTACCTCGACATCGACCTCGTCGAGTCCAGCTGACCCCCTGATATTTTGCCGACTCCGGCGTAACTGTCGGTATGGATCTCTCCGCTGAGCAGCGAGCCATCCGTGACACCGTTCGAGAGTTCGCCGTCGAGGATATCCGCCCGAAAGCCGCCGATGCCGACCGTGAGCAGTCCTTTCCCGAAGAGTGTTGGGACGGGCTCGCAGATATCGACATCACTGGACTGACGACGCCAGCCGAATACGGCGGCTTCGACGCCGACAAGCCGACGTACGCGCTGGTCAACGAGGAACTCGCGTATGGGTCGCTTGCGGTCGCGACGGCGCTGTCTGTCCACTGCCTCGCGACCTCATGTATCGCACAGTTCGGCTCCAAGGCAGTGCAAGACGACTGGCTCCCGGAGATGGTCGACGGCCGCCCGGTCGGCGCGTTCGCGCTCTCAGAACCACAGGCGGGGTCGAATCCGCGGGAGATGTCAACGACCGCTCGACGGGACGGTGACGAGTACGTCATCAACGGCGAGAAGCAGTGGATAACCAACGGCAAACGGTCTGGCGTCGTCATCGTCTTCGCGAAGACCGACCCCGACGACCCCGACTCGATAACGCAGTTTCTGGTGCCGAAAGACACCGACGGGCTCACCGCCGGCGAAAAAGAGGACAAGCTCGGCCTCCGTGCGAGCGACACGACCCCCCTCCAGTTCGACGGCGTCCGCGTGCCCGAGCGCTACCAACTGACTGAGGAAGGCAAAGGGCTGGCTGCAGCGCTGTCGATTCTGACGACCGGCCGGGTCGCTATCGCCGCTCAGGCGGTCGGCCTCGCACAATCCGCGCTCGACGAGGCCCTCGACTACGCCACGGAACGCGAACAGTTCGACCAGCCGATCAGCGAGTTCCAGGCGATTCAGCACAAACTCGCGGACATGGCGACGAATGTGCAGGCCGCGCGATTACTGACGTGGAACGCCGCACAGCAACTAGAACGCGGCGAGCAGCCGAGAGCGGCAGCGAGCATGGCGAAGTACTTCGCAAGTGAGACAGCGGTCGATGTGGCGAACGAGGCGATCCAGATCCACGGCGGCTACGGGTACACGACCGACTACCCCGTCGAGCGCTTCTACCGCGACGCGAAGGTGACGACTATCTACGAGGGGACCAGCGAAATCCAGCAAAACATCATCGCACAGGACTTGCTGGAGTGAGTCCAAGAGTGCGAAGCGGTTTTGCGGGCGTCGGCCGTACCACTGTATGTGACACACGACGCCGTCATCTACGACCTTGACGGGACGCTCGTCAGGCTGGCTGTCGACTGGGGGACGGTGACCAGCGACGTTGCGACGGTCCTGCGCGACCGAAACGTCGACCCTGGGGCCCGCGACCTCTGGGAGATGCTGACGCTGTCCTCGGAGACTGGCCACCGTGACGCCGTCGAAGCGACGATCACCGACCACGAGCGGACCGGTGCGCACGAGTCGGAGCGACTGGCGCTCGCCGAGGGGCTCCCACACAGCGTCCCTGTCGGCGTGTGCTCGCTCAACGCAGAGGAGGCGTGCCAGCTGGCGCTGGACGTTCATGACCTCGACAGTTACGTTGGCCCGGTCGTCGGCCGTGACACCGTCGCGTCATCGAAACCGGATCCGGAGGGACTGCTGGCGATCGCCGACGAAATCGGGGTCGATCCCGGTGCAGCCGTATTTGTCGGCGATTCAGAGAGCGACGCGACGGCCGCCCAGCGGGCCGGGATGGCCTTCGAGTGGGCGAGCGAGTTCGATCAGGCCCGGTACCGCGCGTAGAGGTAGACACAGACGGCCGTCAGGAACCAGATGAGCGCGCCGACGCGGACCGCGAACAGCGCCCGCGCGGTCCATGTCTGAAGCGTGACCGCGGTTGACGCGAGGACGACGAGCGGCGAGCCGACGAGAATCGTCGTCACGAACGTGACCTGCATTACCCACCCGAAATCTACGCCGTCCGGGTCCGTCTTCTCGACTGTTGGCACGTCCGATGGTACAGCTAGGTGGGGCAAGCGCCTTGCGATTTCCTGACCGAGTCGCGCAACCCGAACAGGTAAGGCGGAGGCGCGCCCCCGCTCGGATATGCCAACTGTCCGGGATCTGCAGGCGATGGCTGGTGAGGAGCCGATCACGATGCTGACAGCGTACGATGCCGTGACCGCGAGCATCGTAGATGACACCGGTGTGGACATCATTCTCGTCGGCGACAGTATGGGGAACGCCGTTCTCGGTCACGACGACACGCTCCCGGTCACCCTCGACGAGATGGCGTCCCGGGTCGGCGCGGTCGCACGCGGCGCAGACGACGCCTTGGTCGTCGCCGATATGCCGTTTCTCTCCTTCGGCGCAGACGAGAGCGAGAGCATCCAGAACTGCGGACGAATGTTGAAAGAGGAGGGTGCGAACGCGGTCAAGCTCGAATCAGGGCCACATACGGTCGAGCTGACTGAGCGACTGACGGAGCTGGGCATCCCGACGATGGCCCACCTCGGGCTCACGCCCCAGAGCGTGAACCAGACCGGCTACACCAGACAGGCGACCGGCCGGGAGGAGGCCGAGGAAATCCTCGACCTCGCGCGAGAACACGAGGCCGCCGGCGCGTTCGCGCTGGTGCTCGAACACATCCCGGCCAACCTCGCCGCTCAGGTTACTGAGACCGTCGACATCCCGACCATCGGCATCGGAGCCGGCGGCGACTGCGACGGCCAGGTGCTCGTGTTCACCGACGTGGTTGGCCTCTCTGAGCGGAGTCCCCCCTTCGCCGAGCAGTTCGGTGACGTTCGCGGTGAGGTGGCCAACGCTGTCGACGAGTATATCGACGCCGTCGAGTCTGGCGAGTTCCCGGGCGAGTCACACAGCCACACCGAAGACGAACTCGACGACCTGTACTGAGAAGGCTCAGCCCGCCGTGGCCGTCCGGTTCTCCAGCCAGGCGTCGTAGGCCGATTGGTTCTTGACGACAACAGTGGCGTCCATCTTGCTGTGGCCGGCCCCGCACATCTCGGCGCAGTACAGTCGGTACTCGCCGGGGTCGGTGGCGCGCGTTCTGGCTGTCATCGTCCGGCCGGGGAAGATATCCTGTTTGACGCCCAGTTGCGGGATATAGATCGCGTGAATCACGTCCGTCGTTTGCAGCCTGAACGTGACGTTCCTGTCCGCGGGAAGGACCAGCCGTTCTTCAGTCGTGACGTTCGCCTCTGCGTAGGCGAACTCCCAGCCCCACTGGTAGGCGAGCACGTCTATCTCGGTGTCGTCCGCGAAGGCGTCGTCCCCGTCGGCGGCCTGGGCCGCCGCGGGCGTGATGTAGGGGTTGGCCATCACCACGAACGCCGAGACGCCGACGAAGACGAGTATCGCGCCCGTCGCGGCCGTCCAGGTCACCTCTAGCGCCGGGTCGTCGACCGTCGGTTGCGGGTCGTCGTTGTTCCGGAACCGGTAGATCACGTACACGAGCGTGAGTTCGACGAACAATGTCAGCGGCAGAGCGACGTACAGGAGCTGTTCGTTGAGGTCGTCGATAGCCGCCCTGTTGACCGACTGCGCTGTGGCCGGCGCAGCAAGTAGCGAGAGTCCGACCACGACAAGACTTGCCTGTATCACGCGCCGTCGGAGACGCATTGTCACACTGTACCAATTCGCATGTCAAATAACTTGCCCAAGCCACGGACATAGAGGCCGTGACTGCTACGGACCCAAGCCCCCTGCGTAGTTTTATGACCGTGGGCCTGTCAGAAAGTGGTAACGTATAGCATGACTGACCGAGCACTCGTCCCGGCGTGCCGAGCCACAGACAGATGCTGAACAGGGCTATCGTCGAGGGGACCGCCCTGGCCGTGCTGGCGCTGGCGGTGCTTCTTCTGTGGCTCCGGGAGCGGCAGAAAGCACGACCGGAGAGCGACGGCGGCTACACGACCCGAGAGGAGATTGAATTCGAAATCGGTCGACTCCAGTCTGAAGTGTACCGCTGGCTGACGACAACGGACCACCGGGATATCGGTCTGCTCTACATCGCGTTCGGCACTGCCGCCGGTCTATGGGGCGGTGTCGACGCGATGATGCTCCGGACAGAACTGCTGACGCCGCCGGCGGACATCTGGACGCCGGAAACGTACAACGCGCTGTTTACAACGCACGGGCTGACGATGCTGATATTCTTCGTCCTGCCCGTGTTCTTTGGCATCGGGAACTACGTCCTGCCGCTGCTCATCGGGGCCGACGATATGGCATTTCCGCGGGTCAACGCCGTCGGGTTCTGGCTCTTGCCCCCGGCGCTGCTGCTCGTCCGGATGGGCCTCCTGATTCAGGTGCTGGGCCAGGTGCTGAACCTGGTGCTCCCGGCGGAGGCCATCCGGTTTTTCCTCACGATGCGGGAGGTGAGCGTCGGCTGGACGCTGTACGCCCCGCTGTCGGTCCAGCAACCGAACCCACAGATTGACCTGCTGTTGCTCGGCTTGCATCTCTCCGGCATCGCCACCACGGTCGGAGCCATCAACTTCATCACCACAATCGTCTACGAGCGCGGTGAGGGCGTCAGCTGGGCAAATCTCGACATCTTCTCGTGGAATATGCTTGTCACAAGCGGGATTGCGCTGTTCGCCTTCCCGCTGCTCGGGAGCGCTCTCGTGATGCTCCTGCTCGACCGGAACCTCGGGACGGCCTTCTTCGCCACCGAAGGCGGCGGTGCCATCCTCTGGCAACACCTGTTCTGGTTCTGGGGCCACCCCGAAGTGTACATCCTCTTTCTCCCGGCGACGGGGCTGATGAGCCTCATCCTGCCGAAGTTCGTCGGCCGCAAACTGTTCGGCTACCAGTTCATCGTCTACTCGACGCTGGGGCTCGGCGTCCTCTCCTTTGGCGTCTGGGCCCATCACATGTTCACGACAAGTGCTGACCCGCGGGTCAAACTCTCCTTTATGGCCGTCTCCATCGCCATCGCCGTCCCGAGCGCCATCAAGGTGTTCAACTGGATCACGACGATGTGGGAAGGGGACATCCGGCTGACTGCGCCATTTATTCTGTGTGCCGGCGGCATCGGGACGTTCATCGTCGGCGGCGTCACCGGCGTGTTCCTCGCCGTCATCCCCGTCGACATCCTCTATCACGGGACCTACTACGTCGTCGGGCACTTCCATCTCATCGTCGTCGGTATCATTCCGTTCCTGATGATCGCCGCGAGCTACTACTGGTACCCGCTCATCACCGGCCGGTGGTACGACACGCGGCTGGCGCGGTTCCAGTCGCTGCTCATCGTCTTTGGCTCGTTCGTGACGTTCATGACGTTGCTGGTCATCGGCGGGCTGGGGCTCCCGCGGCGGCAGGCCGTCTACCCACCCGAGTACCAGTTCGCCCAGCAGATTGCGACGGTGGGCGGCTACGTCATCGGCCTGAGCGCCCTGCTGTGGCTGTACAACATGCTCGTCTCCTACTGGCGGGGGACGCCCGTGACGACGACGGACCCGTGGGGGCTGAAGGCGACGAACCAGTTCACCCGCGAGTGGCAGTGGTTCGAACAGCGGCTGATGGACAAGTACGACATGGAGCCGACGGAGCCGGAGACGACGCGGCGCTCCTACGCCCCTGAAGCCGAACCGACTGGGCTGGCCGGCGGCGTCGGCACCGTCGCCCAGACGGTCTCTCGGAACGCCTGGATGGCCGCAGCCGGCGGCTTCGTCGGGACAGTCCTGATGAGTGGCGGACTTATTACAGCGATACTCATCGGCGTCCTCGACCCCGTCTCGTTCGGTGAAATCGCCGAACTGGTCGGACTGCCCGCGAGCCCGGCCATCGGCGCAGTCCTGTTCCTCATCGGCGGGACCGTCACTTGGCCGCTCCTGTTCCTTGCGTTCTCCGACTACCTCCCCGGTCGCCTGCTGTTCGAAACCGGGCTGGTGTTTGCGACGCTCATCTCCAGCGGGTTCGCCATCGCCTTCTACACCGGCCAGAGCGGGCTCGCGTTCGTCGGCTACCTCACCTTCGTCGTCGTCTCCCACTGGGCGTACGGCATCGGGCTGACCGTGACCTTCCAGTATCTCAAATCGGACGAGGTGCTACAGACCCGGACCGATGGGGGCGGCTGACAGATGAGCGACGGCGCTGACTCGTTCGTGTTCCAGTATCTCGCGCCCTTCGTCGGCGTCCTGCTCATCGCAGTCGGTATCGCCGGAGCCGTGCCCGGCGGCTACGCAATTATCGAACCGGAGCTGGAGAACTGCGGAAACCCGACTATCGGCGTGGAAGGGCCGGAGGAGACCGCCGAGCGGTTCGGTGGGGACGAGGGGCCGCGGCTCCCACAGGTAACCTTCGAAGACCTCTCTTCGGCAGAGCAGACGGCGTTTCTGACGGCTGTAGACGACCCGGTCGGTGAGGAACAAGTCGTCGGTAGCGTACCCAACGCCGATGCTTTCCGTCGCGGGTCTATCGTTACCTACGAGGGCGAGCGGTACTACGTTACTCTCGTCGCCGAGAACACCTGTTTCGCGGCCGCGCCGCTCCAGTTTCCGCTCGGCGTGTTCGCCATTGCGCTGGGCTTTCTCGGCATCTTGGCCCCGCCCCTGTACCGGCGACTGGTGCGGCTAGAACAGCGGGCCGGCCGGTCGAAGTAGCGACCATACACTCGGCGTTCATTCAGAGCGCAGCGCCGACGTAGAGGACGACAACGAGGACCACCCACACGAGGTCGACGAAGTGCCAGTAGAGCGACGTGGTCCGGATAGCCGTGTCCCGCTCGGGCGTGTAGTGGCCCCGGAGCGCGCGACCGAACGCGATACCGAGCAGCAGGACGCCGAGCGCGACGTGCAGGCCGTGGAGGCCGGTCAGGCCGTAGAACGCGCTCCCGAACGCCCCCGAGCCGATGCCGAAGCCCTCCACGGCAACGAACTCGTAGTACTCGTACACCTGTCCGCCGAGGAAGACGACGCCGAGCGCGAGCGTCACCCCGAGCAGGCCGAGGAACCGCTTCCGGTTTCCGTCTTCGAGTGCCTCATGCCCGTAGTGGAGCGTCACACTGCTAGCGAGAAGTAGCGCCGTGTTGACGACCACGAGCGAGCCGAGCAGCGGCGGGAGGTGGGCCGGCGGCCACGACCCGGCCCGGATGACGGCGTAGTAGACGAAGCCAGCGGCGAACGTCGCCACGTCGGAGACGAGGAACAGGATCATCGTCGTGGCGTACAGGTCTGCGCTGGAGTCTCCGGGCCGCTGCAGGTAGTCGGCGATGAACGCCTCGTTGGCCCAGCCAGCGAGCCCCGCGACGAGACCGCCCGCGCCGAGTACGCCTAGCGCGAGCGGGACTACGGTCGGAACCAGGTCCAGCCCGACGAACACCAGACCAACGCTCAGATACAGCGACGCGGCACCGATTGCAGCGACGAGCGGCCATCGACTCCGGTGTTCGTGGCCGTCTTCGGCGACGTGTTCGGTTCCCGTCTCCGTCGAACCAGCCATGCGGGTCTGTAGCACCGGGGCTGGTAAAACCGTACCCCCGCGGCTGACACATCCATCGCCGGACTCACCCGAATCTTTATCAGACCGTCAACCGACACCGAGAGTGTGGTTTACGAGACGGGCAACCAAACGGTAGACGACGCCGTCGCCCGCGTGCTTGACGGCGAACGCCTCGACCGCCGGGACGGGCTAGCACTCATCGCACAGCCGGTCGACGACCTGGCGGCCGGGGCCGACTACGTCCGCACGCAACTGGGCGACGACACGGTTGATGCGTGTTCAATCGTAAACGCCAAAGCCGGCAACTGCGCGGAAGACTGTGGCTTCTGCGCCCAGTCGGTCCACTTCGACACCGGCATCGACAACTACGGCTTCCTCGGCCCCGAGAAGATACTGGAGGCCGCACAGCGGGCAGAGCGCGACGGCGCACAGCGGTTCGGAATCGTCGTCGCCGAGAAGGGCGTCTCGAAGGAGAACCGCCCGGAGGAGTGGGAGGAGGTCCTCGAAGCCATCCGCCTCGTCCGTGACGAGACGGACGTGGAGGTCGACGCCAGCCTCGGCATCCTCACGGAGGAGGAAGCGGCGATTCTGGCCGACGAGGGGCTGAACCACTACAATCACAACATCGAGACCTCGCCCCGATACTTCCCGGAGGTCGTCCAGACCCACACCTTCGAGAAGCGGGTCGAGACGCTCCGGGTCGCCAAGGACGCCGGCATGGACCTATGTGCCGGCGTAATTCTTGGGATGGGCGAGTCCCCGACGGACCGAGTCGACGCGGCGATGGCCCTGCAAGATATCGGGATCTCCTCGCTTCCGGTGAACATCCTGAACCCGGTCGCTGGAACCCCCATGGCCGAACAGGGGCTGCCCGACATCACGACCGAGGAGGTCGTCAAGACCATCGCAGTGTATCGCCTGCTCCATCCCGAATCCCGCGTGCGCCTGACCGGCGGGCGCGAGGTAAATCTCGATACGGACGGACAGGTGGCCGCACTGGAGGCCGGCGCGGACGGCATTCTCACTGGTGACTACCTCACTACTGAGGGCCAGACGGCCGCCGACGACCTCGAAATCATGGCGGAGGCCGGGCTCGAACCGAACACCGAAGCAAACGAGTTCGACCCCGAGGCGGTCAAAGAACGCGCGACCGACGAGACAGACACCGAGACGGCGGCAGGAACAGCACAGACCAAATCAGAGCTCAAATCCGACGACTGACAATGGACGACATACGCTTTGCAGTGCTTGGAACCGGTGGTATCGGACGGCGGACGCTCGAAGTCTCACAGCACAAGGACGGCCTCACCGCCGTCGCGGCCTGTGACCGCAACGGCGTGGCGATCGACCACGACGGTCTCGACGTGGACGAACTGCTGGCGGCGACGGAAGGCAATATCGCGAGTGGGCCACAAGACGGCGGATTCGACGACGACGACGTTGCGACCGACGGCGGCGCGGCCGCCGCCAAATCCGACGGCGTCAAACAGCACGGCGAGGAGGCCGGCATTATCGCAAGCGAACAGGGGAAACCCACAGAAACGCCCATCGACGACGTTATCCACGAGAGCGACGCTGTCGACGCCGTTCTGCTGGCACTGCCGAACCTCGAACACGATTTCATCCCGCGCGTGGCCGAGCGCTTCGCTGAGGCCGACTACGAGGGAGTCATGATAGATGTGCTCAAGCGCTCCCGCGTCATCAGGATGCTCGACGACCGCGAGGCGAAACTGAAGGAGTCGGGCATCACGTTCGTCTGCGGGGCGGGCGCGACCCCCGGCTTCCTGACCGGCGCGGCGGCGCTCGCCGCCCAGTCCTTCGTCGAGGTCGAGGAAGTCGAGATCTGGTGGGGCGTCGGCCTCAAGTCCGGCTACGAGGACAACCGGGGGACGGTCCGGGAGGACATCGCCCATCTCGACGGCTACGACATCGAGACAGCCCGGGAGATGAGCGAAGCAGAAATCGAGGAACTCATCGACGAACACGACGGCGTGCTTGAGTTCCACGACATGGAGCACGCCGACGACGTGCTACTGGAGCGTGCGGGCATCTGTGACGCCGAGGACGTCCACGTCGGCGGCGTCCTCGACGTGCGCTCGGACGAGAAACCGACCACGACGACGGTCAGCGTGACGGGCACAACATTCGACGGGGAAACGGGAACGAATACCTTCGAATTGGATGATGTGACGAGCATGGAGGCCAACGTCAACGGGCCGGCACTGGGTTATCTGAAAGCCGGCGTCCGCAACAACCGCGCCGGGCACTACGGTGTGTTCGGCCCTGCCGACCTGATGCCCGGCTTCTGAAACCGCTTGATTCTGTTTTTCATGACTCACGGCTTCGATTTGAACGACCGACTCGAACAGCGCGAGGCACAGAACCTCCGCCGGCATCTGGAAGTCGCCGAGTCCGTCTCGGCGCGGACCCGCTTTGCCGACGACCCGAAGGGAGAACCACCGGAATTCGGGGACGAGGCCGCCGTCTTCGCCTCGAACAACTACCTCGGGCTGGCCGACGACAGCCGGGTCCAGCGAGCGGCCGAACTTGGCGCACGGACTGTCGGGACCGGCGCAGGGGCCTCACGGCTGGTCACTGGTGACACGCGGGTCCACCGCCGGCTGGAGCGCGACCTCGCGGCCTCGAAACGGACCGAGCGAGCCCTGGTGTTCTCGTCGGGCTACGCGGCCAACATCGGAACTATCGACGCGCTGGCCCCGGATGTCGTCTTTTCGGACGAACTGAACCACGCCTCGATTATCGACGGCTGTCGCGTCGGGGCGAGCGAGACGGTCGTTTACAACCACTGCGACCCGGACGACCTCCGGGCGAAACTGGACACGCGAGCGGCCGATGTCGACGGGGACGAACAGTGGCTCGTGGTCACCGATTCTGTGTTCTCGATGGACGGAGATATCGCGCCCCTGTCGGCTATCTGCGACGCCGCCGACGAGTACGGCGCGTGGGTGATGGTCGATGAGGCACACGCGACGGGGTTGTTCAGTGACAGCGGTGGCGGTGTCGTCCAGCGCGAGGGGCTGAGTGACCGCGTCGATGTGCAGTTGGGCACGCTCTCGAAGGCATTGGCGAGCCAGGGTGGCTATATCGCCGGCGACGAAGTGCTTATTGAATACCTGCTGAACGCCGCGCGGTCGTTTGTCTTCTCGACCGGCCTATCGCCACCGAACGCCGCGGCGGCTCAAGAGGCGCTGCGAATCGCTTGCGAGACTGACCGTACGACGGCACTCTGGGACACCGTGGCGACACTCAGGGACGGGCTGGAGACCATGGGCTACGAGGTGCTTGGCGAGACGCATATTCTTCCGGTCGTCGTCGGCGACCGTAGCGACGCGCTGGAGCTGGCCGACCGCCTGCGCGACCACGGTATCGTTGCCCCTGCGATTCGGCCGCCGACGGTACCAGAGGGGACCGCTCGTATCCGGGTCGCGCCGATGGCGACACATGCCGACGACGACATTGCGCGGTGTCTCGACGCTTTCCGAACCGCGGGCAAAGCGGTGGATGTGCTATGAGCGACACAAGTGGGGATTCGGGCTCTGACCGCGGGACTGGCCACATCGCTGCGGACGGCGTGTTTGTCGTCGGCACCGACACCGGCGTCGGCAAGACGGTTATGACCGCCGGGCTGACGGGCTGGCTACGGGACGCGGGTACGGAGGCGGTCGCTATCAAGCCCTGCCAGACCGGACATCCGCCGGACAACGACGCGGCGTTCGTCGAGTCCGTCTGCGGGACCGCGGACGCCGCAGTCTGTCTGGAACGGTTGTCGCCGCCACTGGCACCGGAAGTGGCCGCGAGAGAATCAGCCGAGGATGTCACGCTTTCCTACGAGGCGATTCGCGACGGGGTCGCCGACATCGTAGCAGGGAGCGAGACAGCCGTCGTCGAAGGTATCGGCGGCCTGCGTGTCCCGCTGGCGGACGGTCGAGAGGTCATCGACCTCGTCGGGGATGTCGGGCTTCCTGCACTGATCGTCGCCCGTTCGGGGCTTGGCACGCTCAATCACACGGCGCTAACAGTCCAGGCGCTCCGCCGGAGAGGCGTGCCAGTCGTCGGTGTCGTGCTCAACGAATACGAAGGTGCGACGACCGCAGAACGCACGAATCCGGAGGTAATCGAGCGGATGACTGGATGTGCCGTCTGGTCCGTTCCACCGCTTGACATCGAACCGGCGGACTGCGTGGTTGACGTCCTCAGAACGCATCTCCCGCAGTCAGTGTTACAGCCGGCTCTCAAGCAGTAGCTGTCGGTGCGTTGCCCAAGGGGATGGAACGGGGGCAGACCCCCGTCGTGTGACACTACGGAGCCGGTGAGGCTCCATCTGATGCTTGACTACCGATCACTAAAATAGTAAGGCACGTTTCATCTGGAGATTACCCCGTAGCGCGGGACCGTGTTCCGTTAGGAACGAACTAACCCCCAGCCGAAACGACGGTCCTACAGATCGACTGACAGCAGCGTTTCGATGTCGACACCGTCGTCAAGTAGCGTCTGCATACGGTCGACCGTTGCCTCGTTGCGCGTCTGCCCGGTTCGAAGTACCTCCTCAACCCTGTCTATCGTCGTCCGCGTATCCGACTGGACTGACAGCACTGGGACGTTTTTCTCGGCCGCCTGTCCGATAACCGCACTGGGGGGCTGGAACCCACCTGTGAGAAGGAGCGCCTTGATACCGGACGCTTCGAGGGCCGCGGTCTGGACCTCTGAGCGGTCACCGCCGGTGACGACGACGGCATCGCGCGTCCGCCGGAAGCGTTCGAGCGCGCTGCTCCCGCTCATTGCGCCGACGCTGAACCGCTCGACGTGTACGTCGGTGTTGGCATCGCCAGTGAGGATGTCCGCGCCGAGATTCCGGGCGAGGTCGGCAACGGTGACGCCGGCGAGCGAGCGGTCACGCGGCAGAATGCCGTGGACTGGAATCCCCTCGCCTTCGAGGAACGGAACCACGTCGTCTGCGAGTTCATCGACCGTCGCGTCGGTGACGCCGTTGAACAGGACGCCGTCCAGCCGGTCGCCGATTGCCCGGGCCGCAGACAGAATTTCGTCTGTGTCACTGGGCGTGTCGTAGCCGGTGACTAACAGCACGCGGGCGTCGAGCAGCTCCGCGATATCGATGTCAGTAAGATCGACGATACTGCCAGTCGCCAGATCGCTGCTCCCTTCGACAAGGAGCAGGTCGGTCCCGTCCGAGCACGCCTCGATACCCTCCTGCAGTCGCTTGCGGAGGTCATCCGGGTCCTCACGCCCGCGGATGGCTTCCTGAATGAACGTCGGCGAGTAGACGATGGGTTCCATGTCGTGGAGGTCGGTCTCCAGATCGAGCAGTTCGCGGGCGAGCATCGGGTCCTCGTCCCGCGTCTTGCCGACCGCGCTCCGCAGGCGCGTTCCCTTGGGCTTCATGTAGCCGACGTCGTAGCCCGCGTCGTGGGCGCGCGTCGCTAGCGCGAGCGTGATAGCCGTCTTGCCGATACCTTCCTCCAGTGACGTGACGAGTAGCGTGTTCGTGTCGGTCATAGTTTCTCCTGGTCGAGGGTGAGCCGCAGGTCGACCGCCTGCACCCCGTCGGGCGTCGCGACGAGGGGGTTGATGTCCAGTTCGACGATAGCGGGGAAGTCAGTGACGAGTTGCGAGAGCCGCTGGATGGTTTCGACGAGCGTCGCTTCGTCGACGGGGTCGCGGCCCCTCGCACCGCGCAACAGCGGTGCGGAGTCGATGTCGTCGAGCATCCCTCTTGCCTCGGTCTCGCTGACAGGGGCGACACTGACAGTGTTGTCTTCGAGCACCTCGACGAAAATACCGCCGAGGCCGAACAACAGCAGTGGCCCGAACTGCGGGTCGCGGTTCATTCCGAGGATCGTCTCGACGCCGTTTTCGAGGTCGACCATCTCCTGTACCTGAACGCCGAGAATCGTCGCGTCCTCCTGATAGTTGCGCGCCCTGACGACGAGGTCCTCGTAGGTATCTCGGACGTCTTCGACGGGGACACCGACCTCGACGCCGCCGATGTCCGACTTGTGCAGGATGTCCGGGCTGACGATTTTCATCACCACGTCGTCGCCGATCTCCTCCGCGATAGCCTCTGCTTCGACGGGTGAGGAGACGACATCGCCCTGCGGTGTCGGAATCCCGTACGCGTCAAGCAGTTCCATCGCTTCCACACCGAGCCGATTCGACCCGCGCCGGGCACCGGATTCGAGTATCTCGCGGGCCCGCTCGCGGTCCACGTCGAAGGTCGTCGGCTCCTCGTACTCGGTCGCCCTGATCTCACGATAGCGTCTGAGCGCGTCCAGACTCCCGACGGCGCGGGCCGGGTCGAAGTAGTTCGGCACGCCCGCCTCGCTCAGGACGTTCGCACCGGCATCGACCGACTTCCCGCCCATCAGTGTCGCCGCAACGGGCTTCTCGAACCGCTCCTGCTGCTCGACGACGCGTTCCGCGAGTTCCTCGAAGGAAAGCACTGCCGTCGGGCAGGCAACGACGACGGCCATCGAGACATTGTCGTCCGCCAGCACCGTTTCCAGTGCTGTCTCGAAGCGTTCCGCAGGCGCATCGCCGATGATGTCGACTGGGTTGTAGATGTTGGCCTCGTCGGGCATCTCCTCGCGGAGCCGGGAGAACGTCTCGTCACCGAACTGCGCGAGTTGCAGGTCCGAGTCGCCGACCGCGTCGGTCGTCATCACGCCGGGACCGCCGGCGTTCGTCACGATAGCGATTTCGTCTCCGTCCGGGAGCGGCTGGCCCGCGAGAATCTGGGCGTAGTCGAACAGTTCCTGTACGGATTCGACGCGGAGCGTCCCGGCTTTGTCGAGGCCCGCCTCGTAGGCCCGCTCCGATCCGGCCATCGCGCCGGTATGGGAGGCCGCCGCGCTCGCACCCGCGTCCGTCCGGCCGGACTTGACGAGGACAATCGGCGTGTCCTGTGTCACCTCACGAGCCGTCTGTACGAACGACGACCCGTCGTTGATGTCCTCAAGATAGCCCAGGATAACGTCGGTATCGGGGTCGTCGCCCCACTCGGCGACGAAGTCGCTCTCGTCGAGTACCGCCTTGTTCCCGAGCGAGACGATGTCTTTGAAGCCAACGTCGCGCTCGGCGGCCCAGTCCAGCACGGCGGTGATGAACGCGCCCGACTGGCTCATAAAAGAGATGTCGCCGTCGCTGGCCATCACATTGCCGAAGGTGGCGTTGAGCCCGACGGGTGTCGACATCACGCCGAGGCTGTTCGGGCCGACCAGATTCAGGTCGTATTCGCGGGCCGCCTCGCGGAGCCGTCGCTCGCGTTCGGCCCCGTCACTGCCGGTTTCACCGAAGCCAGCAGTAATAACGACGACGTTTTCGATACCCGCTTCCCCGGCGTTCTCGATGACATCGACCGCCACCGTCGGCGGCACGACGACAACGGCAACATCGACCGACCCAGGGTCATCTAGGCCGGCGAGGTTGTCGTAACACGGCAATCCATGTACTGCCTCTTTGTTCGGGTTCACGGCCACGACCTCCCCTGTAAACGAATCAAGCAGGTTCGTGGTGACCGCGTGACCGACGGACCCCTCCGAATCGGTCGCCCCGACCACTGCGACACGTTCCGGCGCAAACAACGTCGATAATCGTCCCATGCCTCTACTCGGTGGTTACAGTGGGGCCCGAATATATGTGTGGGGAACTCCCAGCGAGCGGGAATCTAGACGATTCATTACCGCGATTTCGGTGTGACGGTGTTTTTGTTCGTCACTCCCGTAGCGGCGTCCGATGACTGACGCAACACTCCTGGCTCCGTTTGACGACACGGTAGTCCGTGGAGTTGCGGAGACGAACAGGGTCGACGAGAAGCAGTTACGATCCGCGCTCGCCGACCACCAGCGAACGATGCGCGAGAATCCGGGTGTCGAGGACCTCGTTTACGAATGGCGAAAGCGATTCGACGACGCAGTACTATACCGCACTCCAGAGACGTTCTTCGTGGCGGTCATAGAAACCGTCTGGGAGGAGTATGGCACGCATCTCGGCCTCGACGATTACCTGCTCGCCGCTGTCGTCGCAGTCCATCAGGAGCAGGTCCTCCGTGAAACAGCGGTCGAGAGCGGCGCTATCGGTGAGAACGCTGTCGCGCTGGTTGTTTCCAGGCCGTCGCCCCAGTAGGCGTCTTCCCTCTTATATCAGGTGTCAAAGCCGGGCGAAAGCGACAGTTGTGATTGATGGATAATATTTCACTTCAAGCAACCAGCCATTCCATCTGAGAATATAATTTTTGGGTTCCCGAAAACATATTTTCACAAAACAATCTTTAAGTGGCTTCTACTTATATGATAAAATGACCATGCCAACACAAGAGCACGTCCGACGCGAGTTCGGGGAAGTCGAAGAGAACGAACTCCGCCTCGACAAGGAGAAGTCCGAGCAGGTAATCAACGCGCTGAATCAGGACCTGGCAGACACGTACACGCTGTATCATCAGGTCAAGAAGCACCACTGGAACGTTGAGGGTGCTGAGTTCCGCGACCTCCACCTGTTCCTCGGCGACGCCGCCGAGCACGCCGAAGAGGCGGCCGACGAGCTTGCAGAGCGAGCGCAGGCTCTCGGTGGCACGCCCATCGCCGGTGGCAAGGCACAGGAAGAGCACGCATCGGTAGAACCGGAAGGGCAGGACGTGTACGACATCCGGACGTCGCTCGAAAACGACCTCGAGATGTACGGCGACGTCATCGAGTCGCTCCGTGACCACATCGATCTCGCGGAGAACCTCGGCGACCACGCCACGGCGCAGATCCTCCGTGAAATCATCGTGCAGACGGAAGAAGACGCCCACCACATCGAGCACTACCTCGAAGACGACACGCTCGTCATGGACTGACTCGGCACAAGCCTTTCTCTCTCAGTTTCTCCTCCCGGATAGTTCCCCATTTACCACGGGGAGTACAGCGTGAGGTGAGTCGCTCCGGCAGGAAGCAGTCCGAAACGCGAAGGAATGAGAAACGCGAGCGGGGACGAACGGACTATCGTCGAAGGTCGACAGTTACGTCGGTCGAAATCCAGCCGTCTCGGTTTCCGTCTTCGGTGAACACGGTTCTGTCAGCACCGCTGTCCAGTGCTGCAACGTCCGGGCGATCCTCGGAGGCCTCGACATCGTCCGTCTGTGATGGCATTACCAGAGTTAGGCACCCCTAAAGCTAAAAGGATTTTGGTTGGCCTAATCACCCGTGGACACTAGCCGCCGGCACCGCGACGGAGGCTCCCAGACGCTGGCCGCTGCTACGGCGCGGCCTTTAGTACCCGAGGCGACAAGGGAGAGGTATGAGTTCGGACGACGACCTTACCGCTCTGATTACGGACCTCGTCACGACGCTACAGGAGCTTGAGACGGAGGTCGAGCCCACGACCGACAGCGGCCTGCCGAGGCCACCGACGCCGGGTGAACTCCTCCGGTTCACCAGCGACGTGACTATCCCTGCAGTCATTCTGGTCCTGAAGACCAATATCGAGGCGCTGAAACTCCTCCGGCGCGCCCTCCGGATGGCCGAAGGCCGGCCGACATCGACCGGCTCCGCCTCCGACGAAGTTCGACAGCGTGCGAGTGAACTGAGTCGGGCCACGCTCTCCCGTCTCGACGGTGCACTGACAGACCTCCAGCAGGCTGTGGAAGGAACGCCGGAAGACGAAGAGGCCCGCGAGCTCATTCAGGAAGCCCAACAATTGCGTAATCAGATCCGAGATCGGTTAGCCGATGAGCCGGGGGTGAGTGACGAGACGCACTCCGAGCAGGCTACTGACGTGCCAGTAGACGTAGATGCCGAGCTACGGTCGATAAAGGACGAAATCGATGGTCCGGACAGGGGCGATGACGGTACCGAAAACGGCGATGGAAGCGATGAGGAGTAACGGATTTCAGTACGGCGCGAAACCATACTTCATAAAACATAATGATTTATTATAGCACAAGTGTAGATATGAATACCCATGTCCAGCTCTACTGCTCCGGGTGGTCGACGGGCGACTCTGTTCGTCCGGTCTGACCTCCCAGCACCGTCACAGAAACGCTGTACCGCTATCAAACGTGAGCTACAGGAGCTGGTGTGCCGTGGCGTACTCACTGAGGTTGAGACGGTCGAGTGGGCGAAACGCGTCCCGTTGCAGGGCTCTGGTGACGGACCCGAGCGAACCCTCTACAACGAGTTCGCGGAGTGGGCCCGCGAGGCCGGGGTCTGTCTCGCACCGTTTTTCGACACCCGCCTCTGTTACAGTTCGACGACGGGTGAGAAACGCCGGGAACTCGTCATGCCGGCCGTCTGCCTCGCAGTCTACGAGGGCGGCGACCTCGTACAGGTGGCTCCCTTCGCTGACGCGGGCCGCGCGGAATCTGTCGAGGAGTGCATCGCGGAACTCGACGAGACGGGGACCCTCCCGGACACCGGTTCGACGACTGTCTCGACCGTCTGACACGCCCCGCCTCGCCGCGTCTGTGACCCATCAGTACTCTTGCCGCGACGCAAAGTATGAAGTCATGTTCTTAATATAACATATCTATATGACATATCAGGCGACACGTCGTGACGTACTCGGGACGGGCGCGGCCGTCCTAGGCAGCCTCGCAGTCGGCTCGACGACCGCAAGCGCCGCGTTACAGACCGACGGGACCACCGTCACGTTCCTGCACGACACCCACGTCCACGGCCGGTTCGCCAACGCCGGCGCGGACGGCCTCAACGTCTCCCGGTACTTCGGGCTGATGAACGACATCGCCGAGGACACGGACGCCACGCTCCGGGTGGGCAACGGCGACGACCTGGCGTCGTCGGTCCTGTCGGCGGTGTTCGACGGGCGACACGTCGTCTCGACGTTCAACGCCGGCGGCCTGGACTTCGACACCTACGGCAACCACGACTTCGACATGGGACCCGAGGTCCTCCGCGAGCGGGTGGGAGGCAGCCTCTTCACCTGGGTCAGCGCGAACGTCCGCGAGGGCGGGGCCGTCTTCGCTGCCGACCAGGGCGCACAGCAGTACGTCCTCACAGATGTCGGCGGCGTTACGCTGGGTATCACCGGCCTGATTACGCCGGAAGCCCCCGAAATCACCTCTATCGGGGAGAACACGGAGGTCCTGGACCCGGCCGCCGCACTGCAGGAAGTGACAGAGCAGATACAGTCCGACGGTGCCGACGCGACCATCGTGCTCTCCCACCTCGCGAGCGAAACCGCACGGACCGTCGCCGAGGAGGTCAACGGCGTCGACGCCATCATCGGGGACCACGCCGCAACGGTGCTGGAAGAACCGGCGGTGGTCAACGACACCGTCCTCTCCTTCGTCGGCGACGAGTACGAGTACCTCGGCGAGCTGGCGCTGGGCATCGGCGACGACGGCGTCACGGACCACGAGTTCGCGCTGCACGACGTCGGGGCGTCCTCGGCCGGCACGGACCCCTTCGTCAGCCTCGTCCAGAACCACTACGAGACGCAACTGGAGCGGCAACTGGACGTAGTCATCGGGCAGACTACCCAGCCGCTGGACACCCGCCAGTCGGTCGTCCGGGCGCGGGAGTCGAACATGGGGAACTTCGTCGCCGACACCATCCGGGCCGATGTCGAGGCCGACACCGCGCTGATGAACGGCGGCGGCATCCGGACGGACACGCTGTACTTCGAGGACGCGAGCGAGGACAACCCCGCGGACATCACGCGGCGCGTGGTCGTCGACATACTCCCGTTCCCGAACAACGTGGTCGAACTGGAAATCACGGGCGAGACGCTGCTCGCGGCGCTGGAAAACGGTGTCAGCCGCATCGAAGAAGGAGCCGGCCGGTTCCCGCAGGTCAGTGGTATCACCTACACCTACGACCCCACCGCGGAGAGTGGCGACCGTATCATCGAAGCCACGGCGGGCGGCGAGCCGGTCGACCCGGCGGCGACGTACACGCTGGCGACCAACGACTTCGTCTCCGGCGGCGGCGACGGCTACAGCATGCTCAGTGACACCACCGTCCTCGTCTCCTCGAACGAGGGGGCGCTCCTCTCTGACCTCGTCATCAACACTATCGAAGAAGCGGGAACGATTTCGCCGACGACGGAGGGGCGTATCACCAGACAGGGCGAGGAGAACTAATCAGACGGGGTCCCAGCGGTAGCCGTCCCAGTCCTGGCTCTCTGGCACCTTGATGCCTGCGTCGGGGTCGCGGAGTTCCTCGACGTAGACGGGTTCGACCGTGTCGCCGGTCTCGACTTCGTCCGTGGTCACCTGTCCGAGCGCGCGGACGAACTCGTCGCTCGCGCCGTCGACGTCCGTGATGTCGAACTCGACGATAGCGAGCGTGTTGGGCTCGCGGACGCCCGGCGGCGTCGCCGTCGAGTGGGTCCAGGTGACGACCTCGCCGGTCCGGTCCGAAAGGTCGAAGGTCTCTTCCTGGGGTTCGCCACACTCCGGACACAGCGGATGGGTGGGGTACGAGACGTGGCCGTTCGAGCACATGCCTGCTTCCAGCGTCATTCTGCGGCCTCCATGATGGTGGTGATGACACAGTTGCCGAAGCCGCCGACGTTACACGCCAGGGCGGTGTCGGCCTCGACCTGCCGCGGCCCGGCCTCGCCGACGAGCTGTTCGTATATTTCGACGCCCTGCGCGACGCCGCTGGCCCCCAGCGGGTGGCCCTTGGACTTGAGGCCCCCGGAGGTGTTGATGGGCAGGTCGCCGTCCTTGGCGGTCGCGCCATCCATTGCCAGCTCCCAGGCCGTGCCCTGGTCTGCGACGCCGATGCCCTCTAGCTGGAGGAACTCCAGAATCGTGAACATGTCGTGAAGCTCGGCCACGTCGAGGTCGTCGGGGCCGACGCCGGCCATCTCGTAGGCCTGCTCGCTCGATTCGACGACCCCGCCCATGACAGTCGGGTCGTCGCGCTCGTGAACGACGTGAGTATCAGTCGCCCCGCCGATGCCGGAGACGACAGCGTACTCGTCGGTAATCTCTTTGGCCCGTTCCTCTGTCGTGAACATGAGCGCGGCGCTGCCGTCCGTGATCGGACAGAAGTCATACAGCCGCAGTGGGTCAGCGATGATCGGCGACTCAAGCGCTTTCTCCATCGTGATTTCCTTCTGGAACTGCGCCTTGGGGTTGTCCACACCGTTTCTGTGGTTCTTGACCGCGACCCGGGCGAGCGACTCCCGCGGGGCGTCGAACCGCTCCAGGTAGTGCCGAGCAGTCATCCCGGCAAAGGAGGGGAGCGTGACGCCGTGTTTGTACTCGTCGGGGTGGGTAATCGAGGCGATGATGTCGGTCGCCTGGCCCGTGGTCTTGTGGGTCATCTTCTCCGCGCCGACCAGCAGCGTCATCTCGCTGGCCCCGCTGGCGACTGACTGCCAGGCCTCGTAGATACCGGCCCCGCCAGAAGACGAGGTCTGGTCTACTCGCTCGCTGTAAGCCGGAAGCACCCCCAGATCGTGGGCCAGCAGGTTCATGATGCCCGTCTGGCCCTCGAACTCGCCGCTCGACATGTTCGAGACGTACAGGTGCTCTACGTCGTCGGGCGCGACGCCGGCGTCCGTGAGACACTCCTCGCCCGCCTGCGAGAGTAACTCACGGATCCAGGCGTCGCGTTGCCCGAACTTCGTCATTGACGCGCCGATTACTGCGACTCCCATACCTGTGCCGTCACAGGGGTCTCGTGTATGTATTACGGTCTGACCTATAGAACGAGTGTAATGTTCAGGCAGTCGTCGTAACGACCGATAGCCCCTCGGCGGGTTGGTCGCCGGCCAGTGAGACGAGCAGCCGCCAGCCATCCGCAGTTCGCTCCGCTTGTGCCATCTGTGGCGTGATACTCGTCCGGCGCAGTAGCTCGACGGCAATCGGCAACACCGGACAGCGAAGGTCCGACAGTGTCGGGCGATAGTTCTGTAATGTGATATATCTGGCACAGCGGCCGGGACCGACGGCTGCGGGTTCGATTGCTGCCTCGTCGACAAGTCCCGCTGCTTCGAGGTCGGCGACGGCGTCCCGAACCGGTTCGGGCCCGCTCGGCTTGCGCGGTAACTGTCCGGCGGCTTCGCGGAGGGTGTCCGCCTGTACTTCCGGGTCGAGATTGTCGGCGATCGCCGTGGCCATGCTTTCGAGCATCGCCAGACAGAGGTGCTCGCGGTTCTCCGTCTCCTCGGCCGCTTCGAGGTAGCTGTCGATGACTGCCTGCTCGACGGAGCGATGACGGCCCGACAGCACCTCGAACAGCGACCCGGCGACCGTATGGCAGTACTCCGGGAGCGACGACGGGCCAGTCCTGACGGCATCGGTCCCCCACGGCGCTTCACAGACGATGAGGCCGTGGACGGTGACGCGGGGGTCGTAGCGACGGAGGGCGCTTCGGTATGCGGTCGCGACGCTGGCCGCTTCGGCGGCCGTCTCGCGGTCCGGGAACTGCATTCCTGACACTGGGAACGGCGGCGTGCCCGTTCTGGCGCTGACGACGCGGTACGGCCCGACAGCCACACTGAGTTCCGAGAGCCTATCACGGATGTCTGCGAGCGTTCGTCCGACCATGAGTCCTTACAGGTCTCCGGCGACGATGTCGGCGACGCGCTGGCGGTCGAATAGCTCCCGGTCCACGTCGTACACCTGCGATGCTGCCCGCTCGGTGACGACCAGATTCGTTATCGGCCCCTGGTACAGCGGCCCACCGCGGAACACGTTCCCGTTCTGTACTGCCGTCAGTTCGCTTCCAGTCTCATCCGATTCGAGGTAGCTGACGACTGTGTCCTCGAACTCCGCGCGTGTCTTGGTCTCGTGTCCGCGCAGGAGCATGTACTCGGGGTCGATGTCAAGCAGCGTCTCGAAGTCGACTGTGCTCCGGTCTGCGTGGAAGTCCCTGACATCAGTTTTTGCGAACGCGTCGCGAACGCGCAGGTCCCGCCACTGTTTGAAACTGGTCCCGTCCTCGATGAGGTACGGCGAGAAGCTCGTCGGCTCGTTGCCCCCGGCCCACATGATGGCCACTTCCGGCCGGTCGGAGTTCGAGTCCGGAACGATGTCACCCAGACCCGTCCGGAACTCCTCGTGGAGGGACTGGAACGCCTCGAACCGGTCCGTTCGCTGGAACGCCCGGGAGAGTTTCTCGAAGGCTTCGTACAGCGTGTAGTAGGTGTAATCGTGCCACGTGTAGCCCGTCGAGAAGATACTGTTCCCGAAGAATGGCGCGATCTGGGACTCGATTTCCTCGATGTCCGACCGCTCCCAGGACCCGCGGCTCTGCAGGAAGTTCGGGTCCATGACGTGGATATCAGCGTCTATTTCGTAGAACTGCTCCTTGCCGACACCGCTGTCGCCCCACAGCTTCCTGAGCGAGCTCCCGTCGACGCTGACGCCCGGTATCTCGTCGTAATACTGGGTGTGGTACCGTGAGGGGAGCCAGACGCCCTCCGGTGCATCGAGGCCGAGCGCGATTCCCATGTCGGCCCAGCTTCCGTTGTTTGCGACCCAGCCCTCCGGCACTGACTCGAAGGAAACCTCGCCGACTGGCTCCATCGAGACGGAGTAGCCCGAATCCGTCGGTTCTGCGGCCGCAGTCGACTCCGCGGCCGACGTACCGGACTCCGTTGGATTGTCAGTCGTCCCCTCACTATCGCTCCCGGTCTCCGACTGCCCTGAACAGCCGGCGACGGCACCTGCCAGCCCGGCACCGGCCGCAACGATGTACTCTCGTCGGTCCATATATTTTTTAGGCTTGCCTAATTGGTTTAAATCTTCCTATATTTAGGCAAGCCAAAAACACCCCGAATCGCCAAACGACACTACTGCCCCCGGCAGTGAGAATCCACACAAAGTATATCCGTGTGTGCTAACCACACACGGAATATGCAGGAGGCTTGGCTCCAACTACAATGTCCGGCGTGTTCGGTTGCCTGGGAAGCGCAAGTAACTGATCTCTCTGCCCCGGAGACGCAGTTCGCCTGTGACGACTGTGGGGCCGAGCGGTCGCTGTCGGAGTTTATGCGGACCACCCGCGACCTCGAAGTGCTGCAGGAGTTTACCGAATCCTAGTATCGCGCTCGCGCCGCCGCCTTCCACTCTTCGCCGCGTTTGACATTGTTCGGAGGGCGGCGTTTGCCCACACTCGCCAGCCGTCCTGCCAGCGTCCACTCATCGGCGTATTCAACCGTCTGCCGCTGTGCTGTTGCCACAGCAGCCCGTTGGCGGTCAGTCACGTGGGCGCTAATCGCGGCGGTGATAGCCGCCGCCTCGGCCTGTGATGCGTCCGCCGGTATCGACAGCGACAGGTCCTCCGGCCCCTCGCTGCCGGTTGTCAGTACCGACTCCGCGTCCGACTGTGGGGTGTTGCGAGTCGTCATGTTACAGTGGGATGTTGCCGTGGTCTTTCGGCGGTGTATCCTCGCGCTTGCGCTGCAGGAGGTCGAGGTCCTGAATGAGGCGCTTGCGCGTCTCCTTCGGTTCGATGACGTCGTCGAGATAGCCCCGCTTCGCCGGCCCGTACGGATTGGCGAACTCGTCGCGGAACTCGTCCATCAGTTCCTGCCGCTTGGCGTCCGGGTCGTCGGCCTCCGCGATCTCGTTTCGGTAGAGGATGTTGACGGCACCCCGCGGCCCGAGCACGGCCATCTCCGAGCCGGGCCAGGCGTAGTTCACGTCGCTGCCCAGGAACTTCGAAGACATGACGATGTACGCGCCGCCGTAGGCCTTCCGTACGACGACCGACAGCAGCGGGACCGTTGCCTCGGCGTAGGCGTAGATGAGTTTCGCGCCCCGCCGGATGATGCCGTTGTGCTCCTGGTCCGTGCCGGGCATGAACCCGGGCACGTCGACGAGCGTGAGGATGGGGATGTTAAACGAGTCACAGAAGCGGACGAACCGAGCCGCTTTCTCTGCCGCGTCAATGTCAAGCGTCCCCGCGCTCACGCGTGGCTGATTGGCGACGACGCCGACCGACTGGCCGTCCATCCGCGAGAACCCCACCACGACGTTGCGTGCCCAGTTGCCGTGGACCTCGAAGAAGGAGTCTTCGTCAACGATGGCGTCGATGACCTTCGTCATGTCGTAAGGCTTGCGTGGGGCCGAGGGGACGATATCGGTCACGCCGGGAATCTCTCGCTCAGGGTCGTCCCACGGCTTGACTCGCGGCGGGTCCTCCATGTTGTTCGCCGGGAGGTACGACAGGAGTCGGCGGATGTTTTCCAGCGCTTCCTCCTCCGATGGGTACGAGAAGTGAGCGACACCGGATTTGGTGGAGTGAGAGCCCGCACCGCCGAGTTCCTCTTTCGACACCTGTTCGCCGGTCACCGTCTCGATGACGTCCGGCCCGGTGATGAACATGTGGCTGGTGTCTTGCACCATGAAGGTGAAGTCAGTCAGCGCCGGGCTGTAGGTGGCTCCGCCGGCACATGGCCCCATGATCGCGGATATCTGGGGGATGAGACCACTCGCCTTGGTGTTGCGCTCGAATATCTTGGCAAAGCCCACCAGTGAGTCGACGCCTTCCTGAATGCGCGCGCCGCCGGAGTCGTTGAGTCCGATGACCGGGACACCGTTCTCGATGGCCCGGTCCATCACTTTACAGATTTTGTCGGCGACGACTTCGCCAACGGACCCACCCAGTACGGTGAAATCGTGTGCGAACAGGAACACCTTCCGACCGTCGACTTCACCGTAACCGGTAACAACCGCATCACCGGCGAACCGTTTCTCTTCCATACCGAAGTTCGTCGACCGGTGCTCGACGAACGGGTCGACCTCGTTGAACGTCCCATCGTCGACGAGAAAGTTGATGCGCTCGCGGGCGGTCATCTTGCCCTTCTCGTGCTGGGATTCGATACGAGCTTCACCGCCTCCGAGTTCAGCTTCGGCCCGTTTCTGTCGCAACTCTTCGACCGCGTCGTCAGGTGCCCCAGTCTCGTCTTCTGGTTCTTCCTGTTGACTCATCCTACCACTCCATCCCGCCGTTGACACCAAGTACCTGTCCTGTCATGTAGCTCGATTCCTCGCTGGCAACGAACCGCACGATGCCGGCGATGTCTTCAACGCGCGCGAACCGGTCGAGCGGAATCTCCCGCAGAATCTTTTCCTGAACGCGTTCGGGCACCTCCTCCAGCATATCGGTCTTGACGAAGCCCGGCGCAACGCAGTTCGCGGTTGACCCCGTGTGTGCTAACTCAAGTGCGAGCGTCCGTGTAAAGCCAAACAGCCCCGATTTCGTCGTCGCGTAGTTAGCCTGCCCGATGTTCCCTTGCTGACCGACGACGCTAGAGATATTTATCAGTCGGCCGTGCTCGGCGTCGCGAATGTCGTCGTAGAAGGCTTTCGTCCCGTTGAACACGCCGCCAAGGTTGACATCGATCACCGTCTCCCAGTCGTCGCGGCTCATGTTTTCGAACTTTTTGTCGATAGTGATTCCAGCGTTGTTGACGAGCACGTCTGCGGACCCGAACTCGTCGGCCACCTTCTCACGCATTGCCCGGACCTCATCGAGTTTCGCCACGTCGGCCTGGGCCGCGATAGCGGTGCCGCCCCCTTCCCGGATGTCCTCGACGACGGCGCGGGCTTCCGCGTCCGAGGACCGATAATTAACGACGACGTTAGCCCCGTGAGCACCGAGATCTTTGGCGATTCCGCGGCCGATACCACGTGAGGACCCAGTGACGACACAGGTTTGATTGTCCAGGTTCATTCGTGGTTGATGGGAGCCCTGTTGCTTCGTACGCTCATCACCTAATCTGGCAAAGCACAGCCAAATAACAGTTCGCCTTATACAACATTAAACGTCGAATTTAGAATATAATGATGCTGCTAGTACACGAGAAGTGACGGCTAGAAGACAGACTCACGAGGGTAGCAAAGAAGAACGCCAAATCTTTTAGGATGGCCTAAAGAGATACGGCCAGCACATGACAGCCGACATCTGCGTAATGGTGCCGACGATTCGAAACCACGAGTGCATGCGGTCGTACTTCCAGAACGCCCGGGACCACGGGTTCGATCTGGACCGACTGTTCGTCGTACTCATCACCGAGGACTTCTGTGACACCGACGCGATGGAACAGATGCTCGACGAAGAGGGCGTTGACGGAGCCGTCTACGACGGAACCGCCCGCGAGGCGTGGTTTGAGGCCCACGGCGCGAGCGGATACTCGCATCTTATCCCCGAAGCAAGCCACGCACAGACCTCGTTTGGCCTCCTGTACATGTGGGCCAACGACTACGAGTACGGTGTGTTCATCGACGACGACACGCTACCACACGATGACGCGGACTTCTTCGGGACGCACATGGAGAATCTCGCCTACGAGGGCGAGATTGAGACGGTCAGTTCCGACGAACAGTGGGTCAACGTCCTCTACCAGAACGAGGACGAACACGGCCTCTACCCGCGTGGCTACCCCTACGCCGCAATGGACGAGACGGTGTCGACTGAGCAGAGCCGCGTCGATGACGTGGTCGCCTCGCAGGGCCTCTGGACGAACGTGCCCGACCTCGACGCCGTTCGCATTCTGATGGACGGCGACCTGCAGGGTCAGGCCCAGACCCGTACGACCGGGGCAGACTTCGACGATGACTTCGTCGCCGCAGAGGGACAGTACCTCACCGTCTGCTCGATGAACCTTGCGTTCCGTCGCGAGGTCATCCCGGCGTTCTACCAGCTCCCGATGGACGACAACGAGTGGGACGTGGGCCGCTTTGACGACATCTGGTCCGGCGTCTTCCTCAAGCGGGCCTGTGACGTGCTCGGTAAGCAGATCTACAACGGCGACCCGCTGTGTGAACACAACAAAGCGCCCCGCTCTACGTTCTCGGACCTCACCAACGAGGTCCACGGGCTCGAACTCAACGAACACGTCTGGGAGATCGTCGACGACGCCGGCGCGGACGCGGACTCCTACGCCGAAGTGTTCGAGGACATCGCCGTGGCGATGGCCGACGGCGATTTCAGCGACTGGGAAAACGGTGCCTTCCTTAACTACTGCGGCGAATTCATGCTCGACTGGCTGGCATGCCTCGACGAACTAGACGACGCCGCGGCGGAACAGGTCCCCGCAACCGCCGACGACTAGAAAGGCATAAGTTGTTTAGGCAACCCTAAATCAAATAATGAGTGATTCTAACGATATGACGGGACGTAACGCAACGCAGTCACGACGACGCTTCCTCGCCCTCAGTGGCACCACCGCGACAGCGGCGATTGCCGGCTGTTCCGGTATTCTGAGTGGGGGCGACGGCGGCGATGGTGGAAGCGACGGTGGGACCGGTGCTGGGACCGGTCAGCTTTCCCTCTCGGACTTCCGTGGCTCCGGCCCGCTGGTGGCACAGCGGGACGCTCCCGGCGGGACCTCAATCGAGGAGCTGCCGGACCTCAGCGGCGAACTGACGCTGTACCTCGGTGGTGGCGAGGGCGGCCTCTACCTCGACCTCATCGAACTGTTCGAACAGCTGTATCCTGATTTCTCTGCTAACCACCGGCTCGAAGCATCCAGTGACCTCGCAAACACCATCATCGAGGAGAACGAGGCGGGCGCAAGTCCAGCAGACGTGTTCATGTCGATCGACGCTGGCTCACTCGGTGCCGTGGCAAACGCTGGCGCGACCGCGAGCCTCCCCGAAGAGGCGCTGTCGACGGTTCCGGACGCGTACCAGGACAGCGAGGGCCGCTGGGTGGGCATCGCCGGCCGCGCCCGAGCGATTCCGTACAACACGAACCAGATCTCCGAATCCGACATCCCGTCGACGGTTCAGGAGTTCCCGGAGACCGCTGCGCTCGAAAACAGCATGGGCTGGGCCCCGAGCTACGGCGCGTTCCAGTCGTTCGTCACCGCGATGCGACTCATCCGCGGCGACGACGAGACGATGTCGTGGCTCCAGGCGATGCAGGACCACGGCATTAGTACCTACGCCGACGAGTTCCGCGTCTCAAACGCCTGCGCCGACGGGGAACTGACCGCCGGCTTCGCTAACCACTACTACACGCTTCGAGTTCAGTCTGCCCGCGAAAGCTCGCCCATCGGCCTCGCGTTCACCGAAGGTGATGCCGGGGCACTCGTCAACGTCTCGGGCCTCGAAATCATCGACGGAACCGACAACGCGGACCTGGCAGCGAACTTCGTCCGACACGTCCTCTCGGCGGAGGCACAGGAGTTCTTCGCCACCCGGACGTTCGCGTATCCGATGATTCCGGGCGTCGCACCGGTCGGTGACCTGCCGCGTATCGACGACCTGAACCCGCCGGATATCAACCTGAGCGAACTGGCTGACGTGGCCGGAACCGTTGACTTACTTCGAGACGCTGGCGTCCTCTAATATGGGCACAAAAGACCGCTACGAGCGGCTTCGGGAGCAAGCGACCACGTCGGAGCGAGACTCGTCTCCGCACACGCTGCTCGCAGTGGTCTCGCTGGCAATCTCGCTGCTGTTACTTGCACCGCTGGTATGGGTGTTTCTCCGGGCGGGTGAAATCGAGTTCGGGCGTGCGGTGGAACTACTCACGAGCGACACGACTGTCTCGGTGACGCTGAACACGCTAGCGCTTGTGACTGGTGTCACCGTCGCGTCGATTTTCATCGGCGTCCCGCTGGCGATTCTCACCGCCCAGACGGACCTGCCGTTCAAGCGGTTCTGGACGATTACGTCCGCGCTGCCGCTGGTCGTCCCGAGCTATATCGGGGCCTTCGCGTTCGTCTCGGCGTTTGGCCCTCGCGGCGTCCTCGCGGACCTGCTATCGCCGCTCGGCATCGAGCAGATACCAACGATATACGGCCTGCACGGCGCAATACTTGTGCTGACACTGTTTACGTACCCGTACGTGTTCCTGACCACGCGCGCGTCGCTGCTGTCGTTCGATGGGACTGTGGTCGAGGCTGCCCGGACACTGAATCACACGCGTTGGGAGGCGTTCCGCCGTGTCACACTGCCACAGATCGCACCGGGCATCGCCGCCGGTGCCCTGCTGGTCGCGCTGTACACCCTTTCGGACTTCGGGACGCCCGCAATCATGCAGTACGACGTGTTCACACGGATGATATACAACGAGTTCGGCGCACGCCGGCTGGACTACGCCTCCGTGCTCTCGATGCTATTGCTTGTGATGGCGCTTGGTATCCTCGCCGTCGAGTCCCGCCTCAGCGCGGGGCGAGACGGAGCCTACGTCAGCAGCGGCTCGCGCCGGCCCGGTCTCATCAGGCTCGGCTACTGGAAAGCCCCGGCACTGCTGTTTTGCGGCGCTATCGCGTCGCTGTGTCTGGTGCTTCCGGTCGGCATCTTGCTCCAGTGGCTCCTCCGTTCCGGCACGGGCTACAGCGGTGGCGGTTTCACCTTCGATGCGGCCTACGCCTGGAACTCGGTCGGCCTCGCCGCAGCCGCGGCGGCCATCTGTGTCGTGGCAGCGCTCCCGATAGCGTATCTCTCCGCGCGCGGTAGTTCGGGCTTCTCGTCACTCCCCGAGCGGGCCACGTACGTCGGCTACGCCGTCCCCGGGGTCGTGCTCGGCCTGGCGCTCGTGTATCTCGGGCTCCGGTACGTCCCGTTCCTGTACCAGAGCGTCATCCTGCTGGTGTTTGCCTACGTGATTCGGTTCCTCCCGCAGGCCGTCGGGACGACCGAATCCTCGATTCTGCAGGTCGATCCGAGCTACATCGAAGCGGCGCGGTCCCTGGGCTACCACCCACTCTCGGCGTTTCGGAAAGTCGTCTTACCACTCGTTGCCCCGGGAATCGCCGCCGGGGCCGCGCTAGTGTTCCTGACGACCATGAAGGAATTGCCGGCAACGCTGATGTTACGCCCGACGGGCTTCGAAACCTTCGTCACGTACATCTGGCTCGTCCAGGGTGCCGGCTACTACGGACAGGCGGCGGTCCCGGCTCTCGTGCTCGTCGGCCTCTCCGGACTCTCGATGCTGGTCATTCTTCGACGGGAGGACACAAGCTAATGTCTCGACAAACACGCACACAGCAAACATCGGACTTCGACGACGTGGACGCGGCGGTAGCGAACCCGGACCGGACGGTCCTGGAACTGGACGATGTATCCAAAGACTACGGTCACGAAGTCGCCGTCGAGAACCTATCACTCGATGTGAAAGACGGCGAACTGCTGACACTGCTGGGGCCATCCGGCTGCGGGAAGACGACGACACTCCGGATGATTGCCGGGCTGGAACGCCCCTCTGACGGGCAGATATCGATCGCCGATGAAGTCATCGCCGACGGCTCCTCGTTCCGGAAGCCAGAGGAGCGCAACATCGGGATCGTCTTTCAGGACTACGCGCTGTTCCCGCATCTCACCGTCGCCGAGAACATCGCTTTCGGGCTGACCGAGATGGACGAGCAGGCCGTCGACGAGCGGGTCGACGAACTGCTCGAACTGGTCGACCTCTCGTCCCATCACGACAAGATGCCGAGCCAGCTTTCCGGCGGCCAGCAACAGCGCGTTGCGCTCGCGCGCTCGCTGGCCCCGGAACCGGATGTCCTGCTGCTCGACGAACCGTTCTCGAACCTCGACGTGCGCCTGCGCGTCGAGATGCGCGAGGAGGTTCGCAAAATCCTGAAGCGGGCCGGCGTCACCGCCATCTCAGTGACCCACGACCAGGAGGAAGCCCTCTCGATAAGCGACCGCGTCGCCATCATGAACGACGGGACCATCGCTCAGGTCGGTGACCCCGCTGAAGTGTTTGAAAACCCCGAGAGCCGCTTCGTTGCGAGCTTCCTCGGGCAGGCGAGTTTCCTCTCGGCCCGGGTGACCAGCGATGTCATCGAGACTGGACTGGGTTCGTTCGACATCGAGTTGCTGAACGGGCCGGTCGAGGCGTACAACGGCGCGATGGTGGACGTGCTGGTCCGGCCGGACGACCTGCAGGCGATGCCAACAAACGAGTCCCAGGCCGACGGCTACGTCGTTCACCGCCAGTACAACGGTCCGTCGTTCGTCTACCGGGTCGAACTCCACAGTGGCGACGTCGTCCACTGCATGCACAACCACGTCGAGACATTCGAACCGGGCCAGCCGGTCGAAGTTGATCTGGTCGCCGACCACGACCTGGCCTGGTATCCGACGGAATGACGCGACTGCGCCGGCCGGGGGTACAGGCGGGGCTGATAGCGTTGCTCGGCGGGCTCGCCGTCTTCACGCTCGCCCACGTCGTCTTTCCCCATCATACAACCAACCATGACGAAGGCGTCTACCTCCAGCAGGCCGCCATGCTGCTCGAGGGGCAACTGTTCATGTACCCGCCGGTCGAGGAGTCGTTCCGACCGTGGTTCTTTGTGGCCGACGGTGAGCGGTTGTATCCGAAGTACGCCCCGGTTCCGGCGGCGATGTTTGCCGTCGGGAAACTGCTCGGCGGCTACCGCGTTGCGCTCGGCCTGATTGGGACCGGCGTCCTTGCGCTAACCTACCATACCGTCCGCGAGGCGTTCGACGCCCGGACGGGCGTGGTGGCGACCGTCCTCATGGTCGGGTCGCCGCTGTTTCTCATCGAGGCCTCGGTGTTTCTCTCCTACGTGCCGACGACGCTGTGGAACCTCGGCTTCGCCGCGGCGTATCTCCACGCCGACCGGACCGGGAGCCGGAAGACGGCGGCAGGTGCCGGCCTCGCTATCGGCGTCGCCTTCTTCGCGCGGCCGTACACCGCAGTGCTGTTTGCAACGCCGTTTATTATCCACGCGCTGTGGACGCTCCGGACGCTCGACCCGGCGCGGTTCACGCGCCTGTCAGTAACGGCCGTCGGCGGGCTTGCCGGTGTCGCCGCGACGCTTGCATACAACCACGTCGTCACCGGCTCAGCCCTGCTGTTCCCGTACGAAGTGTTCGCCCCGCAGGACGGGCCGGGCTTTGGCCACCGGGAGATTCTGGGCTACTCTCGGGAGTTCACGCCGGCGATGTCGCTGGACGCCAACGCCGAACTCCTCTGGAAGCTTCTCACCCAGTGGGTCGTCGCCGGGCCGCTGGGGACGGCGGCAGCAGCTATCGGGCTCGGGGCCGTCGTGCGTCGCGGAATAGACGGCCGGCAGGCGGCGCTGGCCGGGGTCCTCCTGACGGTCCCGCTCGGCAACGGCTACTTCTGGGGCACCGTGAACATGCTCGGCGACCTCTCGGACCCGACAGACGGCTTAGTCGCTTTCCTCGGGCCGTTTTATCACGTCGATATGCTCGTCCCGCTGACGGCGTTCGGTGCCGTCGGGGTCGTTACCGTTGCCCGATGGACACGGCTGCTGGTAACCGAGCGGGTCAGCGCGGATCGGGTCCGTCCAGTCTTGGTCACTGTGGCGCTGTGTGGCGCGGCGCTTGGCGGCGGCGCGGCCGTCACAACAGCGGCCGAGCCGGTCTCGGACAACTACGAAGTGACCCAGCAGCTAGAGCAGGCTTACACGCCTTTCGAGGAGCGAGACCTCGACAACAGTCTCGTCTTGCTCCCGACACCGTACGGCGACTGGCTGAATCATCCGTTCCAGTCGGTTCGTAACGACCCCGGCTTCGACGGCGACACCGTCTACGCGATGCAACACCGCCAGTTCGAGGTCATCGACGCCTACCCCGACCGGACCTACTACCGCTACGCGTTCCGCGGCGAGTGGGTCCCGTATCTGGGGCTGCCCGTCGAGCCGCGGCTCCAGCCGGTGTCGGTCGCAGAGGGCCGGACGGTCCGGACGGATGTATCGGCGTCAGTTCCCGAACAGGCCGCGCTGGTCTCCATCCGGCTCACAAGCGAGGGTGAGAACGACTACGCGACGGTTACCGGGACCGATGCGCTAGACTTGCGGCTCTCGACGGACCGCGACCGGACGCGGCTCACCGGCGACGGCATCGAGGACCAGGTCAGCGTCCCGACGCCGGCGGACGGGACAGTCACGCTCATTATGTTTGTCGACTACGGTACTGGTGCGGGGTTCGAGTACCGGGCGGAACTCCCGGTTTCCCAGACGGACAACGGCGTGCGGGCGCTGACACCGCGACTCGAAGTCTGTAAGGATCAGCGCCGCTGCGGCGGCGAGGCAGCCTACGTTCCGGGCACACACCGCGACGGAATCAGCATGAACGCGACCACAACAGCCGAAACTACGTGATCCGTACCGATGACTGACTACGAACTCACCAGACGCGACGCGCTGAAAGCCCTCGGTGCGGCGGGCGTCACCGTCGGCGGCGCGGCGGCGCTCGTCTGGAACGAATCGGGAACCGACAAGAGTGCCGAGTCAGCCGAGAAAGACACTGGTACAGTCGAACCAGAGTTCGGCGACCACGAGCGCGAGACGTATCATGCCGTCGCCACTATTGTCTATCCGAGCGAGGTAACGGGCGTCCGGGAATTCGTCAACAGCTACGTCACCGGCCGGGTCGAGGCAGACCCTGAGCGAGCGACAGAAATGACGACCGCCGTTGCGGACCTCGACGTTTACACCCGAGAATGGGAGGACACAGTCTTCACTGCGTTGGACACAGAAACGCAGGAAGAAACGCTGCGGGGAATGGGCGTTAAGGCTGCCGACCCGGAGCCACATGGCGACCCGAGGCACCGCGTCCGCTACTACCTCGTCAACGACCTCCTGTTCGCGCTGTACAGTTCGCCGACCGGCGGCGAGCTTGTCGGAATCGAGAATCCGCAGGGCTACCCCGGCGGAACGAGTAGCTATCAGCAGCCACCGAACGACCGATAAGCCGGGACCCGTCGCCGATTACGTCGGCGGTGTTACCGGAACCGTTCTTCGAGCGCAACCCGGACGATCGACTTTGCGATGGCGGCCCCGCCGGAGAACGGGTCGAGTTTCGTCTCACCTTTCCGCTCGTCGTACTCAATAGGGCGTTCACGCACGTCGTAGCCGCGCATCAGTGGCCGCATGAGCAGTTCCGCCGAGAGCCCGGTGTTCTCGGTCCAGACGATCTTCTGGAGGACCTCGCGGCGGTAGGCCCGCATTCCGGTAGTCGTGTCGTGGACGCGCTTGCCCATGAGTACACTCGCGAGTAGGGCGAACAGCTCGTTCCCCAGCTTGTTCATCGCCGGCATCTGCTCGGCCCCGTAGTACAGCCGGTCGCCGCTGACAACGTCGGCCCCGTCGTTTATTTCTGCGAGGAAATCGGGGAGGCGTTCCATCGGATACGTGTCGTCACAGTCCGTCGTGACGACGACCGGCCGGTCCGGCGTCAGCACGGCTTCGCGGACCGCCACACCGTATCCCTGCGGTTCCTGTTCGATGACTGTTGCACCGTGTTCGCGGGCGATTTCCGGCGTCCGGTCACTGGAGCCATCGACGCAGACGACCTCGGCACGCCCGTCGGTCACTGTCGCGATATCGTCGAGAACAGTGCCGATTGCTTCTTCTTCGTTGTACGTCCCCATGACGACCGCGAGGTCGTCAAACGTGTAGCCGGCTGAATTTTCAGCCCGCGAGCCCTGAATAGCCATTGCTCATCCGTCAGAACCCACGGTTCTTGAATGTTTAGGTTTGCCAAAATCAGTGATCGTCGAGATACATTTCTATCGGGGTTGCATCCTCCCAGAGGTGCGTAAACAGGTCCCTCGCCCACGAAATAGCGCCGTCCGTCTCCGAAATAATCTTCGCCGACGGCCAGGCCCCGTCGAGTTCTGGGAGCGTGATAATCATCCAGTTGTCGGCGACGGCGAGTGCGTACGGGACCGGCGTGACACGAACAGTCGTTTCCTCGAACCGAGTTATATCGAGCGAGACGGACTCCGTGTCGAGCATCTCGTCGATTACAGCACAGCTGACCACGAGCCGCGACTCGGCGTTGTCCGGCATCGCCGCCTCGTACTCGGGGTGGTAGACGGGCGAGATGACATCGCAGTGAGGGACGCTCTCGACGCGGGACACGACTTCCCGGACCGGTCGGTTGATATCGGTTTGCGTGCCACGGATGACCGTGTAGTCACCAACTTCAGGCAGGCGACACCGGAACGGCTGTGGTAGCACTGACGTGTCATGAGCCTCCCAGTACTGGAGGTCGAGAGCGAGGAGTTCCTCAAGCCGTTGCTGGCGGTGAATCGTATCTGCGACGAGGCGGCCGGTACCGGTGAGTCGCCAGCCGTCGTCCGTTGAGGTGACTATGCCGCGGCCTTCGAGGTTCGAGAGCGCGTCGTAAATCGCTGATTCGCTTGCAGTAACTGCTGACAGCAGTTCGTTGGTGGCCTTGGCCCCGGGACACAGCGCACCGATGATGTCCGTCCGGACAGACGACGTTCGGACGTACTGAATTAGCGATTCTACGCCCATACTGTCCCCATGTTCTGTAGCTCATAGTTTTCGCACATATCAGTTTCCATTTGTAACGCAATTCTCTTCGAATAGGACACTATTCTCTCGGGCATGGGATATTATTGCAGCCAATGTGTCCATCTTTTTTATCGCTCACGACGCAGAGACTGTTGCTGTCCACGTAAGACCACGTCCCCGCTGAACGCAATGGAGCACGTTGGTCTTGTGGAGTTGCCACGTTCGGGCCGGGCGATGTCGTGCCTCTGACATATATCGCCAGCCCGAAGGGTCATGCAATCACCGTGGGTTGCCCGCCCACGGTGCTCATTGTCTCCGCTGTCGCCTCGTCCAGGCAGGTATTTACTACGGACTACTCTCTCTTGGCTCCGTATCGACTGTCCGCAGTCTGGCAGTCACCGTGAAAACCAGCCTCGGCCGATAGTAATGGGTCAGTTCTCGGGCGGTTCGTCTGTCCCGATCCGAATCTCGTAGGCCTCGATATCTTCGAAGGCAGCGACCTGCCCACCGACTTCGACCGGCCCGTCAGCCGTTTCAACGACCAGCGTCGCGACCTCGCGGTTCGAACTGAACGACGCCCGGTCAACCTTGCCTTCAACGACCCGGTGGTCGCCTGTCTCGACATCCCGGCCCTCGATAGTCGCGTAGAACTCCCCGTCCAGCGTCACCAGATCGGAGATACAGCGCCTGATCGTCCCGTAGCGGCGCGGGAACGGCAGCCCGTCTCCGTCGCTGGCGATCGTTTCAGCAGTCGTCCACAGCACCGTGTTGAGGAACCCGGAGACCAGGAACCCGAGTTCCGACCGATTGAAGATGACGCCGTATCGGTCCGTGTCACCGCGGACGCTCTCACGGGTCGCGTACATCGAGTAGTTCCCGTCGGCGACGGCGACGACCGGTGTCGTGATACCGCGGCGGGCCTTCACCGTGGTCGCGATGGACTCGTAATCGAACCGCGCTGGGTCGGGCGCGTCCACACCCGGTGAAATGAGAATTTCAATAGCGATGCCGGACTGCTTCCGGGCCGCGAGTCTGTCTTCGAACCGCTCCAGCAGGGCCGGGGTCAGAGACAGCGTCAGTTCGTACTCGGCCGTCTCAATGATATCTTCGAGGTACCGGAGTATCGTCGGCCGAGATTTGACGAGTGAGACGGCTTCGGGCTCCCGTGCAGGAGCCGTATAGCGCGAAGAGAGGTCGTCGACGAGATCATCGAGTGAGTCCTGTATCCCCTCGAAGGCTTCCCGCGGGTCGATAGCCAGAACTTTCATCGGCCGGGACTCCTTGAGTTCGACCAGCCCGACGTCGCTGAGGCTCCGGACCGTATCGTACACTCGCGGCTGTGGAATGTCCGTGTTCTCCGATATCTCCGACGCTGTCAGCTCACCGTGTTGTAACACGGCCAGGTAGGCTGAAATCTCGTACTCGCCGAGATTGAACCGCGCAATTACCTGTTCGAGCGATGCTTCCAAGTCGTCACTAGACATAGTGGGGCGTTTGCGAGTCGAGTACTAAGAACTTCGGCACTCTCTTCAGCAGACAGTTTCAGGACCAGGCGCGTGCCTCTCCGCTATCGTTCGCTGTCCCATCACAGCGACCCGCTACCCTGTAGACTCGATTGTTCGAGTCGCCACGGCGAAAAATGTGCGCTGTCGGTGTGGTTTAGTAGGCGTTGGAGATCTGAGAGACGACATCTGCGGGCGCAGCACCGGAGTTCAGTGATGAGATAGCGGATTCGAGCGAGGACTTGACTGCCGGCGGTGCGGCCAGGCCGTGTGCCACAGACGGCGGCTGAGCATCGCTGTTCTGGAAGTCTGCTATCTGATCCTTGGAGAAGTCGTTGAACGGGTCGGTGTTCACGTCAGTTCGCGGCGGAATCGACCCCTTCTTCGGGTTGAAGATCTCCTGTGCCTCGGCCGTGCCGACGAACCGGCACCACAGCGTAGTCGCTTCCGGCGACGGGTTGTTGACCGGATACGGGAACGAGTCCATGTTGAGTGCGTAGTAACCGTCGGTACCCGGGAACGTCACGTGGTCCCACTCCTCGCCGTACGCGAGGTCGTTCGTAATGTACGTTCCGGCCGCCCAGTCTCCCTGGTGGAGGAACGCCGCTTCGCCGTTGATGACCTGGTTGTTGGCCTCGGTCCAGGAAATCGAACCGGCGTCGCTCGGGATGTAGTCGAGATAGGACTGTGTGGTCTCGACTGCCGACTCCAGAGCGTCGCTGTTGGCGTCGACCTCACCGTCGACGAAGATAGCGCTGTAGGTCTCGGCGTCCGTTTCGCCGAGGAGAACAGTCGCAAACATCTGGAAGCTGGACCACGGCGCGCCGGTCTGGTGTGCCATTCCGGTGTAGCCAGCATCGCTGACCGTTGCCAGCGCGTCGACGAGGTCAGACGGCGTTTCGAGGGCTGTCGGGTCGACCCCGGCGTCCTCGACGACCTCGACGTTGTAGAAGAGGTTGTTGATCCGGTGGATGTTGAGCGGGACCGTCACGTAGTTCCCTGCGGGCTGGGCCGCGTCCTTGACACCCTGGAGATATGCGTCCTCCATGCTGTTCTCTGACCACACGGAGTCGCCGATGTCCTTCAGCAGGTTCGCATCGGTGAAGGGGAGCAGATTGTTTCCGGGCCAGGACTGCCACGTACTCGGATGGTTGCCGTTCTGCACCCGTGTCCGGATGTTCGCCTGCAGGTTGTCACCCGCACCACCGGCGATGAGGTTCTCGTCGAACGGAACGTCGGGGTGTTGCTCCTTGAAGGCGTCCATAACGGACTGAATCGCTTCGAGTCCGTCGCCTTCGCCCCACCAGTGGGCGACTTCGAGCGTCCCATACTGTGGCCCGCTGTCGGTACTGTCCTCACCGCTGCTGCCGTCGCCACTGGTACCGTCGCCGCCGTCACCGCTGCTGCCGTCGCCGCTGCTGCCATCACCACCGTCACTCCCACCGCAGCCAGCCAGCGAGGCCGCACCTGCTGCGCCAGCAATCCGAAGAGCGTTACGCCGCGTCAACCGTTTATTTGAGTTGTCGTCAGTCATGGTTGCACCAATACCTCATAATTCCTTATTGAAGATTCGCACTTAATACTTCTGTATAGCAAAAGTCACCATTTGACATTCGTATCGATCCCGGTAAATCATCTATATCCCACGATTTCTCGGGTTTGAGCGGGCGAACAAATTAATCGTATGTGAGTAAATACCTCACCATCTTACATCTGTGAGATTACATTTACCCGACATATCCGCTTTGAGATGAGGTCTATCCGGGTATATTGGGACAAAAAAGCTCGGGCGCGGTTCGGCCCGGGGACTTACAGCGAATCGAACTCGACGACTGCTTTTATCTGGTCGTCCCCGTCTGTGAAGGCCGCCTCGACGTGCTCCGGGTCGGTAACCGTCGTGACCAGATCGTCGAGCAGCCATTCCGGAAGGTCCTGTAAGGTCTCGACGGCGTCCTCGAAGTGCGAGACGTGTGAGTTGACAGTCCCGATGAGACACTTGTTGTGCAGGACAATCTCGTTGTGGAGCGAGCCGCCATCGACTTCAAATTCCCACGGCTCCGGGATGCCGAGCAACACGCCGACCCCGTTCTGGTCGAGCGCCTTGACCGTCTGGAACGCGTGCGGGGCGAACCCGGTTGCCTCGTAGACGTAGTCCATCGCCTCGTAGGTCTCCGGGAGTTCATCCACCGGCGTCTCACGGGAATCGACGTACGTGCTGCCTATCTCGTCGATGATGTCGACCGTCGGGTCGGGCCGGTCGCGCCGACCGACACAGTACGTCCGGTCGTACTCCTGTTCAAGCATCCACAGCGTCAACAGTCCGAGCGAACCGTTCCCCAGCACGCAGGCCGACTCCGGCCGCCAATCGAATGGCTCCCGCGTGGCGTAGGCGTGCTCGTTTGCCTTCTCGGTAATCGAGAGCGGCTCGACGAGAAAGCCGTAGTCCGCCACCGCTTCCGGGACGGGAACGAGGAAATCTGCCGGCGAGGTGAAATACTCGGCCATGAAGCCGTGGTCGCCGACGATGCCACGTTCCGTGTACTCGCCGTCCGGAGCCATGTCGGGTTCCCCCCGACGGAAATACTCGTTCGTTTCGCCGTTCGGTTTCCGCCGGACAGTCGGCGCGACGACCTGCCCCGCCTCGAGCCCCGTGCCATTGGGCTCTTCGACGACGCCGACTGCCTCGTGTCCGAGAACCATGTGGTCCGCCCCGTCGGGGAACCCGCCGTGGGACCCGTTCAGGACTTCGTGGTCTGTGCCGTCAACACCAACGCGGAGTGTCCGGACGAGTGCCTCGCCCGGGTCAGGCGACGGTCGCTCCCGCTCTAGGAGCTGTGGGCCGTCGTCGTCCCGCGTAACACCAATCACTTTCATGCCAGGCAGAGAGTGAGAACACTGGGGATTAAGTCTTTCTTCAGGTCTCTGTCTCGCTGACGCTGACAGCCGCGCCAGTTTCGCTGGAGCGGTAGATTCCGTCCATCACGCGCTGGACTCGCAGCGCCTGCTCGACGGTGTTTACCGACGGTGGCGACCCGTTCCGAACCGCAGAGACGAACCGTTCCTGCTCCGTTCGCTGTGGGTCCGACCGCTGTGTCTCGACATCGGTCGTCCGATGGTGCATCCGGCCGGTGTCGGCCGTCTCAAACAGTGTCAGCGACTGGTCCGCGAGGTCGAGTTTTGCGCCCGCGTCAGTTCCGCGGACGTAGTACTCCTGACTGTCCGGCCGGTTCGCCGCCCACGCCACCTCCAGGGATATCGTCGTGCCGTCATCACAGCGGATGAACGCACTCGCGGAATCGTCCACGCTGAACTCGGCTGCACCGTGGTCCGCGCCCCACATCTCGACGTACGCGTACTCCTCGTCGACGCCGAACTGGGCGCGGGTGTCACCCGACACTTCCACGACGGCTGGATGACCGGCAACGTGCAGCGACAGGTCGATAGCGTGGGCTCCAATGTCGATGAGTGAGCCGCCGCCGGCCACGTCGTTGCGCGTGAACCATGACCCTCGTCCTGGGACGCCGCGACGCCTGATGTAGTTCGCCTCGATATGAGACACATCGCCTATGTCGCCCGCGTCGCGGTAGCCCACGAGCGTCTGAACCGGGTCGGCAAATCGGTTGTGGAAGCCGACCATACAGAACCCGTCTGCCGCTTTGGCGGCCGCGGCGATCCGCTCGGCGCTTTCGAGCGTGTGTGCAAGTGGTTTCTCGACGAGCACGTCCAAGCCCACCTCAAGCGCCGCTACGACGTACTGCTCGTGGTATCTGTTCGGCGTCGTCACCAGCGCGGCATCGACGGACCCGAACATCGCCGACGCCTCCTCGTACACTGCCGCGTCGTACGCCTCGGCGAACCGGCGGCGCGCATCGGCATCGACGTCGACGCCCGCCGTTATCGAGACCGGTTGGTCGAGCTGACGGAGGTTCGTACAGTGGATATCCGCGATGTTCCCCAGTCCGATGATGCCTATGCGAACGGTCTCAGTCATGATTCTCGAAGAGTGCGGCCGGAAGCGGATTAATACAACTGCTGTTCACGCTCTTCGCGTTCCTCCTCCTGTTTCTGCTTGGCCTTCTCTCGCCGCCGGCCGCGCCGATACTGGATGATGCCGGGGACGATTTTGTTCTTCAGGTCGAGGACGAACGACACGATACCGTAGGCCCAGAAAAAAAACAGCACGAGCATCCCGCTCCAGTACAGCATCGCGAGGTGGCTGCTCATATCAGTCGTCTGATTCTACTTCGCTACTTGATGCAGTGCTTTCGGCCTCGTACGGAATGAGGTCGTGGACAATCGCCTCGCCGGTGGCCGAGTCGAACAGGTGGACGTTCCGTCGGTCGATGACGACCCCGATCTCATCGTCTTCTTCGAGATCAGAGTCGGGGTCGATGCTCATCAGTAGCTGGTCGTTCGTCGCCAGTTCCTGCGACATCGACGTTTCGCCGTCGCCCAGCAGCAGGTAGGCGAATATCTCGTCGCCCATGGGTTCGAGAATGTCGGTCCTCGCGGTAATCATTCCCGATGGGTCAGGGACCTCCGACTTGAGGTCGCCCGGATAGATGTCCTCTGGGCGGATACCCAGCGTCACGTCGTCACCAACTCCGACACCTTCGATGGACGATGGGTTGAACGCAAGCGAGAAGTTCGGCGTCTCCAGGGCGTCCTCCGTGACCGTCCCCTCGACGAAGTTCATCGACGGCGAGCCGATGAAACCGGCGACAAAGAGGTTGTCCGGCTCGTTGTAACAGGTCAGTGGCGGGTCGATCTGCTGGAGCTGCCCCGAATCGAGGACGGCGATACGGTCGGACAGCGTCATCGCCTCCTCCTGATCGTGGGTCACGTAGATGATGGTCGTGTCCAGCTCCTTGTGCAGGCGCTGGAGTTCCGTCCGCATGTGGACCTTGAGCTTCGCGTCGAGGTTTGCCAGCGGCTCGTCCATCAGGAACACGTCGGGCTCGCGCACGATGGCGCGGGCGATAGCGACGCGCTGACGCTGTCCGCCGGACATCTCTTCGGGCATCCGGTTGAGCATCCCCTCTAGCTGGACGATATCCGCGGCCCGCTCGACCCGACGGTCAATCTCGTCCTGTGGGTAATCCCGTAACCGCAGCCCGAAGGAAATGTTGTCGTACACGTCCATGTGCGGGAACAGCGCGATGTTCTGGAACACCATCGCGATGCCGCGGTCCTTCGGTGGCAGGTTCGTCACTTCACGGTCGCCGATGTATATCTCACCCTCGGTTGGGATGGTGAGCCCGGCGATGGTCTCCATCGTGGTCGACTTCCCACAGCCGGATGGGCCGACAAAACAGATGAACTCGCCGTGGGCGATATCGAGGTTCATGTCGTCGACCGCGGTGACCACGTCACCCTGGTCGTCGTAGCGTTTCGTCACGTGTTCGAGTTGTACTCGTGCCATTGTGTTACTCCTTGAGTGCGCCTGAGGTCAGTCCGCTGACGATGCGTTCCTGTGCGACGATCACGAGGATGACGACGGGGAGAACCCCGACGATGCTCGCGGCCGCCATGAGGTTGAACTGGGTCGTGTACTGGGTCTGGTAGCTGAGAATCCCGCCGACGATAGGCGACCATTTGGCCGCCTCCGGCGAGGTCGCCATGATAGAGCTGAAGAAGTACTCGTTGTAGACGGCGATGAACGTCAGCACGGCCGCAGTCGCCACGCCCGGCGCGGACAGCGGCATGATGACGCGGAACAGCGCGCCCAGTCGCGTCGTTCCTTCGACCCGCGCGGCGTCCTCCAGCCCGTCCGGAATCTGGCCGTAGAACGTCGTCAGGATGAAGATGGACAGCGGCATAAACAGCGCGCTGAACGGCAGTACCATCGACCCCGGCGTGTTCAGCAGCCGCGGTGGGGTAAACAGCGGGATGGACGTGAACGGTACCGTAATCGGCGCGTTGCCGGCAAACGCCTGGAACAGCGGTATGACGAACGCAGCCGGCGGGAAGTAGCTGATCGCCAGGATACCGAGCATCAGCAGTGCGCGGCCGGGGAATCGGAGACGGCCGAACACGTAGCCTGCGAGGCTCGCCACGAACAGCACGATGACCGTCGTCGTGACCGCCAGCGCGAAGCTGTTCAGCATGTACAGGTGGAAGGGAACCTGCTCGAAGACGGTGACGAACGCACCCGGATTGAACCCCTTAGGGACCGGCAGCGGGAACGTCCCGCTGACGCCAAAGAGGTTCACCGTGGGGAGGAAGCTCCCGGCGAGTAAGTTCCCCTCGGGGGTCACCGCCAACACGACGAGCCAGTAGAAGGGGAACAGCGTCGTCACCAGGAAAAACACCATCGCCGCGTAGAACAGCGCCCGGTACACCTTGTCCGGGTTCTTGATGGCGCTCTGTGTCCACCGCTGTAGCGGCCCGTCGCTCGACTGCTCTTGGGTGTCAGTTGGCGTCGCCATGTTAGATCGCGTCCTCCCCTTGCCAGACGATGAGTCCCATCACGACCGTCCCGATGATGGCGGCCGTCACGAACGCGATGGCCGCGGATGTCCCCTCGCGGGTGGTAAACGTCGCGACGACCATACACGACAGCGATGGCACGACGGTACAGCTCGACACCGTGTCGATGATGCCGTACACCCGCATCGCCTGTACCGACCGGAACAGCACGGCAACGCCGATAGTCGGCAGGATGAGCGGGAACGTGATGAGCTTGAACTGCTGCCACTTCGTCGCCCCGGCGACCCTCGCCACGTCGTACAGGCCCCGGTCGATGCTCTGCAGCCCAGCCAGAATGAGCAGGGCCATGAACGCCGACGTCTTCCAGATGTCGGCGACGATGATGATAAACGTCGCACTCGGCGTGTCGTTGAGCGTGTTCGTCGGCGCGAGCAGGCCGAGGTCAGCAAGCGGTGGCGTCAGGAACCCGACGTTCGAGTTGAACATCAGGAAGAAGATCATCCCCTGAATGACGATTGGGACGGCCCACGGGATGATGATCGCCGCCCGAATCCACCGCCGGCCGTAGAAGTCCTGGTCGAGGATGAGTGCCTGTCCGAGGCCAATGAGCGTTTCGAAGAGCACGCTCACGACGGCGAAGATTATCGTGACGACCAGTGCGCTGTTCAGCAACGCACTCATGCCAAACCCTTCGGGCAGGAACGTCGTTCCGCCCGGCAGGAACCGGTTTTTCTCACCGGTGAACAGCTCGATGTAGTTCCCAGCGCCGACGAAGGTAGTGCTCGAAAAGTCCGCCGAGAGCGCGAACAGCGACAGCTCGAAGGTCCGCAACAGCGGGTACAGCGCGACGATACCCAAGAGTACGAACACGGGAATCAACAGCAGATACGCGTACTGCGTGTCGCTGAGGTTCTCCATCCACCGCATCATGCTGACGAGTGCCCCCGAGCGTCTGGATTCACGGCCGGTTTCTGTACTCATCTGGTTACCTCCGTCCGTCGTTTGAATGTGTCATGGTAAATAATCACAGGGATGGTTTTGTAACGCTTGCCTGTGGCTTCAGGTTTGCTCGGTCTCTTCCAGCGCGGACTCAAGCGTCGCCATCGCGTCGGCCGAGGAGGCTTCCTGACCGACTGCGCGGTTCGCTTGCTGTGCGATCTTGCTGGACTGGTCGCTCCAGACAGCCGTCACCGGGCGCGGCATCGTGTTGTTACCGGCGACCTGCAGGGTGTCCATGTACCGGCCAACGACGGGCACGTTCTGGGCCTCGCTGGAGTTGAACAGTTCGGGCCGCGGCGGCAGCCATCCCTGAACGGACAGTAGCGTGAGCTGGAAGTCCGGCTGCATCGCGGCGCGAATGACCTGCGTCACGGCGTCTGTGTTCTCACTGTTGGGGTTGACCGTCATGTGCCAGCCACCGAGCGCAGCCGTGGAGCCGCCCGTGCCGGGCTGTGCCGCCTCGCTTTCGGGCACGGCGTACGGAATCGGCATCGCACCGAGGTTTTCGCCGAGCGCCGGATCCTCTGTTTCCTCTGGGTTACGCCCGCCGAGTGCCAGCGAGTAAGGCCAGTTCCGGTGGAAGACGGCGTTACCGTTGACGAACGGCGCGCGAGCGTCTTCCTCCTTCCAGCCGAGGATTTCGGTCGGGGTGAAGCCGCCGCCGTACCCCTCGAACTGGCCGCCGAAGTCCTCGTCGTGGACGAACTTCCGCATCATGTTGAGCGAGTTGATGACCTCTTCGTTGTTGACCGTGATCGGCCGGTCGCCGATGGGGCCAAAGAGGTTGTCGCGGCCGCCGAAGTACGCGCCGCCCCACGAGGACATAACCTCGTTGAACGTACAGCAGGAGGTCCCCTCGTAGATGTCCCACTGCGTGGTGAAACCGAAGTCGACGTCGGCGTTGTCGTAGGTGTCCGCCGCGATGTTCGACCACTCCTCCCAGGTCATCGGCTCGGTCGCCCAGTTGTTGCTCTCGGGGCTGTAGCCGGCTTCCTCAACGAGGTCCTTGCGGTACTGCATCGTCGGGAAGTCCGGGAACACCGGGACGCCGTACAGGTTCCCGTTGCTCGGGTTCCGAGCCGTGTCGGTAAACGCCGAGAAGTAGTTGTCCGAGACATCCGAGAGGAGTTCCTCCGGCAGCGTTTCGGAGAGGTTCTGGAGCTGTCCCCGCTGGATGAAGATGTTCGTCCAGCCGTTGTCCATCAGGAACATGTCCGGGTTCGTCTCGCCGGCCGAGAGCAGTCGGTTGTAGTTCGCCCGAGCCGCACCGGTGTCCTGGTCACGCGGGACGAATTCGATCTCGATGGAGTCCGGCAGGCCGTTGTCGTGCAGAGCCTGCTTGATTGCGGGGCCGTTGTTCTGGACGGCCACCGGGTCGAAGCCCCACTGCACGGTCGTCGCCTCCCCGCCGCTTCCGTCACCGGTCGATCCGCCGTCGCCGCCGCCACCGCCGCCTCCGTCGCCACCGCCGACGAAGTCAGCACAGCCTGCTAGTCCGCCGACAACACCTGCTGCTCCGGCGGCACGGACGAACCGTCGCCGGGAGACGCCTGTTGAGTTCCGCTCGCCGCTTGTGCCATTGTCCGACATATCTATTCTGAGCTATCCCGGACGCACCTTAAAGGTTGTCCATAATTAACCACAGGTGTTGTTAACTGTCGGCCTCAGCCCAGTAGACGTGATATATTTTTGACTGGTATCCATTGTATAAATCTTTCAGTATATATATGCACGGATAAGTCAAACAGCCGTTTGCTACACGGAGGCCCTCAAACGCGCAAACTGAACGAAAGTTTACTAATCCCGAAAAACGGCGCCTGTGTCACTCGTACGTGACATCCGTAATTGTAATCTCGGTCGCTTCGATTTCCTCGATGACGGCTCCCCAGCCGCCGACTTCGTACGTTCCGCTATCGGTGGCCAGCGTCGCGCTGATTCGGCCGGCCATCTGTGCAAGCGGGACCGGGTCCGTCCGTCCGATGCTACTCCCGGTGTAGTCGACGGCGGTGATGCGCCCGGTCAGACCAACCGACTCCTTCGTTTCCGTGTCGTACCCCTCGACAGTAGCCTCGATAATCGCGTCCTCATTCAACAGCGGTTCGATGTCGCGGACAGCGTGTCGGAGGTCGACGTACGTCGTCGGGGTTTCTGGCGTCCGCTCGGTGTACAGTGTGTCCCAGATCTCCCACAGACAGGTCAGGAAAAACCAGTGGAAGACGTAGGTGTGAGTTCGGTCCTTGACGAGCACACCGTACTCGTTGACCGAGTCGTGGTGAGGCGCAAAACACGTCCAGGTCCGGTCGACAAGCACGAAAAACGGGGCCGGAATCTCGCGGTTCCGGGCCTCCGTACAGGTCCCTTCGATGTCGGAAAGCGGCGGGACTTCCTCGTCAGGACTCGTACAGATGCTGAGTTTGATGTTCACGCCGCGGTCGTGGGCGGCGATGAGTTCCTCCCGGACCGCGTAGAACTGCTCGGGGTTCACGCCGACCTGAATCTGGTTTTCCGCCGCTTCGATGAGCTCCCGGGCCCGGCTGACGACCGTTTCGAACCGCTTGACGATACTTACCTCGTGCTCGGATATCTCAGGCTGGTTCCAGCGTTCCTCGATGGTCTCGGCCGCGTCGAGGTACTTGCTCGACCGTGACCGCAGGTCCTCAAGCACTACGTCGGGATTTCGCGCCCGAGCAGTCAGGCTATCCTGCTGGAACGTCTCGATATACCCCTTCGACTCAAGATCCCTGAGCACGTCGTATATCCGCGGGTCCGGAACGTCACAGGAATCGGCGATGTCCGTCGCCGATGCGGTCCCCAGCCCCAGCAACGCCACGTAGGCCTCCGCCTGGTACGGAGAGAGACCGGCATCTTCGAGGACATCGGTTAGTTCGCTGTCGTCCATGTGTATACAGGGAAACTGAGTACGCAGTTAACGTGCATGGTTATCCATCGAGGTCACTGATTAGTCCTTGCCCTCGACGGGCCACTGCGGTTGTTTTGGGGCCTCGATTCGGGCACGCTCCTCGTCGGTCAGGTCGACGTCGAGCGCTCCGACGTTCTCCTCAAGCTGGTCCATCGTCCGCGGGCCGATTATCGGCGCGTCGACGGCCTCCTGGTGACAGAGCCACGCCAGGCTGACCTGTGCCGGTGTCGCGCCCTTCGCGTCGGCAATCGCCCGCACCTCGTCGAGGACCGCCCAGTTTTGGTCGCTGAACCGGTTTGCCGTGTACTCGTCCGTGCTCGCCCGTCCCTCGGCGAGGTCGTCGCCGCGCTCGTACTTCCCGGCGAGGAAGCCGCCGGCCAGGGGCGACCACGGGATGACGCCGACACCCTCCATCTCACACACCGGCAGGAGGTTCGCCTCCTCGTGGCGGTCGACGGCATTGTACTCCGGCTGCATCGAGACGAACCGCTCGTACCCTTCGATGTCCGCGGTGTACAGCGCCTTCTGGAACTTCCAGTTGGCCATCGTACTGGCGCCGATATAGCGGACCAGCCCCTCGTCGACGAGGTACGTCAGCGCGTCCAATGTCTCCTCGATTGGCGTGTCGTCGTCCCACCGATGGATCTGGTAGAGGTCGAGATAGTCGACGCCGAGGCGGTCCAGCGTGGCGTGACACTGGTCGATGATGTGTTTCTTCGAAAGCCCGCTGCCGTTCGGCCCGTCGTGCATGTCGAAGTACACCTTCGAGGCCAAGACCAGTTCGTCGCGTCGGGCGGAGTCGACAGCATCGCCGAGTATCCGCTCGCTCTCGCCGTTCGAATACGCGTTGGCTGTATCGAAGAAGTTGATACCCAGATCCAGCGCTCGTTCGAGTATTCGGCGGCTCTCGTCCTCGTCATTTAGCATCCAGGGCTCGGCGCTTCCGAAGTTCATCGTTCCGAGACAGAGTTCGGACACGTCGAGCCCTGTCGACCCGAGCGTGGTGTATGTCACCGAGGGATCGTTCATGACAGTTCATACCACAGCTGTTGTTAAAGAATTTTGGGACTGCATATCGTTGTCAAAACATGAGCCGGAAATCCCCACAGAACAGTCCTACTCCGATGGACGCACTCGAAACCTTCAGAGACGAGTCCTACACCGGGGCAAACAGGTGCTGGCCGTGTACGGTACTGAATCTTGGCTTCGTTGGAGCGCTTGCCATGCTTCTGCGCGGGCGTGACCGTCCGCGGTCGAGCCTACTGGTCGCTGTTGTCGGCGTCGCGATTGTCTATCTCCGAGGGTATCTGGTCCCGTACACGCCCGAATTTGCCCCGCGGCTGGTGGCGGCATCACCGGTGCCGGACGAGTGGTTCCACGCGGAGCCAGCACAGGGGGACACATCCCAAGAAGACGTGACCCGACGGGAAAACGAGTCGCTGGCCGACGACGTCGAGATGGACGGCGAAACCGTCTTCCGGGAGCTTTCGGCAGCCGGCGTCATCGAAGCCGAGGGTGAACAACTGTTTCTCACGACGGCTGTAGACGCGGCGTGGCACGAGCGGATGGACGAGCTGGCCGACGACTCACTTGACGCCCTCGCCGCGGCGCTGCAGGCGTCGCTACCGGGAGTTGACGCTGCTGAACCGTACGTCGACGACGCGGAGTGGCTCGCACTCGGCACGGACCACGCGAAGCTCCTCCCCCGTCCAGTCGTCGTCGCCGAACTCGCAGCTTACGAGGTCCTCGGCGAGCGTCTCGACGACGAGCGGCTCAGAGTCGCTGGTGCGGAGGCGTTCCGGATGTTCCTCGACAGGTGCCCGGTCTGTGACTCCGAACTAGTCGGGTCATCGTCAGTGTCGTGCTGTGGCGGCCATCTTGGACCGCGTCAGGACCCAGATGAGACGCTGGTCTGTCCGACCTGTGAGCAGCGACTCTACACGTTTGAACTGAGCGATACCTGAAACCAGTCACTCAAAGCTGGGGACCTACTGGCTAGTCGGCATGCAGGACGCGCTCCGGGTTCGGAGCTCAGAGCCAATGACGACGAACGGGGGGAGGCCCCGCCTGACCGCTGGTGCGTGCGGTCCCGTGGACAACCATGCTGCGTGGCAGACAGTTACCGTTGGCCGGGTTGGGGGTGGTGGGAACGATGTGACCAAACAGCGGCCTCACATAGTTCCGGACTGCAGGGGGAATGTACCCAGCCAGTAGAATACTACAACTACTGTTGTAAATATATTTCGGTGGCCGAAGAACACTGCCTATTAAATCCTCGCACACGGAGATGATGATATGAAGAACATCGACGACCTCGTCGACAGCGCGTCCGACTTGGCACAGCGTGGCCTCTCTAAGGGCGAGATTGCTGACGAGCTCAACGTCTCACGGGAGACGGCAAGTTGGCTTGTCGAACGCAGCGGCACCGGCACGGAACCGGACACGAGCGACGACGGCGGTCCCCACGACATCCACGTCGACTGGTCCGCTGTCGGGCGTGACAGCAACCGGCTGTATCACGCGGGCGCAGCGATGGCGGACCTGCTCTCGAAGAAAGGCGACGACGTAGACCTTACTATCGGCATCGAGAAGGCCGGCGCGCCGCTCGCGACGACTGTTGCGCGGGAACTGGAAACAGACCTCGGGACGTACGCCCCGACCAAACACCAGTGGGACGACGACGAGAGCGAGACCAGCGACGGCTCCTTTTCGCGGAACTTCGCCCAGATTCGGAACCGCGACTGCTACGTCGTTGACGACACTATCACGAGTGGCAAGACGATGGGAGAGACAATCGATGCGATCCATGAACAGGGCGGCAACCCCGTGGCCTGCGTCGTGCTGGCTGACAAGCGTGGTGTCGGCGACATCCGCGGCGTCCCGGTGTACTCTCTGCTACAGGTCATCCGAGTTGGGAGCGACGGCGACTCGTAGCGGTCCTGCTCGGCTGTTCCGAGCACGTGTTCGCTGCGCGGTCTCCGAATCGACGTGGCCACACGAGAGACTATCCTTTTATTCGTGCCGTGCGTAATTCGTGGTATGACTGTACTGTCGTTTGACGAACAGGGCGTGGATGTCGTTTACGAGGGGACGGAGTTCCGCCTCGAAAAGGCCCTCATCGAGGATGCTATCCAGAAGTCGTATCCGAACGTCACCGACCACGAGGTGTTGCAGATGGTCGAGCCGGAACCGGCGCTGTCAGGAGAGCCACAGCGTATCGCCGAAATTGTGAACTGATTCGACGTAGTTCCCTTGAGGGCTACAATTCCGTTGTGAGAAGTAATTCTGGCTGAGAACGCATATCCCGTTTGCAGGCGTTTAAGCAGGTGAATATGCGCTAATTAAGCATCCGAGCAGTAGGCATTTAAGCCGTCAGCGCGCACTGGGTGATAATGTCAGACCCACGTATTGCCGGGGCTAGCGTAACACAGTTCGGGAAACACCCCGAACGGACCGGCCGAGACCTGTTCGCCGAGGCCGGACTCGAAGCGCTCTCGCAGGCTGGAATCGACCCGGAGGACGCTGAAGCGCTCTATTACGGCAACTTCATGGGCGAACTCGCGGAACACCAGGGCCACCAGGGCCCGCTGATGGCCGAGGCCATCGGGCTGGACGTTCCGGCGACCCGCGTGGAAGCGGCCTGTGCATCCGCCGGGACAGCCGTTCGTGAAGCCGTCAAGACGATCCGGAACGGCGAGGCGGAGGTCGTCGTCGTCGGCGGCGCGGAACGGATGACCAACATCGGGACGGCAGCGGCGACAGACGCGCTCGCCATCGCCGCCGACGACCTCTACGAGGTCCGTGCCGGGATGACCTTCCCCGGGGCGTACGCGCTGATGGCCCGGTCGTACTTCGACCAGTACGGCGGCTCCCACGAGGATCTCGCTCACGTCGCCGTCAAGAACCACGAACACGCCCTGGTCAACGAACACGCACAGATTCAGCAGGAAATCACGATCGAGGACGCGCTGGAGGCCCCGACGATTGCGGACCCGCTCGGCCTGTACGACTCCTGTCCGATTACTGACGGGGCCGCGGCTGCCGTCCTGACGACGGAGGCTTACGCCGAGGAACACAACTTGGACGCCCCGGTCGCCATCACCGGGACCGGGCAGGGCGGCGACAATCTCGCGCTACAGGACCGTCCACATCTGGCACAGACGCCCGCCGCCGACAAGGCCGCCGAAGAGGCGTACGGCGACGCCGGCGTCGGTCCCGACGATGTCGATTTCGCCGAGGTCCACGACTGTTTCACCATCGCTGAAGTGTTCGCAATCGAATCGCTTGGCTTCTACGAGCGCGGTGAGGGCATCGCCGCGGCGCGCAACGGGGAGACGACCCGCGATGGCGACCGCCCGATAAATCTCTCGGGCGGGCTGAAAGCCAAGGGTCACCCGGTCGGCGCGACCGGCGTCGCCCAACTGGCGACCGTTGCCTGGCTTCTCGACGGGTCGCATCCGCGGGCCGACGCCGTCCCGGACAGCACCGTCGGTGTCGCACACAACGCGGGCGGTACGGTCGCGTCTACGACTGTCCACGTCATGGAGGTACAAGAATAACTGAATCCGCACAGGATGGCGAGTACGACGCGTGGCTCGACAGCATCGAATCTGGCGACGGGTACTACCTCGAATGTTCGAACGGCCACGGCTGGCTGCCGCCACGGCGGGTGTGCCCGCGCTGTCACGACCAGGAACTCTCGGCGGTCGATCTGCCAGAATCCGGCGAAATCGCGAGCCACACGACGATTACCGTCCCGACGCCACAGTTCGAGGACGACGCGCCCTACGTCACCGCCATCGCCGACTTCGGCCCGGTTTCGGTTACGGGACTCGTCCGCGGCGTGGACCCTGACGACGTCGCTATCGGCGACGTGGTCGGCATCGATGTCGGCGAGCGCGTGACGACCGGCGAGAGAGCCGTCGTGTTCCGGCCGCGCTAACTCAGTTCTCGACCGTTACCGACGTCACTCTGTCGCGGACCACGTCGACGAACTCACCGGGGTGTTCAACGTGGGGCAAGAGCAGCGAATCACCGAACACGACGAGCATCGCATCCGCCTGTTCGGCCAGGTCACGACCCTTCGACAGCGGTGTGATGTCGGCATCCTCACCCCAGACCAGCGTCACGGGCACGTCGAGGCTTGCCAGTACTTCGCCGAGGTCGTCCTCCGGGTCGAGGAAGCCGGAGACGAACGACGCCGGCGCGAACCGCGCACCGGGCTGGTGGCCGCTCTGCCACTCGTAGTCGACCACTGCGTCGGTGAGGTTGTCCATATCGTAGTACCCGTGGTCAGCGTGGAAGTGGCGGATGGAGGGCTTCGAGACGGTGAGGTTGTAGATTGCCTCGCCGACGACGGGCGCGCGCAACAGCGATCGGAGCCAGACGGTGCGGTTCCCCATCGAAGTGTCTGTCGGGCAGATGAGGACAAGTTCCTTCACCTCAACCTCCTGTGCCGCGCTGGCGGCGTATGCCCCTGTCAGAGACGACGCGACGACGGTCGCGTCGGTGGTGTTGTCCTCGATGAAATCGCGGACGAAGGCTGTGTACAGCGAGGCCGAGTACAGCAGCGGCGGGCGGTCTGTGTGCCCAAAACCCGGTAGGTCAGGCGCGATGACGTGGTACTCCTCCGCCAGCGTGTCGAACACCGTGTGGAACTCGTGACTGCTGGCAGCGGCGTTGATGCCGTGAAACAGCACGAGGTCCGGGTCCGACGGGTCGCCAGCCTCAGTGTACGCGATATCGAACCCGCGCCAGCGGTACGTCCCCTGTTCCCCCTCGAGCATCGGTTCGAACGCACCGGCCTGCGACTGCAGCACGCGGTTGGCAGCGGCTGTCGCACCGACCGCTCCGACGACCGCACCGAGCGCCTTGCGGAGTTTCATATTGATGACTTGGAGCCCCGAGTATGTTATACATGCTGGACGAGCGTCAGATGACTGTCGCTATCGTCGCGGGCAACCGTAGCCGCGGACGCGACAGTCCCGAACTCAGTTCTCGTCGCGAGGCTCGTCGAGACACTCCCGGAGCGGCGCGAGAACCTCGTCGACGACGGTGTACGGGTCGGTGTGGCGCTCGATGACAGCGTCGACGTACTGTTCGATACCGCCGCGGCGGTCGAGTTCATCGACCAGTAGTTCGTTTGCGTCCTCCCGGAGCAGGGTTCGGATCTCGGCGGCGAATCGCTCCCGTGCCTGCCCCTCTCGTCGGCCGGTTCGGTCCAGATAGTCCCCGTGGTCGGCCAGCGCGTTCAGGAAGTCCTCGACGCCCTCGCCCCGGTTAGCCACCGTCTCCACGATTGGGGGGTCCCACGTCTCCGTGTCGCTCTCCTCGGCGTCTGCCTCGGCGTCGTCGGCTGCGAGTTCAGTCGCGCCGTGATGGCCGGAGTTCGGTCGTCCGCTCTGTCCCTGAAGCATCTCCCGGAGCTGCTGGACAGTCCGGTCGGCTCCGTCGAGGTCAGCCTTGTTGACGACGAACACGTCACCGATTTCGAGGATCCCGGCCTTGAGCATCTGCACGTCATCGCCGCTCCCCGGCGGCACGAGCACGGCGACGGTGTCGGCCGTGCGGACGATGTCGACCTCGTTTTGGCCTGCACCGACCGTCTCGACGATGATCTTGTCCTTGCCGAAGGCGTCCAGCGCGGTCACGGCGTCGGTCGTCGCCGTTGACAGTCCACCGAGGGAGCCACGGGCAGACATCGACCGGAAGAACATGTCCATGTCGCCGGCGTTCGAGGCCATTCGTATCCGGTCGCCGAGTACTGCGCCGCCGGAAAACGGCGAGGACGGGTCGATAGCGATGACACCGACAGTCTGGCCCCGCTCGCGGTAGGTCGCTGCGACCTTGTCGACCAGCGTGGACTTGCCCGCGCCGGGACTGCCGGTGACGCCGACCACGTCGGCTGTCCCGGTGTGCTGGTGGAGGTCGGAAATTATCTCCCGATACCCCGGCGAGCGGTTCTCTATCTTCGTGATGACCCTGGCGAGAGCGCTGTGCTTGCCCGCAAGCAGGTCAGCGACGAGGTCGCTCATCGCTCGGGCGCGTTCTGGTGGATGTAGTCGATCATCTCCTCCATCGACGCGCCCGGACCGAATATCTCGTCGACGCCCTGCCCGCGGAGTTCTTCCTGATCGTCGTCCGGAACGATGCCGCCGACGAGAATGAGACGGTCGTCGAACGCATCGTACTCCTTCAGTCCGTCGAGAATCTTTGGAACGAGCGTGTTGTGCGCCCCCGAGAGGATGGAGATGCCGACGACATCCACGTCCTCCTGCACGGCGGCCTGCACGACTTCGTCGGGTGCTCGGTGGAGTCCCGAGTATATCACTTCGAAGCCGGCGTCTCGGAGCGCCCGCGCGATGACGTGTGCGCCCCGGTCGTGACCGTCGAGTCCGACTTTCGCCACCAGACACCTGATGGTCCGTTCCGTCTGCTCCTGCTCGACACTCATGCCAGTACGTACCGCGCGGTGTGTTTTCATTCTTGCCCTATTCATCATGACTGATGTCGAGTACGGCTCCCCTCGGGGAACGAAGATTGAAACTGGGCATTCCGCACCGCGTGTGTGAGCCGGAACCAGTCCGGCCGTTCGGCCTGCAGTCGGCTGTGACCCTGGGAGGTCTGTATACCGTGCCCTGAGCGGTCAAAGAAGGGCGACAGGGAGGACTGAGACAATTCCAGAGAACGACAATTCTAAGTTCGCTGCTAGCGGCGTTTCCACCAGTGCGAACAGTCGCCGTCATCCCCGCGTACAACGAGTCGAGCACCATCGGGTCGGTGATTGACGGGACCAGCCAGCACGTCGACGAGGTCGTCGTCGTCGACGACGGCTCGTCTGACGACACCGCAGCCGTCGCCCGGAAGCACGGTGCACACGTCGTCACGCATGTGTTCAACACCGGTGTCGGTGGGGCCGTCAGGACGGGCTATCAGTACGCGATTCGGCACGACTACGACTTCGTCGTGCAGGTCGATGCCGACGGCCAACACGACCCGGCGAAGATTCCGACCCTGCTGGACCACGCGGAGGACGCGGACATGGTCATCGGCAGCCGCTACCTGAACGAGAGCATCGAGGATTACCCGCTGGTCAGGCGGCTGGGGATCACCTTCTTTACGACCGTCGTCCGCAAACTCGGCGGCATCGACATCACCGACGTGACCAGCGGCTTTCGCGTCTACCGCGTGTCGGCCTTAGAGGACATCCTCCACCGCTCGGACAACCACTGGGCGGTCGAACAGACGCTCGATGCGGCCCAGCGCGGCCACCGCATCGAAGAAGTATCGATAGAGATGCCGATCCGGGACGAGGGCGAGTCGCAGTTCAGCCTCGACACGCTCGTGCTCTACCCGCTTCGGATGACTGACACGGTGTTTCGCGTCCTCCTCTTTCGCTAAGTATGGTCTTTGGATTCGATTACTCACTGGTCAACCTCCTGTCGCTGGTCGTCGGCCTGGCCTTCCTCGCGAACGGGTACATCATCGTCAGAAGCGAACGCGAGTCACTAGAGCTGTTTGTGATGTCGCTGCTGCTCGGCGCAGGGCTCATCGTCGTCGCCGTCGTTCCCAACGTGTTCGAGGTCGTGGCGCGGCTGCTGGGCCTCGAATGGAAGGCGCGTGCCATCCTCGTCATCTCGAACCTGACGCTGTTCGTCGCGGTGACGTACCTGCTCAACCGAATCGGGCATATGTACGACCGGCTGTCGCGGCTGAACGAGGAGCTGAGCCTCCTCCGGAGCGAACTGGAGGAACACCAGCTACGGACCGAGGACGAGCAGGATGACTGACCGGGCGGTGTTGTCGATAGATTTCGAGCTGTTCACCCAGACGCCGGCCTACCGGAGCGCATCGGGGACGACCGACCGCGACGGTGTCGGCCTCGACGGCGGTCGATTTTTCAGGGACACGCTCGCAAAGTACGATGCGACTTCGACCGCATTCGTGGTCTCATCAGTCGCTCAGACCCATCCCGACGCCGTGCGAGCGCTGTCTGATGCGGGTATCGAAATCGGCTCGCACACGCAGACACACCAGTTGCTCTCTGCTCTCGACAGCGAGGAGCGACGAGCGGAGTTGTCCCAGTCGAAGGCCGTGCTGGAGCGAGTTACCGGCAAACGCGTCTCCGGGTTCCGCGCGCCTGCCTTCGACATCACCGACGACCACTTCGATCTGCTTGCCGATACCGGGTACACGTACGACTCTAGCGTCGTCTCCAGTCGGTCAATACCGGGGTGGTACGGCGGCGAGTACGACATTCACGAGCCGGTGCCGGCGACGGCCGTGCGTCCAGACGCGCCGGACAGCGTTACGGAGTTCCCGGCGAGCGTCATGCCCGGCCTGCAGTTACCTCTCACCGGGACCTGGCTCCGGTTTTTCGGCCCGCGATACACGATTCTGGGCATGAAATTACTAGCCCGGCGTGGTATCACGCCAATGCTGTACATCCATCCGTGGGAACTGGTCGACCTGCCAGCCGTTGAGGGAGTGCCGACGCGGGTGTACGTCAGAACTGGTGACTGGATGCGCCGGGCCGTCGAACGGATTCTGCAACAGGACTTCGAGTTCACGACCGCACGGGCCGTTTTAGCTGACGGTGAGGCGGCCGCGTCACAGCTACACAGGGGCGAGACGCCGTGACGAGTCGGGCTCGTGACCTGGGCATCACGGTTGCCCAGTACGGTATCGCCGTCGGTGCGCTTTCGTGGCTGCTCACGCAGTTCGACATCGGGAGCGCAATCGACCTGCTCGCCGGCGTCGAGAGCGAGACAGCGCTCGCGATCGTCGCCGTCAGCGCCCTCGGCATCTGTGGCCGAGCCTACACGTGGCACGCGGTAATCTCCCCGCTGTCCCCTGTCCGGTTTCGGACCGCCGCTGGAACGACCCTCATCGTGAACTTCGTCAACCAGTTGCTCCCCTCGCGGCTCTCCGGACGGCTAGCCGCACCATTTGTCCTCCAGAGCCAGACCGGGATGGGCTATAGCGACGCCGCAGCCGCCTCAGCGCTTCACACCGCTGTCTTCGCGCTATACTACGGCGTCGCGGCGACCGCGGGACTCGTCTTGGCGATTCCACTGCTCCGGCCCGAACTCCTCGTGGTGCTGGCGCTCGCGACGAGCCTCTACTTCGTAGCCGGTCTCGCCATACTGTTCGGAGGACTCAAGCTCACCTATCTGGACCGCCTTATCGGCTGGCTGTCCGGGGTCGCAGTCCGGGTCCCACACGTCGGCGAAAGGCTCGCGGCCCGACTCGACGGCCTGCTCGAATTCACGGACAGCTCAACCACGACGTTCCGGACGCTGGCGAGCGAGCCGGCAGTGTGGCTGCGCTACGCAATCGGCTGGGCCGTCGATCTCGTCCTTGCGCCCGGCGTCCGCGTCGGCTTGCTGTTGGGGAGTTTCGGCGTCGGGTTCGAACCGCTGGTCGCGTTGCCGCTGTACCTGCTGGTCGCATACACTGTGACACTCCTGCCGCTGACGCCCGGCGGCATCGGAATCACCGAAGCGACGGCGACGGCGGTGTTCGTCGCGCTGGGCATCCCGGCAGCAGTTATCATCCCGATCATCTTCGTCGACCGGTTCCTCAGTATCTACCTGCCGTCGCTTGCGGGCTGGTATCCCTCTGTTCGACTCGACGTTACGTCACTGACGACAGAGTAGCCGGAAAGAGCTACGCAAAGAGGGACTCAGAAGGGCGGATGCCGGCTCGTGTCGCACTGGCCGTCACGCTCCAAAATCAGCGTGTACTGGTTCGCCGCGAGTTCCTGCTCGTCGGCGAACTGGTCCGTGTGCGGGACAACGCCGAGTCGGAGCAAGTCGGTAAAGGAACCGGGCGTCGGCCGCTGGGGCACGAAGTTCGACGGCCGCTCCCCGAACTCCGCGACGATTCGGTAGTTATACTCCTCGTTCAGGAGCTTCCGGAGGTAGACGGCCTGTGCGTCACCGTTCCGGTAGTAGGTGTCTTCTTTGAGGTAGAGCAGGTCACGGTACCCGACCTGAATGTATCGCGGACACGCCATCGCTTCCTCCGCTTCCGAGTCCTGGCCGGCGACGTGGCGGGCGGTCAGCGAGTGCGGGATAGCAGTGTCTTGGATGTGGACGCGATACGACTCCACCACGTCCCCCTCGTCGCTGTTGTCTTCGAGCCACGCTGTCGCCTCGTCCCGGGGCATCGACGCGAACTGGGCTGCCCCGATACCGGCGTAGACGGCCGTTGTTACCAACAGAACGGCCATCACCGGTCGCGCCAGAGACGACGAGCGCTCGCGGAGGTCCACCAGTCGTCCCCCGACGAGTAAGGCGAGCAGCGGGAACGTCGGCAAGAGGTGGTGGACCCGGAAGTCGTGCCACTGAGAGAACATGGCGATGTAGGCTATCAGTCCCGTCAGGACGAGGACAGTGCCGTGGACGGCGGTACCGCGGTCACGCAACGTCGCAACGGTCGCCACGATGCTGGCTGCGGCCGCGGCAACAAGCGGCAGTCCAAGCGCGCTGAAGTACCCCCGCAGGAACCACCACCACATCGGGGCGTCGGGACCGGTCGGGTGACTCATCCGCGAGGTCGAGCCGCCGAACACCCGCTCGATGAACGGCTCGGGACCCGCCACGAGCGCGGTCGGGAATCCAAGCACGATCATGACGAACCCAAGCAAAGCGCCGCTCAGGAGGAGCTTCGGCCGGTACAGCGTCTCCGTTAGCGGCGCGTCAGCGGCACGGGCCCGCAGCAGGAAGGCGACGCCGATAAGCAGGATAACCGGCGCGGCCGTCAGTTTGAACGCGATGGCGACCCCGCCAGCGGCGCTCGCCGCCAGAAACAGCGTTCCGTCGTCGGTCTGAACGTACCTGACCAGCAGGTACAGCGCGAGGAGGACAAATACCAGCGCCGGCATATCCTCGCCGGCTTCCTTCGAGATGGTGAGGAAGCCGAAGGTCAGCGAGAGCACGACCGCCGACAGCCGGCCGGCGTTGCGCCCCTCGATTGCGACGCCCAGGCGGTAGGTGAGGTAGACGGCACAGAGTGCAGCAACGACGTTGGTTAGCCGGATGAAGACGAGGCTCCCGGTCCATATCCACTCGGGCGTGGCGGCCCAGGCCTCGTAGTGGCCGAACTCCCAGCTTGGGAAGGCGATGGCCGTGAACGCGCCCAGGTCGCCGGTCAGTGCTGCGACAAGGACGACGGGGAGGATGGCGAGTACGTAGAGGTACAGCGTCGCGCCGAACGGGGCCCGGCCCCACTCGACACCGGCCTTGAGACCCTCGAAGGTCGGTTCTTCGAGGACTGAGCCGTAGACGACCATCGCGTCGAGCAGGCGGCTGTACTCGTCCCGGGTCGCGAAGTTCGGGATGCGGTGCCAGAACCAGAATCCGACCAGCACAGTCGACAGGAGGAGAATATAGCGGAGATAGGGGTCGTCCCGGAGGTCCGACCGTCCCTGTTCGACAGCACGTCGGGGCAGTGACCGCCAGCCACTCATCGTGTCAGTGCTCCGGTGTGTGCGTTGAAAAGGTTGCCCTTCTCAGAAGTAGTCGGCATCGAACTCCCGGCGGAGGATGTAGTGGTTTGCGTACCCGCGAATGTACTTCGCAAACAGCGAGAGATATCCCTCGTCGGCTTCTCTGCGGGCCGACGTAGCGACACAGGAGTCGGCATCGTAGACGATTCGGCCGTGGTCTTTCATCCGCAGGGAGAGTTCGGTGTCCTCCATGAACGGAATGTCTTCGTCGAAGCCGCCCGCGGCCTCGAAGGCGTCGGCCCGGAAGCTACAGTTGAAGCCCGGTTGCTGGACGAAGCCCAGCGGCCACGAGACCCGATACCAGTAGTCCGACAGCAGTTTGAACAGCACGCGGTGTTTGAGGCTGTCTTCGAGCGGGCGTGCGGGGCCGCCGACCCCCACCACATCGTCGTCGGTGTAGTGCCTGAGATGCAGGCGGACCCAGTCCTCGGGGACGACCGTATCGGCATCGGTAAACAGCAGTATCGGCGCTGTCGCGGCTTCTGCTCCGCGGTTCCTGGCGATTCCCGCTCCGCCCTCGTCGCACCGGACGACGGTGTCGACGAAGGGGGCGTCGCGGGCTACCTGTTCCGTCCCGTCGTCGCCGCCGACCACGACGACCAGTTCGACGGGCTGTGACTCGAAGGGAGCCAGACAGCGGGCCAGCGACTCCGCCTCGTTGTAGGCCGGGACGATAACTGCGGCGTCCATCTGAGCGGCAGGTAGATTGTACAGACAGAAATAGCAAGCGATGCGACGGCCTGCCTCTCACTCAGGGAGTCACGAACGACGAGCGAGGGTGGTTCCCGCGAGGACAGCGACGAGTGCGATTCCGGCGAGCGTCCCGAACAGCGCCGTCACGTTCGCGAAAGCCAGAATCGACCCCGCCAGCCCGCCACCGAGCGCGCCGACCCCGAACACACCCAGATACGTGTAGCCGTACGACAGTCCGCGCGTGCCAGTGGGCGTGTGCTCCGCGACGGCGGCCTGATACATCGGCTGGACGACGAACAGCGCGACGCCCAGAAGCGCACCGAGCACCGCCAGCGGCCCGAAGCCTATCGCCGACACCGGAACGAACAGCACTGCAAGGACGGCAAGCACGAGGAACGACCCGGCGATGCCGTACTCGACGGGAATCCGGTCGCTGAGTTTCCCCCCGGCGTACTGGCCGAGGACGCCGATGAGCAACAGGCCGGCGTAAAAATAGTCCTGTGGCTTGAAGGCCTGCCCCGTTCCGGTTTCGATGCCAAGCGCTGAGAGCACGGTGGGTGGCAGTAACGTCTCCACCGGGATTGGCTCGAAGCCCGGCAAGTCTCGCAGGAGTTCCGGGAGGAACGTGAGGACACCGCGGTAGTACAGCCCCGAGCACATGACGACGACGAACACGAAGAGGAAACTCCCGGCCAGCAAGTGCTTGCTCTCCGAGAGGAACTCTCCGAGGGAGTCGATGCCGCTGTTGGCCTTCGACCCGCCGTCAGTCGCCGTCGTCACCGCCGCCGTTTCGTCGAAACTCGCCTGCGAGGCGTAGACGGCGGCGAGCAGCGCCGGAACCCCGAGAACGAGTGCAACGGTCCGCCACTCGGCGACCAACAGGAGAATCGCGGCGACGAGCGGACCGAGACCGATACCGAGGTTGCCAGCGACGCCGTGATAGGCGAGTCCGGTCCCGCGCTGTTCGACACCTTTGCTGATAAGCGAGAGCCCCGCCGGATGGTACACGCTGGCAGAGATTCCCCAGAGGATGAGCGCGAGCGCGATAACGACCATACTCGGAGCCAGTCCCAGCAGGATGTACGACCCACCCATGCCGAGCAGACAGCCGGTGATGAGCCGGCGGGAACCGATTCGGTCGACGATGATGCCGCCCGGGAGCGCGCCGGCCCCGAACAGGCCATAGCCTACTGTTACGATGACGCCGACGGTCGCCGTTGTCACGTCGAACTGAGCGATACCGAGGTTAATGAGGTCGAACTCGGTGAGCCAGATGACGACGAATATCGGGACCGCCATCTCGTAGGTGTGGACCAGCCCGTGTGCGAGCATGACCAGTGCAGTGATCGCTCGGTCGTTCGCGTTCACACTGTGGTTCGTGTCGGCCGCCGGCAAGTGTGTGACGGTTTCGCGCATTCACGTGTGCGCCTTCTTGACCCCTCTCAAAAGCAGGGGTGGGTTTTTATGTCCGAACAGTATAGGCGGCAAGTGTGAGCAAGATCAAGGTGTCACTCCCGGACCAGGTGGACTCGGACATCCAGCGACTCGTCGAACAGGGCGAGTTCCTCAACCGCGACCAAGCAGTCGAAGATCTCCTGAAGCGGGGGATTTCGGCCTATAATACTACGACCGAAGAGACCGAAACGCTCGACCAAGAGATTTTCGACCAGACGGCCTCCGAACAGCAGGACCCCGCGATGCAGGACGACTTCCTCTAGTCGCGGTTCTGTGAGAGCCGGCCGTCGTCCTCAGCTGCCTGCTGTCTGGAGCCGTCGTTCTCCTGCCGACGTTGCTTCATCTTTGCGCCGGGTTTCGGACCGCTGTCGACCGACTCGTACGGGGTTTCTGCGATGCTCTCCGGGATGAGATACCACGCGAGAGCGCCACCGACAGCGGTGCCACCAACGAACACGCCAACGACAATCAGCAGCTCGGCACCGCCATACATCGTCACAAGCCCCATCGACCCGCCGATAAGGAGCGCAAACCCGACTTGCGTGTATCTGAGAAAGCGTTTCCGGTCGGCGTCCGTCATCGAAGGGCCGACCATCAGGAGCCCCCGTAACAGTCGGCGTCTGTCCGTTCGGCCATCAGTAAAAGCCCCGCTCTACGTCTTCCTCGATGACGTCTTCGAACTCTGCGTCGAGTAGTTCCTCCGCTTCCTCGAACGTCTCGGTGAGTTCGGTCATCTGGTCGGGCCGGTCGTGGTGGTCGAACTCCATCGGCCCGTAGGCCGGGGAGTCCATCGCGTCCATCATATCTTCCAGCAGCGCTTGCGGCGATGTGGGTGCGTCAGCGTGCGTTTCGAGCACCGTTTCGAGGTTCTTCGCCTTCTCCTTGGCGTCGTCCTCGTCTTCGGGCCCCTGCTGGACGCCGAAGATGCCCGAGCCATCGGTCGGGAACAGCGGGTCGATGTCGTCGTCGATTCGGCGGGCCACCTGCGACCCGACGCCCTGTACCTCGAAAGGGTTCTTCGCGTACGTCTTGAGCTGGTAGACGCCGGCATCGGGGTGTCCGAAGTAGATATCCTCGCCGATTCCGTTCGCGCGGTCGCCCCCGACGGCACGCCAGTCCCCCGGATTGGCATTGCTCTCCATCACGTCTTCGAGAATGTCCTGCCAGTCGCGAACGCGCATTGTCAGTTTCCTGTTTGAACTGGGTCAGAATGAACCCATCGGTCCTGAATGGCACAGTGACCGGTCGTCGCTGCGCGGGAGCGAAGCATCCGGGTGACAGCCAGCCTATCAGTGGCGTAGCCGAACGGCTTTACTCCCCGGAACAGCCAGACGTGGTATGGAAAGCGAACGCAACGTCCTCGGCGGGGAACTGGCCCCCTGCTCGATGGACCCGAAGACGGGCTTCATGCGCGACGGATACTGCTACCCGCTCCAGCGTGACCCCGGTCGGCACGAGATCTGTGCCGTGATGACCGCGGAGTTTCTAGAGTACAGCAAGGCGCAGGGCAACGACCTCGTGACGCCGCGGCCGGACCTGAACTTCCCGGGCCTCGACCCCGGCGACCACTGGTGTGTCTGTGTCCCGCGCTGGATAGAGGCTCACGAGGCCGGGCGTGCACCGCCGGTGAACCTCGACGCGACGAGCGAAGACGTACTCGAAGACGTATCGCTGGAGACGCTGCAGGAGTACGCCGCCGACACGGAGTCCGAAGCCGATGCGACCAGCGAATGACCCGCGGCGCGAACGACTTTTGAGGGTCCGCCCCCTCGCTTGGGCCGTGCAACAGGGGAGGGCCAGCCAGTGAGCGCGGATCGCGTTCGCGGCGTCGTCGTCGACATCGAGGAGCCGAAGACGGTGACCACCCAGTACGGGGAAAGCGACCTCTGTGAGGTGACCATCCGCCCTGAACGCGGAGCCGGCGAACCGACGACAGTGACACTCTGGGGGAAGTGGACTGAGAACGCCGCCGTCATCGAGACAGGCATGGAGATCGCCGTCTACAACCCCGACGAGCGGGAGTACCAGGGCGAGCAGCAGTACTCCGTCGGCGGCGACGCCACCCTCGTCGTCCAGCCGGATTTCCTCGTCGACGTGACCGACATCCGGGCGTGGGTGCAGTGCCCGCGGATGTACTACCTCCGGAAACTCGACGGCGCGGACCACGCCTATCCGCTGGTGAAGGGGACCGTCGTCCACGAGGTGTTCGGCGACCTGCTCCGTGGCCGGGACCTCGACACTGCTATCGAGGAGCAGGTGGACGCCGCCGGACTGGATATCGGATTGCTGGGCCGAGAGTCCGACGAGGTGGCCGGCGACGTGCGTGACCACGCCGCAGCTATTCAGGGCTGGCTCCAGCAGGGGACGCTAACTGAAACAGACCAGTGGCGCTCCGAGATGACGCTCATCTCCGAGCGGTTCGGCATGAAGGGGCGGGCCGATGCCGTCCGGCGCGGGATGCCCGTCGAACTCAAGACCGGCAAGAACACCAAGCGAGAGCCCCGATTCCAGGACAAGATTCAGGCGACCGCGTACGCGCTGATGCTCGGCGAGCGCACGGCCGGCGCGGACAGCGCCGTCGAGGCCGCGCCGGATACGGGCACGCTCCTGTACACCAAAAACGCCGCCGTGGACCGCGCCGAAGAAAGCGGCGACCTCTCACCGGCCAAGGAGTTCTCTATCGGGAGCGGGCTGCTGAACTACGTCGTCCGGACGCGCAATGCGATTGCGGCGATGGAGTACGACTGTAGCGTGCCGACCGGCTACGAGGCCAACGCGAAATGCGAGTACTGCTTCGAGCAGGACACCTGTATGGCCGTCTCCGGCCGCCTCGACCAGGAATCCAAGGCTGGACAGGTCGGCCGAGCGGTGCCCGACGAGGAACTGGACTACTTCGAGCAGTTCTACGCGGCAATCGAGGCCGAGCGCCGGTCCGTCCATCGGGAGTACGCGAAGCTCTGGGAACAGACGCCCGAGGAGCGCGCCGACAACGACCGCGCGCTCATCGACCTCGAACCGACCGGCCGCCGGGAACTCGACGGCGGCCGGTGGGAACTCCGCGCGACCGGGACCGGGGCCGTCTCGAAAATCCGCGAAGGAAATCTCGTGCTCGCCAGCGACGGCGACCCGGTGACCGGCAACGCTGAACTGGCCCGCGTAGAACGTCTCGGCGAAGAAATCGTCGTCACGGCTGACGAGCCACTGGACCTCCGGCGGCTGGACGTGTACCCCTCCGAGCTGACGACCGACCGGCTCCAGAACGCGCTCCACGACGCCGTGCTCCTCCAGTCGCCCGAGCAGAAGGACGTGCTGTTCGGGCGGCGCGAGCCGGACTTCAATACCGTCGAGGAGACGTTCATCGACAACAACGACGCCCAGAACGAGGCCGTCCAGTTAGCGGTCGGCGCGGAGGACTTCGCGCTCGTTCACGGCCCGCCCGGGACAGGCAAGACCTATACGCTAGCCCGAATGGTGCGGGCTCTGGTTGCTCGCGGCGACCGAGTGCTGCTCTCTGCCTTTACCAATCGCGCCGTGGACAATCTGCTGGAGGCGCTAGAAGACCAGGGGTACACCGATATCGTCCGCGTCGGCACGGAAAGCGGTGTCCGCGAGGACATGCAGAAGTACCGGCTGGAGACCAGCGGCGACCCCGGTGCGTGTGCGAGCCGGCTCCAGACCGCACAGGTCGTCGCGGCGACGACGGCCACCTGCGGCGGGAGCACGCTCCAGACCCAGGAGTTCGACGTGGCCGTCGTCGACGAAGCCGGCCAGCTGACCGAGCCGGGGACGCTCGCGGCGACGACGCTCGCCGGCCGGTTCGTGCTCGTCGGCGACCACCAGCAGCTCCCGCCCGTGGTCCAGTCGGAAGACGAGACGCTGTCGACCTCGCTGTTCGAGCGCCTGATGGAGGCCCGCCCCGAGGCCGGCATCATGCTGGACCGCCAGTACCGGATGGCCCAGCACATTCAGGCCTTCGCCTCACGAGAGTTCTACGACGGGCAGTTGCGGCCCGCGACCGGCGAGGTAGCGGCCCAGCGGCTCGATGACCTCGACGGCGTCTCGACCACGAGCCTGCCCGAGCGGCTCCGGGACCGCGTGGCGTTTGTCGACCCCGACGGCAGCCAAGTCGGCAACACCAACCCCGCCGAGGCCGACCGGATCGCCGACATCGTCGCGTCGTACCGGTCGGCTGGGGTAGCAGCCGACGATATCGGCGTCATCGCCCCGTACCGCGCGCAGGTCGCGGAGATATCGAAGCGTCTACCCGACGTGACCGTCGACACGGTCGACCGGTTCCAGGGGTCGAGCAAAGAAGTCATCATCATCTCGTTCGTCGCCACCGGAGCGCTCGACAGCCCCGTCTTCGAGGATTACCGGCGTATCAACGTCGCGCTCACGCGGGCAAAGAAGGCGCTCGTGCTCGTCGGCGACGGCGACGCGCTGGCGACCGACGAGGTGTACGGTCGGATGGTCGAATGGGCGCGGGGCTGACTACCCGTCCGTGTCGCCGGCCCTATCGCCCAGCCGCAGTCCCGCGAGGTGTGCGGTGAGGCGTTCTCGCAATGTCTCTCTGAGCGCTGTTGCAGTGTCCTCGTCGATATCGTACACGCGGGCGATGCCGCCGAGAAGGCTCGACGAACTCGCCGTGTCAGCCCCCACAGTCGCCAGGTCGCGACGACGCTGGAACGGCGACCGCGTGACGAACACCGTCTGGAGCCGGTAGTACGGGACGATACGCGTTGTGCGCCGCCAGAAGCCGCTTCGAGTCGCAAGCACGGACTCGCTCAGGTCGTACCCGCGGTGTCGCCAGCGAAGGTGGGCCGCCGGCACAACGGTGAGGAAAAGGAGGGCTGTGAGCCACCAGTAGCCCGTTTCAAGCACCAGCGCGTCCACGGCGTAGGCGACCGCGGTGAGCCCGGCTGCGGCCAGCGAGAAGCGCGCGAGATAGCGCCGTCGGGCGCGTTTGGGCGACCGCTCGAAGTCAAGGTCGCCGAACGGTTCGATGTCACGGGCCAGTTCGTACACCTCCTCGCGTGGTGCAAGCGGGACGGCGACACCCTGCGTCGACTGCTGGTTCCCGCCGCTGTAGCCGGCCGTCTCGACGGCAAGCGTCGCGTAGCCGAACCGCCGCATCAGGACGTTTTCGCGGATAGTTACCGTCTGCACCTTCTCCAGTGGGATGTTGCCGCTGTAGCGGCGCAGGAGTCCGCGCTCGTACCGGAGGTCGCCGTCAGCCTGCGTGAGCTGGAAGCCGTAGTATTCGATGACGGTTAGCGCCACGCTGACGACCAGTGCGAGCAGGAGGAACTGAGCGAGCGAAATCGCAGCGAAAATGCCAACTCGCGTTGTTTCTGGTGAGCCGGCTAGCCAGCGGACGACAGGCCCATTCAGCGACGCTCCAACGAGGGTCGCATTGAACCGCAGCACGGCCCAGACAATGTCCATCCCCAGCGGGAGCGACGCCAGCGTGAGGACCGGCGCGGCCGGTCGAACAGAGACGAGGGCGTACGTCAGGAGTTCGCGCTGGTCGAAGGCGAACAACAGCGACCCGTCCGGCTGGTCGCGGTCCTCCACCTCCGACGTCGAAACCGGGTCCCCGTGCTCATTCGCGGTCTGGGCGTCGCCCGCGCGTGCCGGAGTGGGGCCGGTCACGCCGGGGAGGTCCGCGTGAGCCGACCGGACAGCTGTCGCAGTCTTAGACACCGCATCGGAGGTGGCCGCCGCAGTTTCGTCGTCCCGGTCGTGGGTCCGCACGTAGTTCCGCAGGCGTCTGACTTCGGCCTCGTCGACTGCATCGAGGGTGGCCTCCGTCGCGCTGCCACCGGCTGTCTCGAAGCGGACGATAGCGAGGCCGAGCAGGCGATTGAGGATGTTCTGCTCGACATCGAGGTTCTGGACGCGGCCGAGCGGAATCTGCCGGGACTGTCTGGCGAAGACACCGGATTCGACGGTGAGCGTGTCCCCGTCAAGTTCGTAGCGAAAGCGGAGGTAGCGCGCCAGTGCGTAGCCGCTGAATGCCAGCGCGCCGAACAGGCCAAGCAGCGGAACCGCAAACGCCGGCAGTCCGAGCATCCCGGTCCCAAGTGACCCACCGAAAAAGCCGAAGAAGCCGCCCTGCAGCGCCGCTCGGGCGACGCGCAGGACCGCACTTCGCGGGTGGAGCCGGTTCATACCGCGTCCGTCGCCTCGCTCTCGTTCGCGAGGTCACGGAGCTGTTCACGGAGTTCGGTCGCCCGTTCCGGCCGCAGCCCGGGAATAGTGATGTCCGCGCCGCGGGTCCCGGCGGTGTAGACGACGACACTCGCTAGCCCGATAGCGCGTTCGACCGGACCGCGCGTGGTATCGACGTGCTGAACACGGACGTACGGGACTGACGTGTCGGTCCGGGTGACGACACCGCGAAGGAGAAACAGTGCGTCGTCTTGCAGGTCAAATCGCCAGATTCGGTGGGCAGCGACGGCGTGGACGACACCCAGAACCACGAGCACGACCCAGCCGCCGACGATGACCGTCTGTGGCAGTGGGACAGCAAACCGGTCGACGAGATATGCGATGACGCCGAGCACCGACGCCTGAATAACCGTCGATAGAATCCACAGCAGTCTCACCCGCGGATGAATCGACTCCATGTCTCATCCGAGGGCCCGGCCGCGGATTAACGGTTTGGCTCCGGGGCGGAGGTGGCGGCCGCACAGTCACTCGGCGACGACGCCGGTCGGCTACACGCGCTCGTTGACCTGCTCCGCGACCCGCTCGCCGGGCCGCCGGAGGTGCCCGCTCTCGACCTCGTAGACGTACCCGGTCACGCTCACGTCGTCGGGAATCAAGTCGTGGTTTTCGAGGTATTCGACCTGTGCCGCACACGCCGCGTCGATGTCGTCGGTCATCCGGACCCACTCCGCGAGTGACGCGTCGCCGATATTCAACTCCGGCAGCGCCGGGTCGAGGTCGCCGTCGACCGCGGCCTCGAACCCTTCGATCACGTCCTCGTCGGACGCGCTCATCATCCCACAGTCGGTGTGGTTGACGACGATGATTTCGGTCGTATCGAAGTACTGTGTCGTCAGCGCGGCCGAGCGGATCACGTCGTCTGTGACCTTGCCGCCGGCGTTGCGGTAAATCTGTGCGTCGCCCAGCGAGAGGCCGAGCGCGTCCTCGACGGGGATGCGCTCGTCCATGCAGGCGACGACGAGCAACTGCTTGTCTGTCGGAATCCCCTTCCGACGCCGCCGCGCCCAGTCGTCCCGTGCGTCGACACCCTCGTCGACCGATTCGTGGACGTGGCCGGCTTCCGGCTCGTCGTGCTCGTGTGCGCCGTCGCTCCCGTGTGTGTGGTGTGGCATTGCAGAACACGCCTTTGTGCCCCGTGGACTTTACTGCTTGCTCGACAACAGGCCAGCGGACAGAAAGCACACAGTCGAACGGTGCCAGCCGTTCAGTCATCAGTGGCGACCGCGCTGTCGTCGGCATCCCCGTTCTCGATTTCGTTCAGGACTCGCTGGTGGAACTCCTGGAGGACGGCCGACTCGTCCTCCGCGAGGACCACGTCGCTTGCCATCAGCGTCGCCAGGCCGAAGGCACGCGGCGACGGCGAGTCGACGCGGGTCCGGACCACGTCCACGTCGCCGGCCCGTATCGCACGGAGGACGGACTCGATGCCGTCGATGTTCAGTTTGTCCTCCAGAATCTCGCGGTAGGTCTCCTCGACGACGGCGAACTCGCCCAGGTCCTCGGCGAACCCAAGCAGCATCTCCGAGGAGACCTGCTGTTCGCTTGCGGACTTCTCGTAGCCCTTGTAGCGTTTGAGTATCATCAGCGACCGCGTGGCGTTGATGCGGAAGTACCGCTGGAGGAGGTCGGTCCCGTCGAGGCTGGCCCGCAGGTCCTCCCGTGCCGTCTCCGGGTCCAGGTCCCGGACGATGCGCGAGATGTCGACCTTGCGGTTCAGCGGCATCGAGAGCGTGAAGCCGTTGTCGGCGACGGCGACCTGCACGTTCGCGCTTGCTTCCCGGGCGATGTGATACGCCAGCAGCCGCGAGAAACCGTCGTTGAACCGACGACCGTAGTTCGAGTGGACGTGGTAGTGTCGTTCGTACTCGTCGTGGTCCAGCGTCTCCTCGACTACCAGCCGGTCCGACGTGGCGACGCTCTCTGGACCGGCGTAGGCGACCTGCTCGCGGAACATCCGCGAGATAGCCCGCACGCTATTCTCGTCGATAGGGAATTCCCGGAGCCAGTTACGGACTTCCGACATGCCGCCGTCTGCCAGCCGGTCCAGCAGTTGGCCCTGGAAGTCGAGTATCTCGCGGCCGAGGTCATACGAGAGGGGGAGCCGCTCGGAGAACCACGACGGGACCGTCGGCCGCGCAGCGGTCCGGTCGACGTACACCTTCGACCCGCGGCGATACCGGTACTCGAAGTTGTCCCCGCCCAGCACGAACACGTCGCCTTTCTCTAAGGTATCCAAGTACGACTCGTCGAGTTGGCCGACCCAGCTGTCGTCGCTCCGGGTGACCACGTCACAGGTAAAGGAGTCCGGAATCGTCCCGATGTTGGTCATGTAGATGACCCGCGCGAGCCGGCCGCGCTTGCCGATGAGGTGCTCGCCCACGTTGTAGTCCTCGTAGTGGTGTTCCCCGTCGGGCGGGTCGTTCGTGTCCCGCCAGATTTTGGCGTAGACGTTCTTGTCCTCCATCCCGGGATAGTCGGCGGTCATGTACCGCATCAACTGCTCCCAGTCACCGTCACCGTAGTTCCGGTAGGGGTAGGCCCGCCGGAGGACGCTCTTGAACGTCGCCTCGGGGCGAACGTCGTTGATTGCCATGCCGTAGACGTGCTGTGTCGCCACGTCCTGTGCGTTCTCGGGGATGAACACCCGGTCGACGAAGCCCCGCTCGGCCTTTTCAAGCATCACCGCACACTCTACGAGTTCGTCGCGGTCCAAGGCGATGACCCGTCCCTCGACGGTCTCGCCGAGTTGGTGACCGGCGCGGCCGATGCGCTGGAGGAGCGCGGCGACAGATTTGGGGGAGCCGACCTGCACGACGAGGTCGATGTGGGGCATGTCGATGCCCAGTTCCAGGCTGGTCGAGGTCGTCACCACGTCCAGCGTCCCGGCTTTCAGCGACTCCTCGATGTCGCGTCGCTTCTCCTTCGAGAGCGAGCCGTGGTGACACCCGGAGTTCGATTCGTCGTAGTCGTCGAACTTCTCGCGGAGGTTGTGCAGGACGCGCTCGGCCCCCGACCGGGTGTTCGTGAACACGAGCGTGTTGGTATGGGACTGGACGTGCTCGTGCAGTTGCGTGTAGAACCGCTCGGTGACGATGTCCCGCGGTGTGTTGATGAGGTCGTCGGCCGGACAGGACAGCTCCATGTCGAAATCGCGGGAAAAGCGTGTGTCGACGATTTCGTAGTCGCGGGGGTCGCCGCCGGGCTCCTCGCGGCCGACCAGAAACTCCGCGACGGTGTCCAGTGGCTCGACGGTGGCCGAACAGCCGATTCGGGTCGGCGGTTCCTCGACCATTTCCTCTAATCGTTCCAGCGAGACGGAGAGGTGGGTCCCGCGCTTGTTCTCCGCGAGGCTGTGAATCTCGTCGACGATGACGTACTCGATAGTCTCCAGTTTCTGTTTGAACTTCGGGGAGTTCAGCAGAATGGCCAGCGTCTCCGGCGTCGTGTTGAGGATATGGGGCGTCGTTTCGAGCATCGCCTGCCGTTCACTATCGCTAGTGTCACCGTGGCGGATGGCGTGGCGGATTTCGACGTCCTCGCCGCGGTCGTCGAGCTTGGCCGTGATGCCGTCGAGGGGCTGTTCGAGGTTCCGGTGGATGTCGTTGGCCAGCGACTTCAGCGGGGAGACATAGAGGCAGTAGACGGAGTTCGCAAGCTCGTTTTCACGGGCCTTCCCGAACAGTTCGTTGATGATGCCGGTAAACGACGCGAGGGTCTTCCCGCTCCCCGTCGGGGCGCAGATGAGGGCGTTCTCGCCCTCGTGGATGAGCGGGATGGCCTCCTTCTGTGGCGGCGTGAAGAAGCCGCCGTTGCCGGGGACGAACTCGCCGAACTGCTCGACCCACCACTCCTGGACGACGGGCGCGAGGCGGTCGAGTACCGCCGCGTCGTCGATGTCGACCGCGTCCGGATCGAAGTCCGGGTCCGTCGCTGCGAGACGCTCGCGTCCTCCCATTGTCGGCTCTTACCGGTCAGTAGGACTGCCACGTCAAGTCGGTTCCGCCATATCGGCGGGGAAAACGCCTAAGCGACCACCGTGTCTGACCAAGGGCATGGCTGAATCCTTCGACGTACTGACGCCGCTGGTGACACCATTCGACGCCGACGGTGACCTCGATATCGCGGGCCTGGAGTCGCTGGTCCGGCACGTCTCAGCGGCCGGCGTCGACGGTATCGTCCCCTGCGGGACGACCGGCGAGTTCGAGACGCTCTCGCCCGGCGAGTACCGGACCGTCGTCAGAACCGCGGCTGACACAGCGCCCGACGACTGCCACGTCATGGTCGGGACGGCGGCGACGGACGTTGCGACCGTCGACGAGCGGATGGCGTTCGCAGCCGAGCAGGGCGCGGACAGCACGCTGGTCGTGCCGTCGTACTACGGCGGCCAGGCCAGCGCAGCGGGCAACGAGGCCTTTTTCGACGCGGTGCTTGCCGACGCTCCCCTGCCGGTCTACCTCTACAACATCCCCGGGGCCGTCGGGCAGAAACTGTCCGTCGAGACAGTCGCCGCGCTCACCGAGTCGGACGCCGTCGCCGGACTCAAAGACTCCTCGGGTGACCTTTCCTACGTCACCGCAGTCATGAATCAGACGCCCGACGAGTTCACCGTCTACCAGGGCCACGACGGTCTGTTCGTCCCGTCGCTCGTGGTGGGCGGGGACGGCGGCGTCAGCGCGCTCTCGCACCTGCTGTTCGACGATCTGGAGCGGGCGGGCACTGCCGTCGCTAGCGGTGTATCGAACGGGCCAGAGCGGTCCAGCGGGATGTCCTCTCACCGCTTTCGGAGGCGTGTGCCGAGTTCGGCTTCGCGCCCACGGTGAAAGCCCTGCTCGCCGACCGCGGCGTCATCGACCACGCGACGGTGCGACCGCCCCGGGACTCACTGTCGCCGGAGGCGGTCGCGCCGGTGACCGAGCGGCTGGAGTGACCCCAGACTCAAACAAGTCTGTGAGGTTCCACGAGATTCATTACGCTGGGCGGCAGTGAACGGAATATATGTCGTTGCTGCCCTCCCGCGGTCCCGACACGAGCACCTCACAGGGCGGGGAGCTTCAGGTCGTCGGGGTCGACGAAGACGTTTCGGCGGTCCTCGACGCCCTTTCTTCGGAAACGGCCAGAGAGATACTCAACACGGTCTACGAGGAGCCGGGCACGCCCTCCGAACTGGCAGACCGGCTCGATATGTCGATACAGAAGGTCTCCTATCATCTGGAGAAACTGGAAGACGAGGAACTCATCGCCGTCGCTGGGGTCCAGTACTCAGAGAAGGGCCAGGAGATGAAGGTGTACGAGCCGCCGGAGGACCCGCTGGTGTTGTTCGTCGGCACGCAGGAGCGCAAGCAGTCCCTCCGGTCGCTCGTCCGCCGCGTCCTCCCTGTTATCGGTATCCTCACCGCGGCCAGCGTCATGCTGCAACTCCTGCTCGGACAGTTCCCGATTCAGTTCGGGAGTGCAGGGGCTGGCGGCGGGGACGCGGGAGCCGGCGGTGACGGTGCCCAAGGTAGCGGGGACGCTGAGAGTCTCGAAGCGGCGAACCGGACAGCCGCGTCGGCCGAATCTACGCCGACCCCGACAGCGTCGGACGACGGTGGGTTCCAGATAGCCGAAGCGACGGAGACACCAGAAGCCACGCCGGCCCCCGAGGGCACTCCGGCCCCGGAAGCCGATACCCCGGTCCAAGCGATGACCGAGGAGGCGCGACAACTGACGACCGAGGCCGCGAGCGGTAGCGGCGGCTTCCACATCGAGCCCGGCGTGGCCTTCTTCCTCGGCGGGCTGCTGGTCCTGACGCTGTACGTCTCGTTCTGGGCGTACAGAAACTACCGCTGAGCCGGTTTGGCGGTCCAGTCGCTTCAGTCAGAATCGAGTCGGTCGGCGACCAGCACGCCAGCCTGCTCGGTGACCATCTCGACGGCCGTCAGCGCGTAGCCAGCATCGGTGAAGGCGTCGGCGAGGACGCCGACCGTCGCCGGGTCGTCAACCTCGGGGCTGTAGAACGGGGCGTCGGGGTCGTCGTCGCCGAACAGCATCACGTCCCCGAGGACGATTCGCCGTGGCCCCAAATCGGCGATGGTGTCGATAGCCTCGCGTTTTTCGTCGTCGCCTAGGTGGTGCATCGCGAAGTTCGACGTAACGACGTCCACTGAACGGTCGACGTTCGGCGCGCGGAAGCGACCGTCATCGAAGGAAACGTTCCCGACGCCGCGCTCCTCAGCTTTCTCCCGCGCTTTGTCCAGCATCCCGTCGCTGATATCGCGGCCGATAACCTCCCGTGCGTCGGGCGCGAGCGCGAACGCGATGGCTCCGGTGCCAGTGCCGAGGTCGAGCACCACGTCGTCAGTTTCGGGGGCTGCGTGCTCGACAACGAAGTCGACACAGGCGCGATACGCCGCTGAATCCTGGTTCTCGTCGTAGGCGTCGGCGTGTTCGGAGAACCGTTCGGCGTGTTCGTCGAGTGATTTCTTCATACTCGCGTCTCGGCGTACTCGCACAAGTGTCTCCCGCTCCGTTTCGTGGGTTTGCCGCAAGCGCGGTTCGGTTAAAATGGTTTTTGAGCCACGGGTGAACTTTTGCTATCCCCGTCCGAAGCATGAACTGCGCCGTCGACGGGTGACCTTCCCACACGGCCGCCCTGACCCCGTCCCCGCCGACGGCCACCGCCCTCACTCCGCTGACGCTCCCTGGTGGTTCCCCTGCCGACGTGTGCCCCCAGACACCAACCCTTTGTCTGTTCGCTCGCTGTCGTCCGGTATGCGTCTCACGTTTCTCGGCACCGGAAGCGCCATGCCAACTGGCTCTCGAATGCAGTCCGGCTATCTACTGGAACGCGGCGGACACCGGCTGCTCGTCGACTGTGGTAGCGGCGTGTTGCACTCACTGGCCCGAACAGATGCGGGGTACGAAGGCGTCGACACCGTCTTGCTGACACATCACCATCTGGACCACGTTTCCGACCTCGACGTGCTGATGAAGGCCCGCTGGCTGGCCGGTGAGACGGACCTCACTATCGCAGGGCCGCCGGGGACAAGCGACCTAGTTCGTGACCTCCTCGACACACACGACTACATGCAGGACCGGCTGGACCTGACGCTCAGGGACCTCGACGGCGGACCTTTCGAACTGGCGGGGTTCAGCGGCGACACCTGCGAGACGCGCCACTCGATGCAGTGTTTCGCCTACCGGCTCTCTGTCGATGACGGACCGGCAATAACGCTCGGCGCTGACTCCGAGGCGTTCACGGACCTCATCAAGTTCGCCGATGGCTCGGCCGTGCTCGTCCACGACTGCTCGTTCCCGGACGACGTGGACGTATCGAACCACCCGACGCCGACGACGCTCGGAGCGACGCTCCGCGATGCCGACGCCGAGGTCGGGCGTGTGTACCTCACCCACCTGTATCCACACACGGAGGGACGACACGAGGAGATGCTGGAGTCGATAGCGGACAGCTACGACGGCGACGTGCAGTTCGCCGAGGACGGTCTGACGATAACAGTCAGCTAGACGCGTTCGAGCGTGACGCGGAACTCGGCCCCGCCCGCGTCGCTTTCGGCCACGCTGACCCTGCCACCGTAGGACTCGGTCAGCGCCCGAACGAACCCGAGGCCGAAGCCGGTCCCCGAACTCTCTTGCCCCTTCACACCCATTTCGAAAATATTCTCGCGCAGGTCCGGCGAGATACCGTTCCCGTCGTCCTCGAAACAGACGGTAATCTCGTCGGAGCTGGTTTCCACCGGGGCCACTCGCATGTGTACCTCGCCCTCGTTGTGGACCGCCGCGTTGGACATGATGTTCGTGAACACCGAGTCGAGCAAATCGCCGCCGTACACCTGATACTCGAACGCTGACGGCTCGAAATCGATAGTCAGTGATCCGTAGTTGGCTCTGACATCCCGGACTGTGTCCCCGAGGACCGTCGCGAGGTCCTGTGGCTCCGGGTTGTCCTGTGCTTCGAGCGTCGAAACGAGATCGCCGACGCGGTGGATGAGGTCGGCGGCGCTCTCGGCCGCGCGCTGTATCTTGCCGGCGTACTCCTCGGTCTGGCCGTCGACCTGTCCCGCGACGACATCGGCGAACCCGGCGATGACCTGAAGGTCGTTGCCCAGGTCGTGGCGGAGAAGCCGGTCGTACATCTCGATCATCTCTTTTCGCCGCTCTAAATCACGGTGTGCCCGTTCTAACCGTTCGCGGGAGCGGATGTTGGAGATGGCCGTCGCGGCGTGGGTCGCGAGAATCTCCATCGGTCTGACGTACTCGTCCCCGAACTCCTCGACGGTTTGTGACCGTGTGACCAACACCGCTGTCACCTCGTCACCCATCCGGGCCGGGACAGCCAGCGCACCCGTCACGTCCGAGTCGGCCGTGACAGCGGCGTCAGCGCCCTGTTCGACGAGCGTCTCGCCGGCCTCCTGCGCCCGTCGAGCCAGGTCACTGGGTGGCTCGCCCTGAACGAGATTCGGGTTCGTGCTGTGGACGACCCGGAGGTCGTCGTCACGAACCTCGACGAACGTAGAGTAGGAGAACTCGAACAGCAGCGACATCGCTTCGAGCGTGAGGGAAACGACCTCGTCGACGGACTCACACCGATTGAGCGCCTGCCCGTACTTGTTCAGGTCGGCGACCTGTCTGGCAAAGTCCTGTTGTTCTTCGAACGACATATCACCCACTCCTCGCAGACATTGGAACTACGTAGCAATAGTGAGCGGGGCAAAAAACGGTTTCGGGGGCTCTGTTGAAACCCTCAGCAGTTGATAGTTTTGCGTGCTCAATCGCTCAGTACAGAGCTAACATTAATCGATCACTCTGAATGGTCAAGATTGGTTGAGTAGTTACCAGCCAATAGAACGACTGTTGGAGCCGACCAGCGGCATCAGTCGCGCTGGGATAAGATGTTGTGGAGTTGCCAGAGTGAGGACACCTCGTATGTCGGTGCAACGTCAATCCCACTCTCAGTCGGACGTTCACGTCGTAGCAGTACAGAGTCGATGCCGGCGTTATCAGCCGCCTTGACATCGATCTGCTGATCACCGACGTACAAAGCGCTCTCAGCACCCAACGTTTCCAGCGCAGCCTGGACGTTATGCGGGTTGGGCTTCTGACGTTCCAGCCCCGACGGCGTGAACCGACAGCCTCTCACCGTCTCGAAGTAGCTGGTCAGGTCAAACCGCCCCAGGAGGAACGAGAGTACGTGCGGGTGGTTGTCGCTAACTACACCCATCGGGTAGTTCAACTTCTTAACGGCGGCGACGTCATCATATACTGAGCGGAGCCCCGACCGGATCTCGGTTAGTTGCGCCCGAACTCCTTCGCGGGCGGCCTCGGCGCAGAAGGTATCGCGCTCGATTCCAGCCGACCGGCAGCGCTCGGTGATAGACGAAAGATTGCCCCGGAAGAAGTCGGCGACCATCTGTTCGGGCGGGTCGGACAGTTCAAACCGCCGCTGAACACGGCGCATCGCCTCCGTCATAACCGTCCTGTCGGGCATCTCTACGATGACACCATCACAGTCGAACAGTACCGCGTCGTAGCTCATCTTAAATAGTATATGATACATCAAATGTATAACGCTATCTGGTGGGATACGTTCAGAGGGTGAGTACTGCTCATGGGGTGAACACGACGTACCGAAACGCAGAAGTGTCATACCGGTAGTGATAGACTATGAATCGTTCTGGCGAGACCGCGCTGGAACGACTTGAATTCTTGATCGCGTCTCCGAATCGGTACCGACTACTGCGGTCGCTTTCGGAGGGTGCGGCGTCGTCTGACACACTCGGAGAGGAACTTGACCTCCCACGGTCAACGCTTCGGCGGAATCTTACTGCCCTTGAGAACCAGGGGTACATCTCCCAAGTCGTTACGGAGAATCGATACGAGGTCACCGTAGCGGGAGAGATCGCGTGCAAAGCGGTCAGAAACGCGCTTTCGACGGTCGAACTTGGAGCCTCGGTCGGCCCCTTCTTCGAGCGGTTCCCGGCCGAACTCCCAATCGGTCCGGACACGCTCATGTCATGCGACATTACAATATCGACGACCGATACTCCGTTCGAGCCGCTCTACCACGTCCGCCGGAACGTGATGGGTGCGGCCTGCGTCAAGGGATTCGTGCCGACCATCAATCCGCTCTACATCGACACACTCCAGGAGTGTATCGACGAGGATCTGACACTTGAGGTCGTCGCACCTCCATCAGGGTACGAATCTGCGAGCCCTGACTACGACGAGACGCTCGACGCAATTGGGGCGTCTGAAAACATCACACTCTACGAGTCGGGTTCGGTCCCGGAGTACGCACTTGGGATTATCGACGAGACGGTGCTACTCGGAGCGTTCGACGAACGAATGCGAACCCACTCGGTAATAGCAGCACCGTCGCAATCGGAGCTCCGACGGTGGGCAGCGGAGAGGTACGACGAAATCAAGGCGACCGCCACGCCGCGCTAAGGAAACTCCCCGACAAGGTCTCGCCCCGAAGAACTTCATGATCGTGTACCAGACGCTCACACGCCCAACTGACGGCGTGAGGAACGATTCTTTGTGTCGGGCACTGACTCCTCTCGTGATAACCAAAATATCTCACACACTTTGCTGGTCTTGTTTAAATAGTCACCAGATGAGAAATTCTGATCCCGTTCCGGTCAATACACACCCACCTATCGATTGTTTCGGTAGCGATAATGTCGAATCATTAGGATTTCAATAGAGCTGTTTCGGGGGAACCACCGGCGAGATGAAAAATAACATACAGGTATCGTGGGTACGCGGTCTCAATCGAGTCGGTACCGAAGTAGCGCGGCGATGCCACCGAGGTTCGAGAGCTGCTGGCCGGGCGCGAACTCCGCGGAGAAGACGGTCACGTCGCCGCCTTTCTGCTCTGTCGTCTCGATGATCTGGTCGACGTCGATGTCCCAGTCGCCCTCGCCGGCCCGCTCCAGTCGGAGCCGCTCGTCGAGCACGAGCAGCGTCTCGATAGCGCCGTAGTCGGCCGCCTTGGCGACTTCCTCCGGGCCGTAGGCCACCTCCGAACCCGACCCGATGCGCTCCATCAGTTCGTCGATGTAGTCCGCCTCCTCGGCGATGCGGGTCTGCTGTTGGACATCCTCAACGGCACCGCGTTTGAGCACCTCGTGGACACCACGGTCGCCGACGGCCGACGTGTCTACGACGGTAATCTGTTCGGCGATATCGGGAATCTCGTCCTGAAAGTGGTCCAGGGCGTCCTGTTTGGTGAAGCCGGGACCCGCAAGGATGTAGGCGTCCACGTCCTGCCGTTTGAGGACTGACGCCAGCTCGTCGAACAGTTCCTTCCGTGGACGGGCGTACTCCCCCTTTCCGGTCGTCGAGGTGATGGTCGCCCGCTCCTCGGTGCCGTACTGGGCGACGGTGTGGACGTGTGCTTCGCCCTCCTCTACAGTTGCAATCGCAACGTCAGGATTCTCCGTCGCTTCGACGGCCTCCTCCAGTCGGTCGGCCTGGTCGGGCTTGAGGTGTTTCTCGACGGTGAGTTCGGTGTGTTCCTCGACGTTGAGCGTGTGGTGGAAACCGAGCTGGTCCTCGCGGGAGCAGTCGACGATTTCGCCGCCCACGCGGAGCCGGTTGGCAAACTTCGCGAACTCCACGTCGGTGACCTCGATCTGAATCCACATCGGTTCGCGCTCGCCGCCCTTGTCCCGGAGGTTGTCGTCGTTGCGCTGAATGCGCCGCGTCGTGTCGCCGGATACGAGATCCCCGGGCTCGATGACATACGAGAGATGCCAGAGATCATCCAGCGTCTCTGGGACCACCTCGATGCGTTCTGCCCCTTCCGCGGTGGTCTCCTGGCTCGGTATTTGCATACTGAAGCGTCCGCTTCAGGGACACAAGTGTTCTGCCATTCGATGCGCCGACGGTCCGGGTCAGGCCGCAGGCTGTGCGTCAGGCGTCTCATCGCCAGCGTCGACGGCGGGCATGTCTCGCACGGCGGTCCCGACTGCGTAGGTCCCCGCCACGTTCGCGTAGAACGTCACGAAGGGAGCCAGCACTGCGCCGATGACGACGGCGTTCAGCGCGCCGATGATGACACCGGCGAGCAGGCTGATACCGAACGCGACCAGCCAGCCGGTAGCGTAGGTCCGACTGAACGCGAGCCGGCGGATTTCATCCGGTGCGAACGCCGCCGCAATGGCGTCCGTCCGGACGTACGCAACGATTGCGGCCGGGAGTACGTACGCGATAACGAGCGATAGCACAGTCATCGCGAGCGTTGCGACGAGGACGATGATGGCGACGGCCAGTCCGCTTCCGGTCCCGTTGCCGCCCAGCCCCAGCGTCGCGCCGCTTGTGAACACCGCCACGAGAGCGATGGCCGCCGGGATGAGTGAGTAGGCGAATCCGATGACGAACACCTTCAGGCCGTCCATGCCGAGGTCGCCCCAGTCGTCGAACACCGGTGGCTCGGTTTCGCCGTTCAACACCGCCCGGAGCGTCCGGGTGATGTAGCCGAGAACGAAGAACACCGGTACGACGAGGAAACTCAGGAGCAGCAGCACGCCCCCGATGGCGATGGTTTTCACTGCGCTGTCACTGTCTCGTGGATACGAGAGTGCTTCTTGGAACATGATGGTACTCCGTGACATCAGCCTGGCCGGCGTGGCCGGTGCCACGTCAGTCGCGACGAGGTGTCACATCAAATTATAATACAACTTACAACTATATATACCAGTACGTGTGCAGTGCTAACACTCGTAAACGCGGCGGTAGAGTCAGCGGCTGTTGGGGTCCCCGTCCGCGGCCGCCTGCAGCCGCGCGAACGCCTCCCACGAGGGGTCGGCTCCGGGATGGGACCGCTGGGTACCGTCGACGTACAGCCCCGTCCCCTCGCTCACCTCGCCGACGACGGCGGCCGGTGTCCCCCGGTCCCGGAGCGCGCTGACAACGTTGTCGGCGTCCGCAGGGTCGACGGCGGCCAGCAGCGTCCCGCAACTGCTGACGTGCCAGGGGTCGATGTCGAGGGCGTCACAGAGGGCATCGACGCCGTCGGCGACCGGCATCGCGTCGCTGTCCACGTCAAAGCGGACGCCCGCACCGTCGGCCATCTCGATGAACGCACCGACGATGCCGCCCTCAGTGGCGTCGTGCATCGCCGTCACATTGCCGGCGCTGGCCGCGGCCATCGCGTCCTCAACGAGTGCGGTGTCAGCCAGACGTTCCTGTGCGGTGGCGATTCGGTCGGGCGACAGTCCGATCTGCGCCGGGAAGAGGCGGGCGAACAGGCCCGTGACCTCCGCGGCGGGGCCGGTGCCGACGACCAGTTTGTCGCCCGGTCGCGCGCCGTCGGGCCGGACGACGTCGTCGTGGGACCCCACCCCGAGTACCGTCGCGCCGCCGACCCAGGAGTAGTCGACGCCCGAATACCGGGCGGTGTGGCCGGCGACGACGCTTACGCCGACTTCCTCGGCCCGGCCGGCGAAGCCGTGCCACATCGCCGCCAGTTCGTCATCGGTCATCTCGGGCGGGAGCGTGAACGTCACGGAGAGGTGTGACGGCGGGACGCCCGAGACGGCCACGTCGGCCAGCACCACGTCGAGTGCGAACCGACCGGCCCGCTCGAACCCCAAGCCGGGGAGGACAGAGAGCGGGTCGGTAGCTGTGACCAGCGCCTTCCCGTCAACGTCGATGACGCCGAAGTCAATGCCGTGAGTCGGCCCCAGCGTCACATCCTCTCGGTCCGCGCCCAGTTCCGGGTAGATGACGGTATCGAACAGTTCGCGGTCGATTTTCCCGAGGTCACTCATGCAGGTAGTCACCTCCGACGCGGTGTACTCTCTGCTCCGACATCGTCAGTCCTCAGTCATTCGGCTGCCCCCGGGCGGCAGGAACTCCTGTATCTGGTCCGGGCTGGCCACCTTCCGGACGAACGTCTCATCGGCGAAGCGGTCCTTGAACTCCCGATAGAGTCGCTTGGCGATGTCGTTCTGGGCGTACTGACCCGGCTCGACGGTGATACTCGTTGCAGCCTGTCCCTCGATGGCCGCCGGTGGGCCGCCGATGACCCGCGTCTCGTCGTCGCAGGTGATGCCGACAGCGATGCCGGCCGGCGTGGACTCGAAGTACGTCCGGTCGCCGCGGACGGCGAAGCCGCCCTTCTCCAGGTACTCGCCGCTCTCGGGCGTCTTCGAAACCTGGTCAGGGTCGACCATGTACACGTCGCCGGCGAACTTCCCGTCTTTCCAGACCGAAGAATAAGAGACGGCGAACTGCGCGGCCTGGTCCAGCGACGACTGCGGGAAATCCACCTCCTTGGACGGCTCGCTGGGGCCGGTGGCCTTGAGAACCGTGACCGGGCCGCCATGAGCCTGCGCGTGGAAGAACTTGTCACCGCCCTCCAGATACTTCTGGACGAGTTCCTCGTTGTCGTCCGCGTCGCGGCCGCCGATGACGAGGAAGCCGTCCGAGGTATGGAACCAGCGGAACTGCTCGTACCAGCGCTCGGTCGACCGAGTGGGGATGGACTGCATCGAGAGCCAGTCAGTCGATTCGTCCTCACTATCGTCTTCCTCGGCCTCGTCCTCGCCGTCGTCGGCCTCCCACTCGTCGCGGCGCTTCTTGACCGCTTCGAGGTCTTCGCGCGTGTTCTCGATGGCGGTGAGCGCACCCTCCTTTTTCTCCTCGATGCGTTTTGCCTCCTTGTACAGTTCGTCGGCGTTCTTCTCGACGCCAGTGAACGCGTCGACCGTGACCCGCGTCCCGTCGATGTCGAGCGTCACCGTCCCCTCGCTGCCGTCCAGCGAGACGACCGCCTCCGCGGCCGCGATGCCGCGGTCGGCCCCTTCGTCGAACTTCGCTTCGATGTCGTCCCAGGCCACGTCGTCCTCGCGGGCGGCCCGGACCGTCGAGAGCACGTCGTCGACGAGGTCGTAGTTGGCGTACAGCAGTTCGGCCTTCTCCCGTTCGGCCTCGGCGTCGGCCTCGAAGTCCTCGATGGCCTGTTCCTGCTGCTGGATGATGCGCTTCTGTTTCTCGATTTCGGCCTCGAAGTCCGGACGCTGTGTCTCGCCGCCCTCGACTTCCTCCTCCCGCTGGAAATTGAAGAAGTAGTCGTCCAGCGCGGGATTGAACTCCGTGAAGGATTCGCTGTACAGTTCCTCGTACTCCGACAGCGGAATCGGGGTCACGTCGACGCGCCTGCGGTCCAGGTCATCGCCGGACCCTCCGTTGTCTGCACCGTCGTCGAGCGTCTCGTAGTACACCCGCGGGTCGACGTTGCCCTCGCGCAGGCGCGTCCCCATCTCGTCGACGAGTTCGTACAGCCGCTGGAAGTCGGACTCGGTGAGTTCGTCAACGGCGACGTTGTAGTCGATGCCGGCGCGGGTACACAGCTCCTCACCGTAGAGGCCGCCGAAGTTCAGTTGCGTCGCCAGCGTCCGGACGAGGTCGGCGTCGGATTCCGTGATACGGGCGACGAAGCCGTCGTAATCGACGGTCATCGGATTGAATCGCGCCGACGGGAACTCGTAGGGCGTCCCCGGCGCGACGGTTCGGGACTTGAGCCGCACCGTCTCCAGACAGTCGATGACCTCGCCGTGTTCGTCCAGCACGGCGACGTTCCCGTCGCCGAACAGTTCTGCAACGATGGTCGTCGACGCGTCCTCTCGGTCGAACTCCAGTTCGATGATGCGGTCGAACTCGAACTGCTCGACGCGGACGAGGTCGGCCCCCGAAAGCCGGTTCCGAAGCATCATGGCGAAGTCCGGTGGCCGACCCGGCGCGTCGGGGACGTGGCTCTGGTCGGCAACGTGAGCGCGCTTGACGTCACCGACCTCGATGAGGAACTCGACGCGCCCGCGGTCGAAGTCCCGGAGCTTCAGTCTGACGAGGTCGTCCTCGGGGTAGAGGTACGCCTTGTCGAGCTTCGCGCCCTCGTAGCCGGCGAGTTCACCCTCCAGGGCGGCGAGGTCGACGCTCGTCAGTTCCCGCTTGTGGTCCATGTCGGTGGCTGTCGGCGGGCACCCAAAGGCGTTCCGTTACCCACCGTCGGCGATTGCCTCGCCCGTCTCCAGTCCGTTCCGCAGGGCCGCGTGGAGCCGACCCTCGCCGGCCACCCAGTCCCCGGCAAAGTGCAGGTCGTGCTCGGCGGCACACGACAGCAGGTCGTGGTCGACTTCGCCCTCGGGCTGGGAGTAACGCCAGTGCTGGTGGTCGGCCCAGTCGGGGTCGGCCAGCCGGTCGTCGCCGAGCAATCGCGCCGTCCGCGCGGCGATGTCGTCGACGAGCGAGTCGGGGTGTTCGTCGTAGTTCGCAATCGACCACGGCTCGTTCATCTGGACCAGCAGCAGAGACTCGCCGTCTGGGACGTGGCCGTCCTTGCACTCTTCGCGGCCGATCCAGCCGATGTCGTGGTCCTTATCGCTGTTGACCGCGGCGTACCACGGCACGTCGAGTTCGAATGGATAGTGCAACACCCCAGCGATGACCGTTCGGTAGGGGACCGACGCGATCTCCTGCCGAAGTTCCCGGCAGTCGTCGTGGTCCCACCGCGACTGCCCCAGCAGGTCAGCCGTCTGTGGGGCTGGCGGTGTCAGCAGCGCGGCGTCGAAATGCCCCAGGTCCGCTCCGTCGTCGTCCTCAAGCTGCCAGCCGTCGCGTTGTCGCTCCAGACGCTCGACCCGAACGCCGTTCTCTATCTCGGCGTCGGTCTCGTTGAACAGCCGTTTTGCAATCTGTGTAATGCCTGCCTCGTACGTCCACTTGTGTTCGTCGGCGTCCCGGCCGACATCGATGTCGCCGGTCCTGTCGAACGCATACACCGGTTCCTCGATATCAACGAGTCCCTCGGTCGGGAGCGTCTCCGTGACCAGTTCCGTCACGCGGCCGTCGTCTGCCTTGAGATAGTTCGCCCCGTACTCGTACGTGCAGTCGCCCTGTCGCCGGGTCGCAGCGCGCCCGCAGACGCCGCGGCTCTTCTCGAACACTGTTACGTCGACTTCCGCGTCGTGGAGCGCGTACGTTGCCGCCGCACCGGCAGCGCCGGCACCGACGACGGCGAGGTCACGAGCCATATTGACCAGTCGGACGGTACGAGTAAAAATCCACCACACAAGCAGTTCGGACCGCCCGCCAGTGGTCCGATTCAGCGGCCCCGGCCGCGCCGGAAGCCCTGACGCGTCCAGCAGATGACCGTGAGTATCGTGATAGCGACGCCCGCCTGCGCGAGTGAGAACCCGGGGCCTTGGGCCGCGGTCGTTGCCCGGTCGTCACTAGCAGCTCCGGAAAGGGACTGGTTTTCGACGGTGAGCGGGCCAGCGGCCTTGCCGTTGACCCGAACGGTTCCGTTGACCGCCTCGAACTCGGTCTCGACGACGGTCTCTTCGCCGGGGTTGAGCGCCACTCGGTCCCGTGCCACGGGTTCGCTGTCGACTGTCACAATCAGTGTCTCGTTGACCGGCCGCGAGCGAGTGTTCGTTACTGTTGTTCGCACAGTCGTATTGAACCCGGCCCGGACCCAGTCAGCCGACAGTGACGCATCCGAAATCCGGACATCGGCGCTGCCCTGCCCGGTCGGCGTGGGTGCCCCGTCGGTGTCCGCTTCAGTTTCCATCCCGAACCCGACGGTTCCGTTCTCGCTACCGGCCGTGTTGTCAGCAGGCGCGCCGCCGCCCGCCGTGTTCTGTGTAGTCGTGTTCTCCCCGTCGTCTGAACCATTCGAGCTATCGCCTGAACTGTCCGAATCATCGGAGTTCCCGTCATCGTCGTCAGAATCGCCTCGGTCAGCGCCGTCGTCGCCGTTTGTCTCCTCCCGGCTTCCGTTCTCGGTCGGTTCCTCTGTCTCCGTAGTTTCTGTAGGTTCCTCGGTTTCAGTCGGCCCCTCTGTCTCGGTCGGCTTCTCTGTCCTCTCAGTTTCTGTGGGTTCTTCAGTTTCAGTCGGCTCCTCGGTCTCTTCGTCAGTCTGCTCACCGTCATCCGGTGTGTCTGTCCCGTTGACCTGCCCGAGTAGTGTCCCTGTGTGGCGGTCGAGAACAGACGAAACGGCGGTCCCGGGTGTGCTTGCTGTACCGTCAGTCCCGCTCTGTGGACTGGCGTCAGAAGCGACCACGCCGCCGACGGCGAAGACAGATGCGAACACAGCGATGGCAAAAACGACGGCGACGGCAGTACAGAGTGTTCTGGCCCCGCTCATACAGTGGTGTACGTGAGTAAAGGATTAGTTACGCAGCAGCCAAACCGCCGGTAAGGTCGTCCGTCCGACACTGAAACAGGAGCGATAGAACGTCTCTGTCGGCTGGGGCCTCACACTCGTCGACGGAGGCGGGCGAAACCGGTGATCAGCGCCAACACGATTGCGACTAGCTGAACAGTAAATCCCGGGCCGGACGCTGCGACCGTTTCGGCGGCTGGCTCTGCGCCACCACCGCTTTCACCAGTCTCGTCAGCCCCGGATCCGCCCGTGCTCTGGGCAGCATCTGAGCCGACGCGGAGGTCACCGGCACTGACGCCGTTGACTGCGACTGGGCCGTCGACAGCCTCGAACTCTATCGTCACAGTAGTTTGTTCGCCGGCGTTGAGTCGAACGGTCCGAGAAGCGACCGAATCGCCGCCGACGGTGACTGTCAGTGCCTGCTCGACGGTTTCGTCGCTCGGATTCTCGACTGTCGCTCGCACTGACGTGTTGAAGCCAGCCCGGACCCAATCAGCCATCAGGGACGCATCAGCAACGGTGAGTTCGGCGGGCGTCGGCGCCGATGCATTCGTCGAGGGCGCCACTGTCGTCTGGGTGGACCCATTAGCGACCGGGGAAACGATAGCAAGGGTTGCCAGGTTTGGCGATGTCGCCCGAATAGACCTGTTCGTTCCGTTTACCGTACTCGGTAGCTGACTCCAGGACTCGTTGTGGTACTGATACACCCGGACCGCGTCCATCGACCCGTTGTCCGGAAGCGCCGATTCGTTGAGCTGCAGCGTGTACGTCGCCCGGCTGACGGCAGACGCATTCGCGCCGGAGGTGACAGTCACGTACCCGCGCACACCGTCTTCCTGAACCGCGGCCATGTCGTTCGGCGTGGCGTGTGGACCAAGCAGTGTCGTGTTGAACCCAGCACTGTCATTAGTCACGTTGAGCGAGAGCGCCGAGAGAGTGATCACCGGCGCGGTCTCGGACGGCCCGGAGCGGTTCAGCGACTGGGAGACCGTCGAGTTCGCAGCGTCGGCGGACACCCGGACGGTGACCCCGTTATCGATCTTGGACTGGGAGATAGCGGGTGCCTCTGCGCCGCCGCCAGTGTCGGTCTCGTCCGAGTCATCATCGAAATCGAACCCGCCACCACCGCCACCACCACCGCCGCCTCCGCCACCACCGCCTCCGCCGCCACCGTCACTACTGGCTTCAGCTTCGACGGCGAGCGTTTCGGTAGGGGTGTTGCCAATAGAGAGCGACCGGTTGCCCTCATTGTCGAAGGAGATGCTGAATGACACAGTTGCAGTTTCTCCGCCGACAATCGGACCGATGGTTTTGGACTTGAGTGTCTGATTGCTCGCTGCGAGCGCCGCGGTGTAATTCCCACTCTCCGTGCCGACATTTGCGACAGTCGCTGTCACGTCCACTGACTCACCGGTGTCGACGGACTGATTGCTCAGTTTTGCGTCGCGGACCTCGAACGTCGCGGGTTGTGTCACTGAGATAGTTCCGCCAGAGTCACCGTTGACCGCCACGTTGTACTCGCCGCCACTCTCGAAGACGTAGACGAAGGTAACCTCGGTCTGTTGTCCGCCCGAGAGCGTGGCGTTCGTCGTGTCCGCGATATCAGCGTTGGTCTGGAGGCGAACCGGGGAGGTTCCCGTCTCGTCACCGTTGTTGACGACTGTGGCAGTCACCGCCACGGGTTCGCCTGTCCGGGCGGTCGTTCGGTTCAGTTCGACGGCGGCCGTGTCGAACGCCGCCGGCTCCTTGACCGTGACCGTGCCCGCCCGCTCGCCATTGATAACAACCACGTAGTTCCCGCTGTTGTTGAAGACGTGTTCGTACGTGATTTCCGTCGCCTCGCCGCCGGCTACGGTCACTTCCCGGCTCTCAACGACGGAATTTGCGACTGAAAAGGTGCCCGTGACGTTCCCCGTCCGCCCACCGGTGTTCGTTACAGTCGCGCTGAGTTCGACAGCGCCACCCTGGGTCACGGATTCGCTACTGACCGCCGCGTTGCTGATTTCGAACGTCGCCGGCTCAGTGACGGTCACACGGGCCCCGAACTGGTTGTCGACGGCGATGGCTCGCGTCCCCGCATCGCTGAACGACTGGACGAACGTGACGGTCGTTTCCTCGCCGCCGTCGAGTGTCACCGATTGCGTATCTATCGTGGTACCATCTTCCTGCAACCGCACATCGGCCGTCCCGGGCTGGTCGCCCTCGTTCCGGACGGTCGCGGTGACCGCTATCGACTCTCCGGTGATGACATCCGTTCGGTTCAAGTCGACAGCGGTGGTTTCGAACGTTGCCGCCTCAGACACGCGGACCGTCCCGACCCGCCCGTCGTCAAGGTCGATAGGGTATGCGCCGACGGCAGTGAACGGCTCCGTGAACGAGACGGTCGTCGATTCTCCAGGTTCTAGTTGCAGTTCCGCGGCATTTTTCCGTTCGTCAGCGACGGTAAGCGGGACCTCATAGCTACCGGCCTGGTCGCCGGTGTTTGTGACCGTTGCAGTCACCGCGACGCTCTCGCCCTCGCTCACACTCGTCGTGTTCAGCGCCCTATCAGATACCTCGAACGTCGCTGGCTGCTCCACTGTGACCGTCTGCGTCTCGCTCCCGACCGTGAACTGGTACGTCCCGGGCTCATCGAACGTTCGCACGTACGTTTCCGTCCCGGAGTCGCCCGGGGCAAGGTCGAACGAGACGGTGTCGACGACTTCGGTCTCCGTTTCGATCCAGAACTCCTGCTCTGCGGTCACGGCCCCGTCGTTCCTGGCCGTTACTGTCAGCTCTGCCGCGTTGCCCCGGGTGACCGTCGTTCGGTTCCAGCTCGCATCAGTGACCTGCATATCGGGCTGGCCGACGGTCAGGGTGCCGGCGGTGACATCTCCGACCGTGACTTCGTGGTCACCCTCGTCAACAGCACCGTCGAGTCGATAGAGTAGTGTCTCGTTGACTGTCTCTCCGGCCGGAACCGTCGTCGACTCCTGTCCGACCTGCGTGCCGCCGACGTCGATTGGCAGCGTTATCGTTCCGGCCTGTCCACCAGTGTTCTCCACCGTAACCCACAGCTCCGGCTCACGGGTCCCGATGCCGCCCGTGTCCGTGTCAGTATTGACCTGGGTGTCGATGAGCCCGGCGTCCCGAACCTGAATCGAGGCCTCGTCCGCAACTTCGACAGACCCGACCGACTCGCCGTTTACTCTCAGGGCATACGTCCCTTCGGTGTCGAAGGTCGGCGAGAACGTCAGCGTCTCCGTCTCGCCGTTCTCGATTTCAACGGTCCGGGTGGCGATTTCGATGCCGTCAGCCTGCAGCACGACCGTCTCTGTCGCCGAGCCGTCTCCGTCTCTGGGGTTTGCCATCCGAGCGGTGAGTTCGACTGGCTCATCCGTTACTGTCGATTCGTCGCTTAGCTGCGAGTACTCGACGGTGAACCGAGTGGACTCCTCAATGGTGATCGTCGGGTTCGAATCCCCACCAGCTTGCAGTTCGTATTCCCCGGCAGACAGATCGTCGAAGGTCCCGGTGTCCAGCGTCCACGAAGCCGTTTCCGTGTCGCCGCCACCGACCTCGACATCGAGTTCGTTGACCATCTGAGACTCTCCGGTGTCCGTGTTCTTCAGCGTCGGTGTGATGGTCAGCGCGCCGGTTTTCCCGCCGGTGTTTTCCAGCGTGTGCGTTACTTCGATGTGTTCACCTCGCGTGACCGTAGTTCGGTTGACGGCCGTCTCAATGACCGTGATACTCGGCGGTTCGACGACGGTCACCGTCCCGGCTGAGACACCGTCGACGGCGAGGTCGTATTCGCCCGTGTCATCAAGCGTGATTGGGACGCTCTCCGTCTTCTGCCGGCCGCCGTCGACGGCAACGTCGACTTGCTTAAGTTCCTCGTCGTCTGCCGTGACCGTTACCTGTTTCGTGCCGTTGACGCCCCCGGAGTTTTCAGCCGTGAACGCCACTTGAAACCCTACGCCAGAAACGACTGAGAACGGCGTGTCGTACGTCCCAGAACTGTTGGTTTTTGTCGCTGACGCGTCGGTCACTTCGATAGTCGCTGTCTCGTGATTGGCTGCCGTTGCGACACCCGGTCCAAACATCGGGGCCGTCGACACCGCAACCACAGCCAGTAGCGTCATCGCTGCTAGCCACAGGCCCGTACTCTTACCCATGGGAGGGGCGATGACAGTATGGTAATTAGTTAGCGGGAACGAATCGCGGAGTAAGGTACTATTATCGCGTATACTGTCCGCTACCGCCGGTTCTGGTCTAATAAGGGCCGAGACCCGGCATTATAGGTAATGGCCCGTTCGCCGCGCCCGGCCCACAGGGCTGGCGCGTCGGTATACATATAGTCCCTCAAACGCCGGCCGTTCTTTCGCTCATCGCCTGGCTCCTGCCGCGCGATGCAGCAACTCCTGCTGGCCAAACACACAACAGCATGGTTCCACAGCCACACTCTGTCGACAGGACGCTCGGTCACATGCCCGGGCAGCGGATCAGAAAGCCATCAGAGACGCTTGCTCACGTACGGCCCGTCCTGCTTGTACCCGAGTTTCTCCCGGTAGTACTGCCGGACGCCGATACCGGAAATGACGGCCAGCTTCGGGAAGCCGGCGTCTCGGGCCAGTGCCTCGGCTTTTTCCAGCAGTTTCTTGCCGTACCCCTTGTGCTGGTGGTCGTCATCGTCACCTTCCTGCCCGACGCCGACAGCGTTGCCGTAAACGTGGAGTTCACGCACGATTGCGGCGTCCTGTAGCTCCCGGCGGACCGGGTCGTTCGGGAACCGAAGCCGGCAGAAGCCGACGAGTACGTCGTTGTCGAAGTCCTCGAAAGAGATGAAGTGTTCCGTGCCGCCACAGGCCTCGTAGGTCATCACGCCGAGTTCGATGTTCTCGGCGGCCTCGTCGCTGTGTCCGGCCTCGCGACAGCGGATGCAGTCACACGTCCAGTCGTGTTCTTCCATCCGCTGCCAGGCGAGCTGGCGGAGGTTGGACTTCCAGACGCCGCCCTCGATGAAGTCCGCCGGGATGTCCCGCTGGACGCGCTGGAGGCGAGTGTAGCGGGGGATCATGTCTTTGATTTCGGCGACCAGCTCAGCGGCCTCGTCGTTGGAAAGCGGGTCGAACTCGTCCTTGCGCCACCAGTCGTAGGTGACGGTTCCCTCGACGATCAGCGTCGGGTATATCTTGAGGTAGTCCGGCCGCCAGTCGGTCTGCTCGAAGATGCGCCGGAAGTCTTCCAGACACATCTCCCTGGACATCCCGGGCTGGCCCGGCATCATGTGGAAACCGACTTTGAACCCCGAATCACGTAGCCGGCGGTTCGCGTCGATGGAGGCCTGAACGCCGTGGCCGCGGTGCATCTCGCGGTTGATGCGCTCGAAGGTCGTCTGGACGCCCACCTCGACTTTCGTGCCCCCGAGGTCCAGCATCCGGTCGATCTGTTCAGGGTCACACCAGTCGGGCTTTGTCTCGAAGGTCGTGGCGACGTTTCGGACGTCGGCGGCCTCGTTCTCGGCGATGACGTCCTCCAGATAGCGGAACTCGTAGTCGTCCTCGGCGAAGCTCACGTCCTCTGCGGGCGTCGGCTCCGCGTCCACGTCGAAATCGTTCATCGCCTCCAAGGCCCGCTTGACGAACCACTCCTGATAGTCGTGGCTCCGGGCCGTCATCGTCCCGCCCATCACGATGAGTTCGGCCTTGTCGACGGGGTGGCCGATCTCCCGCAGTTGGTTGAGCCGAAGGGTGACCTGACCGTACGGGTCATAATCGTTCTGTTCCCCGCGTGCGGCCGCGGGTTCGTGCCCAGTGTATGACTGCGCGGAGGAGAACTCCGAGTCGGGGCCGCCGGGACAGTACAGGCACTTCCCGTGGGGACACCGCTCGGGCGAGGTCATGATGGCGATAGGGGAGACGCCTGAGGCGGTCCGAACCGGCTTGCGCTGGAGCACCTCCTCCAGCACCTCGCGGTGCTCCTGTGGCGCGTAATCGAGTAGTTCGGAGTTTTTTGGCACTTTCGGCGCGGAGTACTCCCGGCAGACATCAATCTTGGCTGATTCGACGTCGTCGCGTTCGACCTCGCCTGCGAGAATCCGGTCGACCAGCTCCGCACACACCTGCTGGAAGGTCTCTGTCTCGTCTGGGTCCGGCGTCTCCGTGCTCATCGGCGTTGTGCGAAATCGGCTCCTCGGCCGAATAAGCGTGTCGCTCGGGTATCGTCAGCGACGGGGGTGGCCGTGGGGTTCATTGTGCTGTCACACCAAGTAGACGTATGAGCAGCGAAACGGACGACACCGGGAGCCTTGACCGGCCGGCCTTCCGCGGGTGCGTGTTCTGTTACAGTGCGGAGTGGGCATACTACGGTGCGAAGAAGGCAGTCAGGTCTGTCTCGGGGACCGATACGTAGCGGGCCCCGAGGTAGCCGGCAGCAAGTAAGCATTTGAGACAGCCGCTAAAACGTCAGTTCCTGACCGCAGAGAGCCCCCTCCTATTATTTCAGTTGATACTTCTGGACGAGCCTTCTGTGTTTGAGTGCCCCGAGTGAGTGCACATACACGGTCTTACCGAGCTGAAACCGCTATCGGTAATCCGTAGGTTGTGAGTGGTCTGAACACCACGCCCGCCTGTAAACGTAAACAGCAGACGGTGCCGACTTCAGGGGCGGCTATAAGCTCTTCAATATGTCTGTTCCGTGGTTATTCGCCAGTTCAGGGACTGATAATCTGCGCGAAAGGGTTAATTTGTGATAGTCGTACCATGTGTACATATGGCACAGCCAACGGGAGATATTGGGCAGCCAACAGACGGCAATCCAGGCCCAGTCGAGCGGCTAGAAAGCTTCGTATCCTATATCCCAGACGGGTCGACAATCCCGGACAAACAGTGGCGTAACCGACACCGGAGCGTGGTGCTTGTGACGTTGCTGCACATACCGTTTCTGTTCGGGCTCGGAGTCTACAGCGGGTCGACTCCGATAGCTGAAGCGCAGATCCCCGCTACCGCGCTGCCTCGGGTCCTCCTGCTTTGTGGGGTTGTGTTCGCCCTGTCGGCGGGGAGCCTCATCAAACGATTCAGGCGGCGTGTCAGGACGATTCTCTCGGTCACGGGTGTGTTCGTTTCGTCGCTCGCTCTCGTCCAGTTCTCCGGCGGCTATATTGAAGCCCACTTTCACTTCTTCGTCGGGATGGCGATGGTCGCCGTGTACGAGGACTGGGTCCCGTTCTTATGGGGACTGGCGTACGTGGTTCTCACCCACGGCTACTTCGGAACGATCGACCCGAGTCGCGTTTACAACCACACGGCAGCGATTAACAACCCCTGGGTGTGGGGGCTTATCCACGGAGGGTTCGTCCTGATGCTGTGTGTCGCCCTTGTGAACAACTGGGTGTCGACTGAGCGGTCACGCGAGAAATCGCGAGCGCGTTTCGAACAGGCCGAACAGCGCGCCTCGGAGATTGACGATCTCCAGGCCAAACAAGAAGAGATAGAGCGGCAACGCGCCGAAGCCAAGAAGGCCCGCGAGAAGGCGGAGGAGAAAATGCAGGCTGCCGAGCGGCAAAACACGGAACTCCAGGAGACAGCCAGCAGATTCAGCGAGGCGATGGCGGCCGCTGCCGACGGTGACCTGACGGTTCGCGTCGACCCCGACGTGGCCGACAACGAAGCGATGGCACAGATCGCTGAGTCGTTCAATCAGATGATGACGGAGACGGAGTCTGCGATGGAAGAGATACAGGCGTTCTCAGAGGAGGTTGCGTCCACGAGCGATCAGGCCACGGCCGGTGCCAACGAGGCAACGGAGGCCAGCGAGGACATGAGCGAGTCGATTCAGGGCATCGCCAGCGGGGCGGTCGACCAGCGTGAGATGCTCGAAACCGTTTCCAGCGAGATGACTGACCTGTCGGCGACCGTCGAAGAGGTCGCCGCGTCCGCCGAGACCGTCGCGGAGCGGTCCCGCGAGACGGCCGAAATAGCGGACACCGGCGAGGAGACGGCACAGGAGGCGATTGCGGGGTCCCGGGAGGTCCAGACCGCCATCGATTCGACCGTCGAAAACGTGGAGCGGCTGGACGAGAAGATGGCCGAAATCGGCGAGATCGTCGATCTCATCGGCGACATTGCCGAGCAGACGAACATGCTGGCCCTGAACGCCAACATCGAGGCTGCACGGGCCGGGAACGGGTCGGGCGGCGACGGGTTCGCCGTCGTCGCGGACGAGGTCAAACAGCTCGCCGAGGAGACGCAAGCCTCGGCGACCGAAATCGAACAGCTCATTGCCGAGACCCAGGCGCAGACCGAAACCACGGTCACGGAGGCACGGGGTGCCAAGGAGGATATGCAGGAGAGTACGGAAGCCGTCAAGGAGGTCGTCGATACGTTCACGCAAGTCGCCGAGAACGCAGAGGCGACCGACAACGGGATTCAGGAAATCAGCGACACGACGGACGACCAGGCCGCCACGACTGAGGAAGCGGTGTCGATGGTCGAGGAAGCCGTAGACATCAGCGAGGCGACCGCCGCGGAGACCGAAACCGCCTCCGCGACCGCACAGGAACAGGCCGCGTCCATGTCGCAGGTCAGCGCCAGCATCGAATCGCTGGCAGAGCAGTCCGAGCGGCTCCAGACGATGCTGTCCGAGTTCGAAGTCGGCAGCCGCTAAGATTCACTCGTCCCAGTACTCCTTTTTGGCGTTTATATCGAGATACGTCGACAGCGTCCGGTCTGCTTTCTCGCCGCCAGGGGGCGACCCTGCGTACAGCCCGACCATCTCCCGGTCGGGGTAGACGGTGATGTCCGGCTCCTCCATTGTCGAAACCATCAGCAGTCGGAGTTCAGACTCGCCGGCTTCGATTTCGTGTGTACTCTCCTCGCCAGCCGGGAGCGCAACGTAATCGCCCCGTTCTAGCGTGTGTTCTTCGGCCTCAGGACCGAGCCGGAGTGTGCCCGTTCCGCCACGGACGAATATCGCTTCCTCGTTGCCCTCGTGGTAGTGGCGCACCCAGAGCCGCTTGCCCGGCGGCACGGCGTAGAGGCTCGCACCGAGTTGCTCACCGCCGGCGGCGTCACCGATCTGCTTGCGCTTGAACGTCCGGTCGCCGTGGTCGTGGTCGGTCCAGCCGAGGTCAGCTTCGTTGACGGGGCCGTCGCTCATGCCCGGTCAGACTGCCAGCAGAGAGAAAAAGCCTCTTGCGCTACAGTTCGTCGGCCAGTACGTCCAGCGTGGCGTCGAGGACGGCCGGGCGTTCGCCGGCCAGATAGCGAATGGTCCCCTCGCGGACGCTCCGCGTCGCGACGCCGCCTTCGGGAACTCGCTCGCGGACCTCGTTGACTAGCTCGTGCAGGTCCAGCTCGCCGTTGGCACGGATATACATCGTGTCCGTCGAGATGCCGAGCACGGCGTCGCTCTCGTCGCGGACATCCCGGTGGAGTTCATCGAGCAGGAGCGACTCCGGCGGGAACTCGTACTGGTGGGTGAACGCGTCCGTATCGAGGACGGCGATGTCGACATCGCCGACGGTCCGGTGATCGAGGTTGGCACGGGCGGTGGACACCTCTTCGTCGACCTTCTCGCGGAACTGCTCGGCAATGTGGCCGGCCAAGCCGCCCACATCCTCCTCGTCGTCACCGAACACGAGGTCGGTGATGAGTTCGCGCTTGTCCTCGTAGGACTGGTAGTGGGCCTCCAGCGCGACGGCTTCGCGGAGCTCCGACACCGCGGTCTCGTCGTACCCCGCCTCGCTGGCGGCGTCGACGTACGGCTCGGGGATATCCTCCCAGAAGCTCACAGCCGGAAGGTATTGCAGGTCGTCGCGAACGTTCTCGTTGACGTGTGCAGCGACGTTGGCTGCGAGCGCTGTCGACGTGGTCTCGGAAACGGTGTCAGCGGACGGCGAAACGACAGCATCGACCGTGTCGACGACCGCGCCGTCGACGTCGATGTCGTCGATGACGACGCTCGGCGCGCCGTAGACGTTCAGCAGGTCGAAGCCGTCGAGACTCTCACGCGTGCCACCGGCGGCGACGAAGACGAACAGCGGGAGCTTCTCCTCGTGGCGCTCCCGGTTGTCCAGCATCGTCGTCGTGTCTTTCGTCGCGTCGTCCATGTCGTAGACGCCGCCCTCGATAGGTCGCCGGTCGAAGTAGTGATACTTCGCGTCGGCGCGGCGGTGCTGCTCGGTGACCAGCGGGAGTGCCGCGCGTTCGAGCGCGGTGCCGGCGAGATAGCCGTCCGCAGTGTTGGCGTGGCGGACGATGACCGGTCGGTCGGTCAGCACGGCTTTCCGGATCTGGGTCGCCGCTTCGACTAGTTCCTCTGAGAGGTTCGCGACCGCCGTATCGCCGGCGAGCGGCTCGGCCGTGTCAGGTCGGGCTTCGTCGTCAAGGGCGTCGGCAAGTCGCTGTTCGACTTCCTCGCGCTCCTCGGCTTCGAGGACATCGAGCTCCTCGGTCTCGACCTGCAGTTCACCGCGACGTTCGCGGACTTCGCCTGACAGTCGGATGTAGTCGTCTTCCTCGACCTCGGGGTAGGCACGGACGCCGGCCTCGACGAAAGCCGCACAGTCGACGGTACCGGTCTCGTCCTGTAGTTCGAATACCGTTGGCCCGGAGGTCTGCCGGATACCGACGACTTCACCTTCCAGTCGAACGTCCGCGCCGACGTGGTCGTCGAGGTCGCCGATATCCGCGGCGACCGGTTCGGCGGTAGTCGCCCCGTCCGTCTGCTCCTCACTCTCCGCGACGGCTTCGTCGCCGGACTCGGTGACGGCAGCGGTGTTCGACCCGCCGTCGTTGCCACCGACAGCCGCAGTGCCCTCGACGCGGTCGGCGTCGTTGGCCCGGCTGACAGCACCGGCGCTTGCGGTACTCTCGGATTCAGACTGGCTCGTGCCGGCGTCGTCGTCCGAACTCGATTCGTCGTCGCTCTGGCTTGGTGACTCGTCGGCTGTCGATTCGGACTCGACCTCGTCGGAGCCGTCGTCGGACTGTGCTTCGTCTTCGTCGTCTTCGCTCTCAAGCAGGACGGAGTGACCGATTTCCGGGTCGTCGACGAGGACGCCGCGGAACTCGCGTTCGGACTGGCGGATCGACCAGCCGAGGTCGACGTTGCCGTTGTCACGTACGTTCTTGACCTGGACGTAGACGGTGTCGCCCGACTCCCAGTCGAGGGAATCGAGCCGCTGGTCCAGTTCGCTCCGGTGGAGCAGCCCCGTTACGCTGTCGCCGATGTCGACGAACACGCCGAACTCGGCGAAGCCGTCGACACTGCCGCGGTAGTAGCGGTCGACCGATAGCTGGTCGGCACGCGAGCCACGGAACTCGAACAGGGCGTCCTCCTCGTGGAGGTCACAGATGCGTCCTTCGACAGATTTGCCGCAGATGATACACGAACCCATTACACGGTGCAAGCATGTCGGGCCTAAAACGGTTGTCGAATTCCGGACGAACGGAACGGGGCCGCTATTCGAACATCTCGCTCTCTTCTTCGAGCATCTCAAGCCCTGTAGCGACGGCTTTCGCCTGCTCCGGGAACAGAGCGACTTCAATTTCGCTCCCCTGTTCGTCTTCGAAGGCAATTTTGACGCGCTTGTCGCCGTACTCTCGAACGTCGACGCCTTCCACGTCGTACATCTTGATCGTCGCTTCTTTGTTCGACGGGCCAACGCTCTTGAACGCGCCATCTTTGAGTTCCAGCATAAACTGGTCGATGTCGATACTGAGCATCGTGGAGAGATGCACGCGGGCAGCCCCTAAAACCCGTAGTCGGCGACCAGCACCGAGAGGGCGTGGAAGCCGCGGAAGCCGTAGCCGAAAATAATGGCGGCGGGGATGGCCCCGACGATCGCCGCCACCGGGAGCCTGACGTTGTGGACTACAGCAGTGCCCAGCAGATATAACCCCGCACCCCAGGCGGTGACGAGAACCCGGACCTCGGCGCTGGGCAGTCCAGCCAGCAGGCAGGGGGCCATCGCGTAGCACATCACCTGTACAGTTTCGCTCACGCCACCGCGGTCCGACGCGACGGGGAGCAACAGCAGGGTCTGCAACGCTGCCGTCAGATGCACCGTCGCCGGCGTGACGAACACAAGGATAGCAAACAGCGCCAGCACCGCGACGCCGGGCGAGAAGCCGCCGATAGCGGGGTACTCAAACGGCCCCGTAGACAGGAGGCCCCGCTGGGCCAGTTTGACGACGGCGTACCGGCTCACCTCCTCGAAGAGGACCACCGTCGCGGCGAACACCAGTCCCGGTGCCTGGTCGCCCGGTGCGACGCCGGCGCGAAAGAACCGCCGCGGACGACTGAGTATCTCGACCCACGCGCGCAGTAGCGCGGTCGGCCCCCGGTCCCGGCCGCCGGTCGGATTCTCGACCCACTGAGTCACGCCGCAAACTTGGGCGCGAGGCGGTTTGACCGTTTCCTTCTCTCGGTCAGCAGCCTGCCGTTGGCCGGACACGCACGACGGTATGTGCGGCTAATCGTCTGCACCCCCGGATCACACGCTCACGGCTCGGACGCGCGCACGGTCCTCGCCGCTAATCGTCTGCGCCGACGTTCTCCGCGCTCTCGAAACACGCCGGGTCTGGTTCGATGTTCGCGTACTGGACTGCTTCCTCACCGAGCGTCGTCACCCGGTCTTCGATGTCTGCGTCAGTTATCCGGCCGTCAGCGACGTAATCACCTGCGTTCGGAACCGCGGCCTGATGCGGGATGACCCAGCAATTCAGTGCCCGGCAGACCGAGCGGAGGTGTTCGAGCGCGGTGATCGGAAAGCCCCCGCCAGCGACCGCAAGCAGCCCCACAGTCTTGTGTTCGAACTCGTCGAAGCCGCAGTAGTCGAGTGCGTTCTTCAACGCACCGGAGTATGACCCGTGATACACCGGCGTCCCCAGCAAAATCGAATCAGCCGCGTGGACCCGGTCAGTGAATTCGACGGCGTCGCCTACCTCGCGGTGGTCGGCATCGAACACCGGCAGGTCGAACTCCCGGAGGTCCAGCAGTTCCGTCGTCGCTCCCATCTCTTCGGCAGTGGCGAGCGCGCGCTTGATAGCAACTCTGGTGTAGCTCTGGTCTCTGAGACTACCGACGACGCCGACGACGTGTGGTTCGGCCATGACAGGGCTATGGAGTGGACCCGGTATATCAATGGGGGTGACAGAGTGTGTCGCTGGTCTCGGTTCCGTTGCCGGAGTGTCACGGCTACGGTCCGTTGGCCGACGTCAGTTGTCGTGGTACACGTAGAGACGGCTGAGATACGGTGCTATGTGGCCCATCCGTACCGGTCGTACAGCGTCCCGGGCTGTGCGTGGTCGACAGTAGCAGTAGCCGAGAGTGATTGCACAGGGGTCGCCGGCGCAAGCGTCTGAAGCAGCAGTCTGTGGGTCAGGAGCCGAGCTGAATTTTCTCCGACGAGGCCTCTTCGCGGGAGCGGTGGCCGAGGTCGGCCTTCAGCGCCTCAATGGCCTCCTCCGGGTCGGTCTCCGAATCGAAGACCCGGTCGAAACCGAGCGCTTTGAACGTCTCGCGCGTCTCCTCGAAGGAATCCTGTCCGACAGCGAGGTTGCCGCCGATGTACGTCGTCACGTCAAGTCCTGCCTCATTGATCTGCTGCTGGAACCCCTGACAGTCCTGCTCGGCGTGGCCGTACAGCGACGACACGAGTATCGCCTCGGCGTCGTGTTCATCCGCGGCGTCGATGAACTCCGACTGGGACGACTGGACACCGAGGTTGACTACGTTGAACCCTGCCGCTTCGAACGCTCGTTCCAGAATGGTAATCCCAACGACGTGCGCGTCGGAGCCGATGACACCGAGGATGACTGTCCTCATACAAGACCACCAATGGGTGTCAACTACATAAACCTAATGATAAACCATGATAGATTATGCGAACAGTTCACACACGCTGGGGGAGGATATTAGCCATGATAGCCCAAACGAACCGATAGACACAGCATATGGTACGCGACACGCCTCAGCGGTCGACCGAGCCACCGGGACTGCACCGTCTGTCGCATCAGTCCACTCAGCGTGGCACCTGCTCGGAACAATCTGTCTATCCAGCGTTGGGCCACGCATGACGACCATCCGCCGAGCCTTCGACGCTGACGCCGACGGCATCCGCCGGGTCGCGCGGGCGGCATGGCACGACGCCTACGACTCCCTGGAGTCCGAAGTCATCGACGAGACGATAGCCGACTGGTACGCCGACCCGCTGGGGAGCGCGCTGCACGGGTGGGCCGGTGGCGTCCCCGCCAACGACCTCGACGATATCGAGGCGGTGCTGCTGGTCGCCGAGCAGGACGGGGACATCGTCGGGTTCACACAGGGCATCACCATGCACACCATGGGGACGATGCTGCGGTTGTACGTCCACCCGGACCACCACGGAGAGGGCATCGGGACGGCGCTGTACGACCGGCTCGAATCGATGTTCCGGGAACACGGCGTTGAGCAGTTCCGCGCGCTTGACCTGGCCTCGAACGACCGGAGTCGGGAATTCTTCGAGAACCTCGGCTTCGAGCGGGTCGAGACGCGCACGCTCACTATCGGCGGCGACCCGTACGATGAAGCGGTCTACGCTCGCGAGCTACCGCCCGCCGACGAGTAGCCCGCGCGGCTGTGGGGATCGCGGGCCTCGACGGCGGACAAAAGCGACCCAGCGCCGCTCAGATACCGCGGACTGTCTCGATGAGGCCGACGGATTCCAGGGTCATCCAGCAGACGAACACCACGTACAGGCCGAGCAGCGTGTACGCTTCGCGGTCGGTGAGTTCGAGGTCCGTCCGCGTGAAGACGATGAACACGAGCGTCGCAAAGCCCAGAAATCCCATCGTCGGAATGGCCACGAGGAAGTCGATTGTCGCCCGCCCGGCCAGCAGGACGCCGACTGGAATCGCCACTAAGAGATTGAACGTGTTGCTCCCCAGAACGTTCGTCAGGCTCGTGACACTGTCGTCGTTTTTCGCCGCCCGGACGCTGACGAAGGCGTCGGGAAGGCTCGTGCCGGCGGCGATGACAGTCAATCCCCAGAGGAACGGCGGCGTGTCGAAGATAACACCCAGCGAGAGCGCTCCCTGGACCATCCCCTCGACGCCGACGGTGATGACGACGAGGCCGACCCCGAGCATGCCCCACTCCCGGCCCGGACGGACGCTGTGGGTCTCGTCTGCGACGTGGTCGCTCGCGTCCTGCTGGTGCAGGAAGACGTAGATGCCGTAGGTCACCAGCGGGACGACGGCGAGTGCGGGGGTCAGGACGGCCGCCTGGTTCGTCCCGCCCGGGACGTAGGTCGCCCCGAGCGCGAACACGATAAAGAGGATGAGGACGCTGATAACGTAGAACTGGGCGTCCTTGTGGACGATGTCGCGCGTCGACCGAAGTTCCTCGCTCGACAGCGCCGCGAGGGCTGGAATCACGAGCAGATTGAAGATTGCGCTTCCGACGATGGCCCCGACGCCCAGCGAGAACTCGTCGTGGATGACAGTGCTGATGACGACCGAACTGATCTCCGGAAAGCTCGATCCGACGGCGACGACGATAGCACCGTGGACCGCTACCGGCAGCCCGTAGTACTTGCTCAGTCGTTCGGCGGCCTGCTCGAAGTACCCGCTGCCTTTCCAGATGACCACGGTTGCGATGACGATGAGGGCGACCGAGCCGAGCAAGCCAACCATTGGGAACGTATTAGCCACAGGGGTTCAAGATGTATGCCACTCGCGGTCAGCGTTTGAGGCGAGCGACGACTCCATCGCCGGCCCCCTCGCACTCAACCAGCCCGTCGTCTTCGAGGTCCGACAGCAGCCCGCGGAGCCACTCCCGGCCGTACTCCCCGTCGGGAGCGTAGTCGACGCGCACGCGGGGGCCGAGGTCGTCCAGCCGCAGTTCGTCGTACTCCTTCAGCGCCGAGATGACCCGGCCCCGCATCTGTCGGCGGCTCCCCTCGAACTCGGGCTGTGTGGGCACGTCCGGCGCGGTGAAATCGCCCGTCTCGTACGCCCCGCACCACTCGCGCCAGGGGCACTCCGCGCCGTCGCAGTCGGGCGTCTTCTCGCAGGCGACCCCGCCCAGTTCCATGATGGCGTTGTTCCAGACCCGTGACTGTCCCTCCGGCATGAGCGCGCTCGCGGTCGCCTCGAATGCCGAGTCGTCGTCCGGCACGTCGAAGGCGCGGTACAGGACGCGCTTGACGTTCGTATCCACGACTGCGTTCCCGTTGTTGAACGCGAAGGAGGCGACGGCGTTGGCGGTGTAGGGGCCGACCCCCATCAGGTCGCTGAGGCCGTCCGGGTCCCGGGGCCACTCGCCGTCGTAGTCCTCGACGATTTGCCCCGCGGCCTCGTGGAGGTACTTCGCCCGGTTGTTGTACCCCAGCGAGTGACTGGTCCAGAAACCCACCACGGCAGAACGGTCGGCCGCTGCCAGCGCCGCCGCAGTCGGCCAGCGGTCAAGAAAGTCTTCCCATGCGTCGACGACCCTGTCCAGCTGGGTTTGCTGACTCATCACCTCAGAAACGAGAATCTCGTAGGGGTCTGTCGTCTCCCGCCACGGGTACGAGCGGTGATCCGCCTCGTACCACTCCACGAGCGCGTCCCGGACAGCCGACGGGTCCGTGGGCACGTCTCCCGGGCGGTCCGTCGCTGTCGACTGGTCGGTCATACCCCCGCTTGGCTCTGTCCTGATTTGTGCGTGGCGGTCGGTACCGCTCGTCTGACCGTGCGTCTGGAGAGAATCCCCTCGACAGAGAATGGAATCCTGCAATAGCCGGTGATATCAGTCGTCGGCTTCGGGTCGGCCCCACTCGAACTCGGTTCCGTACCAGTCCGGCTCGTCCTCGCTGAACACGTCCGCGAACACGAACATCGCGCCGTCGGGGTAGGTCGTATCGATGTACAGCCGCCAGCCGTGGGCCTCCGCGATTGTCTTGACGATAGAAAGGCCAAGCCCGGTCCCGTCCTCGCTCGTCGTGTGGCCGTACTCGAAGATGTTGTCGACCGCGTCAGTCGGGATTCCCGGCCCGTCGTCGGCCACATAGAATCCGTGTTCCGTCAGTCCGACCGTGACAGTCACGTCCGGGCCGACGTGGTCGATAGCGTTGCGAAACAGATTCTCGAAGGCGCGTAAGAGTCGCGTCCGGTCGGCGTCGATGGTTCGACTCCCCGTGACTTCGATGCCAGCGCTTTTGTTGTCGATGTTGTCCCACGCATCGGTGACGACGGCCTCCAGCGGAACCGGAGCGGTCTCCTCGACGCTTGCTCCCTTTCTCGTCAGCGTCAGCACGTCGTCGATTATCGACTCGATACGGTCGTGTGCGTCTTCGATTTTCTCGATGTGGGACTGGAGGTCGGCCGCATCCGTCTCCGGATCCGACAGCCGTGTCGCAAGCAGTTCGACATGTCCCCGAGCGACCGTCAGCGGATTGCGGAGGTCGTGGCTCAGCGTCGACGCGAACTCGTCCAGCCGCTCGTTCTGCCGTTCGAGTTCGCGGCTCGACCGTTCGGCTTCCTCACGAGCCGCCTGCGCCTGTCGGATCTGGCTCCGCAGCGTATCCCGCATGTTCTCGAACGCGTCGTACAGCCGCCCGATCTCGTCCTGCCGAGTGGTCGAGATATCGACGCCGAGGTCACCCTCTTTCATCGCGTGCGTTCGGTCGCGGAGCTGTACCACTGGTCGAACCGTGTGCCGTCCGAAGAGATACCCCGCGACGCCCAGCGTGACGACTGCCGTCCCGATGACAGCGAGAAATCCCTGGCGGACAAGTCGGCTGGTCCCGTACAGCGACTCGCGCTCGGCGCTCGTCGCGACCACCCACGACGTGCCGTTGACGGGCGTGTACGCTGTGACACGGTCTTCAGTTTCGATAGTCGTCGTTCGGCCCGCTGTTGCGGCCCGGAGACCGTCCTGACTGAGCGGCGCGGAACCGTCCTGACCGTCGATAAGCGGGTCTCCGTCCCCGGTGAGCAGTCGCGTTTCAAACCCGCTGCGACCGTCGTTGAACTGTCCCACCGGGACCCGCGCAACCAGAATTAGTGCCCCGTCGCCATCGGAGACGGGAGTCACAAACGCTATCGAGTGGCCGCTACCGTCCGCGTATGCCGTCGATTGCACTACTGTCTCAGTACCGGTCGTATCGTTCAACGTCGCCAGTACTGGGGACTTCCACGCGGGGTTGACCGCCCACGGAGCCCGGCTGTCTGTGCTCTGGTCAGTGCTAGCAACAACGACCTCCGAGTCGTCGACGGTGGAGACGTAGTGAAGCGACCGAACCCGTGACGACTCTGCCGTGGCTGCTGTGGTGAGGTACTGTCTGATATCTGCGGGCGTTCCAGTGTCGTACACCCCTGCAGCCGCGATAGCGATGACATTCGTCTCGGTGGTTGTCCGCCACTGCTCGATGCTGTCGGCGCGATGCGTGGCCGACGTTTCGAGGTCCGTCGCTGCGTCGCTGACAACCCGTTTCTGTATCTGCAGGTAGCTGCCGAAGCCGACGGCTGCGAGTACGACGACGATTACTGCCAGCGCGACAGCGAATTTTGCCGCGTAGTTTCGCGCGTACACGCCCGGAAGTGCTGCGCGAAGCCGCTCTCGCAGTCCGTCGTGCTGGCCGGACCCTGCTGTCTCGTCCCCACCACCTGTCATTACTGATCTGAACCCTTCAGTGGTCGACCGCTACCAATCGTTATGTTCAACCCATGATATAATTTATCATATGATATACTGGCGTAGACACGTGTTTTGACGGAGCGGCCTCAGACGAGTCGTAAGGGGTTTCCTCGCGCTCGACGTCTCCTTTCGTATGAGCCTCGAAGATCTGCAGGATGATATCGAAGCGGCGTACGGCGACTTCGACGACGAGTTCGAGCTGTCCATCGACCGTGAGACACGCAACGAACTCGCGATGCTGTCAGTCGCACTCGACCCAGACGATCCGGACGAACTCGTCAGGCGCGCGGTTCATATGCTGTTTCAGTCGACCGTCGACCGTGGGACACTTGATTTCCACCTCCGGTCGAGTTACGACTGCACGTACGACGAGTACCTCTCAGGGATGACCTTCGACCAGATGACCGGGAACGACTTCCCCCAGCAACAGGACAAGGATGACCGGCGCTACCAGTTTTAAATCAAGAGTCCCAGCGCCAGCACTGTTGCGACACCGAGGACGACCGAACTCCAGAATGCGACACGGGTGGCGAAGGCGCGGTTCGGTCCCGGGGCGGTCAGCGCTGCTTTGATCATGATACTGGCGGCCGTCGCGATCAGGATGGCGACCATCGCCGTCGGTCCGTCGATAGCGCCGCCGCGGTACAACAACACGGCTGAGGTCGTCGCCCCGGCACTGGAAACCAGCCCGCTGAGGGCCGACGTGACGTAGAGACCTGCTGTTCCGAACTGCGTCTCTGCGAACCCGCCAGCGACTACGACCAGCAGGAATACCCCGCCAAAAGCGAGCGCATTCCGTAGAGAGAACGGGCTTTCAAGCCCCATTTCGACCGTCTCGGACCAATCTGCGGTGTATGCGGCGACAACGACACTGCCGACAATGACGGCCCCAAGCGGAACAACTGCCTCGACTAAAACGCCGCGCTCGACGGTGAAGAACACGGTAATAAGGAGATTCCGGAGCGCCATCGCTGCGTCGGCCAGCAGAATCGCGGCAACGGCATACGAGGTTGCGTCCGGCCGCTGTCGAACGTGGTCGAGCATCGTGCCGACCACCGCCGTCGACGACGCGAGACCGCCGAAGAAGCCGGTGACGGCGATGCCGCGGCCGCCGTACGTCTGGACGATGGCGTAGTTGACGATGCCGATGCCGGCGACGAACACCACCATCAGCCAGATGACACGCAGTTCCACGGTCACGTCGACCAGTCCGCTAGGCAGTTCGACCGGTTCGGACGGAAGCAACGGGTAAATGACGAAGGCGATGATGGCGAACTCCGTCGCTGAGCGTAGTTCCTCGCGAGTGAGCCCCCACGCAAGGGAGTGGAGTTCCCGCTTGAGCACCAGTAGCAACGACGAGAAGACGGCGACCGAAACGCCTTCGAGAATGAACCCCTGTGCGACCAGTGCCCCAATGCCGTATGCGACGAGCATCGAGACAGATGTGGTCAGCGATAGCCCCTCTTCTTCCGCACTGCCGAGGAGCCCCTGCACTGCGAGCAAGATCCCCTGCACGATGACCAGGACGCCACCGACGACGAGCAGCGCCTGGCTCTCGACCAGCGTGAACACCGCAGCGAGCAGGCTAATCAGCGCGAACGTCCGAACACCGGCCGACTTCTGTGACCACTCCCGTTCGAGCCCCAGAAACATCCCAAGCGCCCCCGCGAGCAGGATTCGAAACACTGTCGTCTGAATTGGGACCGGAGAGAGCTGCAAAAGAATCGACATAGAGCACATACGTGTGACATAAGTTAACAGTTGTTGGTTCCGGGCATGTGTTTCTCGTTCGGCAGTCAGCGGTCGACCACCGGTACAAGCCAGCGATGTGTCTCGTCGCTACCCGGGAACGACAGCCTTACCAGCGGCGGTGTGACCTCGTTACAGGTCGACGTACTGGTCTTCCCACTCACGGCGGGCGTCGATTTCGCGACGCCCGCGGCGCGTGAGGGTATAGAAGTTGGTCCGGCGGTCGCGCTGGCCCTTCTCGACGAGTCCCTTGTCGACAAGCGTGTCGAGGTTCGGATACAGGCGACCGTGATGGATCTCCTTCTCGTAGTACGCTTCGAGTTCCTCCTTGATAGCTAACCCGTGGGGCTCTTCCCTGCCAGCGATCACGTAGAGCAGGTCACGCTGGAATCCTGTCAAGTCGTGCATCGATTCTCCTATGTAACGATTTAGTATCTATACTGTTAAATATATCGGCCCAGAGAATTTGATATAGTTTCGGCACCTCTACGTGTCGAATTTTCTGTATGTAGGCCCTCAGTCATCGTTTTGCCCATACGGTAAATACAGTCAGTATATCATCATTCTCCGGAAACTGATGGCAGCCGTATTATTTGTCACTGCAGGTTACAGTTGGCAGAAACACGCCTGATTGTAGTGGAAGGAGTAGTCAACCCACCGTCACCGTGTCACATCTCAGAACGATGACCGACCTCTGACAATACGATCACATCAGCGCAGGGGAAGCACCTCGCGGCACTATTACCGGTGAACTTGGGGTGACAGTCGCGCATGGTGGTCAAGGGCGGCGTCGCCGAGGGCAGCATCGAGGTTGAACTGGCGCGGCACACGCGGCGGACACACAACTGTCTATCGAGCGCGTCGTATCGCCGAGCAGTTACGTTTCAGATACACAGAAACCACTTGTACTAGACTGTTAGCAGCGAAGTAAGTGGAAAGCGGTCGCGAAAAACGCGACCGCTTGCCGCCCTGAATTGGTCCCCGCTGACGCTTCGGCCCTCCAAGCGAAGCGTCACTTGGTCGAATGGGGCAGAATAACTTAAAAGTACCGGCCCCGTCCAGCAGATGTTAGTTATCGAAGTAGATATGAATGTAAGTTGTAACTAATCTATATATGTTCCTCCTCAAGCACCCATCCGAGTGCCCGCTTGTAGTGAGTGAACATCATCCGGACCCGCTCGTGGTTCATCTCCTCGTCGTCTAGCTGTTCAACAAGGAACTCGTACTGCTCGCGGATCTCGTCTTCCGAGCGCATACGTGGGCGTAGACAGCCCGCACGGAACAATCTTGAGGGCTGCCCTCTCACTATGTCGTATGAAAGTCCGCGGGGAGCGCGAGTGTCAAGACTGTGGCACGCGGTGGCGGTACTACGAGACCGGAAGCATCGCCTGTCCGGACTGTGGTAGCATCCACAGCGTCGGGATCGACGAGCACACCGAGCACACGGATACACCAACCACGCTCGACCTGACGCCGGTACGGAGCCGAATCGACGCGGAGACGACGCGGGAACTCGCTGATGCGGCAGCGGAGCGGTGCCGAGAGTACACGCGCAAGCGGGGGTTCATCGACGCGGGCGAGCTTCGCCCGCTCGACCCGACATTTGTCGCCGCGGTCGAACTCCAGCACGTCGGCGCACACCTCACCCGAGAGTTGCGCAGCGGCGACCCGGCCGAGCGGTACTTCTACGAACTGCTCGGTGGGGCTGACGACGGTAATCGTCCGTCCGTCGAAGACGTCCCGTCGGCGCTTCGCGTGCCGTACGGTTTAGCGATGGCGGCCGCTGTCGACAGCTATCAGCGGGACGTACGGACGTATCTGGACACCGATCCGGAACCAACCGCGCGACAGCTCTCCGGGCGGATCCGCGACCATCGAAAGCGGGTCGAGGCGCTGGACGGCGACGTCGACCCCGCGGACGCGAACCGCCTCGTCCATGCAGCGCGGGACCTGGGGTCGTACATCACCGGCGACGAGAGCGCCTTCGTCAGAGCTGAAAACTGGCTCACCGGAATCGAGGACGACACGGTGTAACCGTCACCGGAGTCGCCGTACAAGCGACTCGTCCAGACAGTTTTCGGGAACCGAGTCCCGCCACGTGACGGTCTCTATCGCTTCGCCGTCGAGGCCGGGGTCCGACGCGAGCGCCGTCGACGCGGGCGTGCCGCGGTAGGTCCCGAAGAAGAACGTCGCCTCGCGCCCGCCGTCGGTTACTGTGACCTCGGTGACGGCGGCCAGTCCGTCGACGGCGATGTCCACCCCGGTCTCCTCGCGCACCTCGCGGCGCACGGCCGCTCGGCGGGTCTCGCCGGCCTCGACGCCGCCGCCCGGGAGCTTCCACGTGTCGTCCTCGTAGACGAACAGCACGCGGTCGTCGGGGTCGGTGACGAGCGCACCCACTGCCCAGTGGCAGCCGCGCTCGGCGCGGGCCCGGACCGCATCGACGCCCGCCGCGTCGGTCTCGCGGGTCACACGCCGGGTGAGCACGTCACGGTTCCGGAAGGCCGCGAGCGCCGGCATTCAGGGGAGGTCGACGTCGATGTCGTGTTGCAGGCCCGTCGCTTTGACCGTGTTGTACAGCAACATCGCGCGGGTCATCGGGCCGACGCCGCCGGGGACCGGCGTGATTGCGCCAGCGACCTCCTTCGCGCTCTCGTACTCGACATCGCCGACGAGTTCGTACCCCTTCTCTGTGTCGGCGTCGACGCGGTTGATGCCCACGTCGATGACCGTCGCGCCCTCCTGAATCATCTCGCCGTCTATCATCTCCGGGACGCCGGCCGCGGCGACGAGGATGTCCGCGTTTCGCGTCCGCTCGGCGAGGTCGTCGGTCCGGGAGTGACACACCGTCGTCGTCGCGTTGCCACCCGGGGCTTTCTGGATGAACAGGTTCGCCATCGGCTTGCCGACGATGTCCGACCGGCCGACGACGACGGCGTCCTTGCCCTCGGTGTCGACGCCGGCGCTCTCGATGAGCTTCTGGACGCCGTGGGGCGTGCAGGGCTTGTAGCGGGCGTCGCCGGCGACAAGTCGGCCAACGTTCTCCGGGTGGAAGCCGTCGACGTCTTTCATCGGGTCGATAGCCCGGAGGACCTCCCTATCCTCGACGTGGTCGGGGACGGGCATCTGGACCAGAATGCCGTTGACATCGTCGTCGGCGTTGAGGTCCTCGATTGTGTCGTACAGTTCGGCGGCGTCCGCGTCGGGGTCGATGTCAATGTCGATGGCCTCGATACCGACCTCTTCGCAGTCGTCCTGTTTCATCGAGACGTACGTCTCACTGGCCGGGTCCTCGGACATCAGCACCGTCGCTAGCGACGGACGGTGGCCGGCGTCGGCGAGGCGGTCGATGGACGCGACCAGGTCGTCCCGAATCGACTGTGCGACGGCGTTGCCGTCGATAATCTCTGTCATTAGGTACAACGGCGGCACGGGGCGGTATGAACGTCCCGGATTTCGGCCAGCCGCCACAGCGACCCTGCTCAGGGACAGTCCGACTCGGCGACCGACTTCCGCTCGGCCCCCTGCCGGATGGCCCGTGTCGCGCCGTCCGGGACAGCCACCGTCATCGCCTGCCCGCCGTACCCGTGGGTCTGGTCGTGGCCCCGGACCACCACGCATGCGACATCGCCGGGAACCGCAATCGTCTCCGAACGGGTGAACGGAGTCGTCGAGTGAGCGTGCAGGAGGTCCCGGCGGCCGAGTCGGTCTCCGGCCAGCGTCTCGACCTGCCACCAGTCCGCGTAGCCGTCCTCGCCGTCGTCGTCGTGATACAGCGTCACGTCGAACCGATAGTCCTGCCCCCCGCTGTTCGTCACGGCCACGTCGGTCACGTTCGCTTCACGCAGGTCTAGGTCAGAATGCTCGGTTCCCTCCGTCGGGGTCAGAGCGGTCGTCGTCGGTTCCGTGGGCGGCGTCGTCCCGGTTTCGGACGGCTGCGAGTCTGGGCCAGAGCCGCTGTCACAGCCGGCGAGCGCGGTAACTGCCGCCACGCCCGCAGTCAGGACCGCGCGACGCGTCCTGTCGGTCTCGGTCACGCTGAACGCAACGGTGAGTGTGGTGAAAAAACAGCGGGCACGCCGGAGTGCTCGGACGAGCGCGTCGTCGGTAATCAGGGTATACGTTCATGCTGTCAGCCATCCATTGTGTCTCATGGTTGTCCGACGCCTCTTGGGCCTGCTCGTCAGCGAAACGAACAGAGGATCGAGCCGAAAAATCGGACGAATCCGGCACAATGCCGTCGAAATCGTCACCCGTCCGTTTCGGATGCTCTACTCTATCGTGTTCATGACGGTCCTGTTTGGCGTTCTCTACACGATATTCTACGACAGCGGAGCGGTCGCCGCCGTCAACGCCGTGGAGGGGGACGCGGTCGGGATGGCACTGGCGTTCCTGCCGCCGCTACCCATCCTCGCGCTTATCGCCGTCGCGATGGCGGTTCTGGTCCCGCTCACGATGCTGTTCAGGGACGTCAGTGACGAAAGCCGGTACCGCCGGTAAAACGACGGTCGGGACCGCTCAGTCGTACAGCGTGTACTCGTCGGTCATCTCGTCCACACGGTCGCTGACTTCCGCGACGACATCGTCGTCGTGGGGAGCGTCGACGACCTTGTAGATGAGGTCCGCGACTTCGCGGCAGGCGTCCTCGTCGAAGCCGCGGGTGGTGAGCCCGGGCGTGCCGGCGCGGATGCCCGAGGGGTTGAACGCCGAGCGGGTCTCGCCCGGAACGGTGTTGGCGTTGAGGACAATGCCGGCTTCCTCCAGCGCTTCCTCGACTTCCTTGCCAGTGGTGTCGGGATGAGACGGTCGGAGGTCAATGAGTACGAGATGGTTGTCCGTGCCGCCCGAGACCAGCGAGAGGCCGTGCTCTTTGAGTCGGTCGCCGAGCGCGATGGCGTTGTCGACGGTCTGCTGGGCGTACTGCTCGAACTCGGGGGCCAGCGCCTCGCCGAAGCCGACAGCCTTGCCGGCGACGTTGTGCATCAGCGGGCCGCCCTGAGAGCCGGGGAAGACGGCGGCGTCGATGTCGTCGGCGTACTCCTCGTCGCACATGATGATGCCACCGCGGCCGGCGCGGATGGTCTTGTGCGTCGATCCCGTGACGAAGTCTGCGACGCCGACCGGCGACTCATGGACGCCGGCAGCGACGAGACCGGTGATGTGGGCGATGTCCGCAAGGTGGTAGGCGTCGACCGCATCGGCGGCCTCCTGAATCCGCTCGAAGTCGACCTCCCGGGGATACGCGGAGTAGCCCGAAACGATGATGTCCGGCTCGAACTCCTCTGCGTGGTCGCGGAGACCCTCGTAGTCGATGTAGCCGGTTTCCTCGTCGACCTTGTACTGCTCGACCTCGTACACCTGACCGGCGAAGTTCGCCGGGTGGCCGTGCGAGAGGTGGCCGCCGTGAGTCAGGTCGAGCGAGAGAATCTTGTCGCCGGGTTCGAGGACGCCGAGATAGACGCCCATGTTGGCCTGCGAACCGGAGTGTGGCTGGACGTTGACGTGGTCCGCACCCCACAGTTCCTTCGCGCGGTCGATAGCGAGTTCCTCGACGTCGTCGGCGTACTCACAGCCGCCGTAGTAGCGCTCGCCGGGATAGCCCTCGGCGTACTTGTTCGTCAACTCGGAGCTCTGTGCCTCCATCACAGCCTCGCTGACGTGGTTCTCGCTGGCGATCATCGCCAGCGTGTCGTTTTGCCGGCCTCGTTCGCCCTCCAGAGCGTCCGCGACTGCCGGGTCCGCTTCCCGGACGGTTTCGTAGCTCATGTATCCGAGTCAGGACTGATACGACAATAATCTACCCTTTGGTCACCGTGTGTGTGACAGTCTTATTCCGCATCCGGTGCTGAATATGGTTGGCGATGAGGACGTACTGACAACCGTACGTATATATCAGATGACGTTCCACATATTCACATATGGTCACCTGGGGGGTGGCAGGCGAGCGGGTGGGCCGGGACGGCGGTGAAACGCTGGACTGGGATGGGGAAACGGTCGACCCGACCGCACTGGTGCACCAATTACACGATCGAGAAGTCACAGACGGCGAACGGTTGCCACACACTGTCGACGACTGTTACAGCGGGTCCGTCACCGAGTTGGCGCTGCCGGCGGTGGATGCCACGGTAACCCGAGTCGGCACTGACACGGATGCTGAGACGGTTGATTCACCGACGACGCTTGAGACAGGAGAGTACCTGTTGACGATGCAGGCCCGTGCTTCGGATAGTGGCCAAGAGTCGCCGCTTGGCATCGTTGACGACATTCGGATCCACGTCCGCTTCGACGGTCCGGCGTCGCTCCACTCGGCCGGTGTTACCACTGTGCTTGCCTTCCGGGAACCGACCAGTATAACTGTCGGGTTCGTCTGGGAAACGAACGCAAAGCGGCCGCACCTGCAGGTCCCTGCGACGCCCGCAGGCCTTGCAACGGCGGTCACCCATCTGGGCGGGGCCCATCACACGATGCAGCCGTCCCGCTCGCACCCAGAACTCCGCGGACACCCGCCGATAGTCACGACCGGTGAAACGACCCGTATCCCCGAAACGGTTCGACAGAACCGTCCCGAAACCGGAATCACACTCTATGTTCCGGAGTGCGAGGCGGAGCTGCTCGTCAGCGCACCGCTAGCCTACTATCTCGGGGCGGACGTGGTGGTTGAGTCACGGGATGCCGCGCTGTTGACGGCCGAAGGCACGTCTGTGAACCTCTCCTTTGACGCCTGGCCGTCGTTACAGGCCGGCGTCGCGGCGCTACTCCGCAAGGTGTTCTACCTCGACTGTCAGGTCAGACGCGTCGACCCGGCAGAGAGCGGCCCCCGTATCACGTCGGCGCTCTCACTCGACGCGGAGACGCTTCGGTCGCTGTCGCCAGCTGGGCGGCTCGAGCGATACATCGAGGTCTCCGACGAGGCCGTGCGCTCGATCCTGCCTGAATGGCCCCTTTCGACGTACGTCTCGCCGAAACCGGAACGGGTCCGCTGTCTCCCGTTCCTGCTCGACCGGCTCAGCCTCATCTACCTGCCGGACAGTTCCCGGCTCGACCGGGGAGAGCTTCTCGACAGGACGCTGGCGGATTCGTATCTGAGTCGTGGGTCAGCCGAGCGTCCGCCGGTTATCGAGCCGAATCTGCGCGAAGGGCAGTTGCACTCGTGGCTCGCGCCAGGGAACCCGATAGACGCGTGCAAAACGCCAGCGGAGGCGTACCTCAACCGCTACCGGATTCAGAACCGGGATGCCGACAGTCAACGGGTCGCGGTCGTCCTCAACGATGAGGAGATGGCCGACGAGCACACGGAAGTCACAGAAATATACCGGGCAGCGGACCTACCAATGGACGTCCAGGTCAGCAAGCTGCTGTCGGTCAACGAGCTGGCCGACGTGTTCCGACAGCCGGCCGATTTCGTCCACTTCATCGGCCACTGCGACGAGGAGGGACTGCGCTGTCCCGACGGTAACCTGGCATTGGCATCGCTATCAGAGGCCCGAACACAGACGTTCTTCCTGAACGCCTGTGGCTCCTACGATGAAGGGCTTGACCTTGTCAAACAGGGCGCGGTCGCCGGCGCGGTGACACTTACCGACGTGTTGGACAAGCACGCCGCCCTAGTCGGGACGGCCTTCGCACGGTTGCTCAGCAACGGATTCAGCATCCAGCGTGCGCTGGAACTCGCCCGTCGGCGGATAATGATGTGCAAGGACTACGCGGTCGTCGGCGACGGGACCTACTCGATCGTTCCCAATCCTGCACACCCAGCGGTCGTCTGGCTCTCCGAAGGGGAGACAGGCTTCGACGTAGAGTGTACGGTCGTGTCCCCGGAACGGCCCGGTGAGAGCTACCGGCTACCGTTCGACGACAGCGCTGCCCTGAACGGCGAGCAGACGAGCCATTCGCTCAGCGTTTCCGAGTTGGCCGACACGCTGAGCCAGACGTCACTGCCTGTCATCTATGACGGGGAGTTTCACTGGTCCGACGACCTAGCCGCGCTCCTCCGGACGGATTTCTGACGGAACCCCACACTGCCGGGCTCCGAAAGCGAAACCGAGGCGGCTGCAACCGTTTCAGCGTCCGGTCATCAAGTAGTCACAGTAGGTCGCTACTTTGTATTCACTTTGCGTATTAGATACTGTGCTGAAATCGCGGGTTTGCAGAACGGAAAGCAGAGAGGCAGCCATTTGTTCTACCGGTTTCATGCGAAATCGACACTCAGAATCGGTGGTTCAGTCCGTGAGGCGAGCGGCTTCTGCTTAGGACAGTTGACCAATATTTTATCGCCTCTTACCGGTGTGTGTTGTCTGATTGTTAGCGAAATCAACACAGTATGGCCGGTAAAATTAAATATACTAATGCACTAGATACTGCCAAGGGACAATGACCGAAAATCTCCTGCAAGACGACGTCGGTTCTATGTTGACCACGGTGTTTGGGGCAACTGACGAGCCGGTGTACGTCGTGAACCCGTCGCGGCGGAGCATCTCGGAGCTTGTATCGACACTTGACGCGGACTCGGACGCCCCCGAAGTTCGGCTGCTAGCAGACGAGCGGGCACTGAAGGATGTCATGGACGACTTCCTCGTTGCGAGCACCGCGGCCGACCTCATCGACGAGGAGCGGCTCACGATGCGACTGCTCGACGACGTGCCGAACCACTCGGTTGCGGTGACTGTCGATACGGTGTATGCGCTCGTGACCATCAGCGACACGGTCGGCGGTCTCGGGACCGACGACGCGGCGTTCGTGGACAACGCCTACGACTACTACGACTCGGCTTGGGAAGACGCCGACGAGTACTCGCTCCGGACGCCGCCGCTCAACCGCGTCCAGAGCACGCTGGAATCCGACATCGGCCCGGAAACCGCGTCGGACTTCAACGACGTTCTCAGCTCTCTGTCGACGGCCCGCGGCGACGGCGACGGCCTCGACGAGGTCACCATCAGCCTGCTCGTGGCCGCACGGAACGGTGAGCTGCTGTACGACATCAGCAAATGGGGCGAGGATGTCGGGCTGGCGAGCAAGGCGACGTTCTCGCGGACGAAGACGAAACTCGAAGACATGGACCTCATCGACACTGAGAAGGTCCCAATCGACGTGGGCCGACCGCGGCTCCGCCTGATGCTCGGTGACGACCGGCTCAAAGACGCCGACCCGGACGAGCTGGCCTCCGTGGCTCAGTCCATCCTCGCCGCGTAGGTTTTTCTCCCTTCACCACGAGGGCTTCGGCATGCGAACTGTCGAAGTTGTCGGGCGTGGACCGGCCGTCGATGCACTCACTGCGTTTCTCGCTGATATCGATGTTTCAGTAGCACAGCCGTCGACACCGGCGGACAGCAGTGGCGATCTCGCCGTCGTCGTCGATACCGTCGGGTCAGAGACGTTTACGGCGTGGAACGGCCGGGCGAACGGGGATGCCATTCCGTGGGTCGCCGTCGAACTGGGCGGCGTCGGCGGCGTCCCGGTGACTGACGCCGCGGTCAGCGGCTTCGGACCCGAGACGGGCTGTTTCGACTGTCTGCGGACTCGTGTCGAGGCGACGGTCGACGATACCGAGGAGATCACAGAAGCCCCAGCAGCAGCCACGCAGCGATTCGCGGGAGCGCTGGCGGGTCGACTGGTCACCCGATTTCTCGACGGGGACGCTGCCCTCTTCGGGACGGTCACGGAACTCCCACATACGCAGCGGCGGTTCCTGCCGGTCCCGGGCTGTGACTGTGGCGAGACGCCGAGCCGCACCCTTGACGACGGTCGCCGGACAGCCCCGGACAGCGAGGCGCTCTCACGGGCGGAACTGGGCCTCGACGAGCGGGTCGGTATCGCCACGGAAGTCGGCGAGGTCGAGTCGTTCCCGGCTCCGTACTACCTGTCGACGCTCGCCGACACCACCGGATTCAGCGACGTGTCGGCCGCCGCCAAGGCCGCCGGTGTCGCTATCGACTGGGATACAGCCTTCATGAAAGCGCTCGGCGAGAACTACGAGCGGTACGCAGCCGGCGTCTACAGAGACGGGACGCTGCAACGCGGGACCGTCACCGATGTTCCGGATGCCGTCACACCCGATGCGTTCGTGAGGGACGAATCCGAGTGGGACGACTCGACGGCACTCCGCTGGGTCCCGGCGAAAAATCTACTGACCGATGACCGTCGGTCGCTGCCCGCCGAAACCGTCCACTATCCGCCGCCATCGGACGCTGTCAGGCCGGCAACGACGACCGGGCTCGGACTCGGAAACACCGTCACCGAGGCGTTACTGACCGGGCTGTACGAGGTCATCGAGCGTGACGCCGCGATGCTGTCGTGGTACTCGACCTTCGAGCCGCTCCGGGTGGCTGTCGAGGACCACGAGCAGTACGACACGCTCCAACGGCGCGCGACATCTGAGGGGCTCGACGTGACGGCGCTGTTGCTGACACAGGACGTGGACGTGCCAGTCATCACTGTCGCGCTGGAACAGGACGAATGGCCGCGCTTCGCGCTCGGGACCGACGCAGATCTGGACCCGGGCGCGGCCGCCGTCGGCGCGCTGGAGGAGGCGCTCCAGAACTGGATGGAACTCGACAGCATGGGGCCAGAGGCGGCCATGGACGCACAGGGCGCAATCGGACGCTACGCCGAATCACCCGGCGAGGCCGCCGACCTGACGGCCACCGAGACGGCGGTCCCGCTGGACTCGCTCGGCCCCGATGCAGACCTCTCCGGTGAGGCGGAGCTAGAGACACTGTGTGACCGGTCGGCGGATGCGGGGCTCACGCCACACGGGGCACGGCTGACAACGCGCGATCTCGAACAGCTCGGGTTCGAGGCGGTTCGGGTCGTCTGTCCGTCGGCCCAACCGCTGTTCTTCGGTGATTCGTTCTTCGGCCAGCGGGCCGAAGCTGTGCCGGCCGAGTTGGGCTTCGAGCCGCGGCTCGACAGGGAACAGCATCCGTTTCCGTAGCGCCGACGCAACGAGAGGCGGAGTCGAATAGCCGAAGTCCGTAATCAGATGCCAAACGTCGCCCGCAGCATATCCCGCGTCCCCGGCCCCAGACCGACCGCGGTGACGGCGATGAGCAACAGGAGCGCGTACCGCGGGCTATCGTCGATGAACTCCTGATTGAACAGCGAGACGACCAGCGAAGCGACGGCGAGCTTGACGATCAGGAACGGCCACGACGTGCCGATGGCGGCCGAGAGGCCGGCCGGCTGGAGCGCCTCGGTGGCTTCGATGATGAACTCGTTGGCCGGGTGTTTCGGGTAGTACGTCAGTGGGACGTTGAGGGCGTCGAGCCAGTCGGCCAGCAAGACGTTCGCGACGCCGTCGATTGCGTGGCCCCAGATGACGAGCAGACCGATATAGCCAGTTCCGTCGTTCAGCGCCGGGCGGTAGGACTCGAACAGGCGGTACAGACCGTACGACAGCGCTGACGCCAGCACGACAGTCGTGATAAGGACTGACGGATACAGCGTCGCATACTCACGAGTAAGGGCGACAACCGTGAGATACAGGAGGGTCACGGCGACGAACGCTCCGCCGATAGCGCCGGTCGTCCGGTAGTAGCTATCGATGACGCCACGCTGTTCGAGGTCCACGCAGGCGACGAGGACGAGCAACGTCAGCAGGAACACCGTCCCGTAGATGACGGGACTGATGATGAGCGAACTCAGCGGGTACTCGACGATGGGTGTGACCCCGGCGTCGACCGCGCGGTCGGTCGCGTCCTCGACGGTCCGCAACGCGCCGCCAAGCAGCATGAACGGCACGAACGCGAAGTAGAGCTTCGGGTCTTTGGCGATGTCCAGTCGCTCGAGGAGGAAGTAGACGCCGACGAGCATGTACACCAGAATCAGCATGTAGCCGACCTCGGAGACGATAGTGTACCCCGGCTCAGCGATGAGCCGCCCATCCTGAATAGCCGCCCTACAGCCATCGTACAGCGGTTGTGGGCCGGATGCAGTCATTTCGGCACAGCTGGCCGACTTGGCGTCGGCGTACACTGGGCCCCAGAAGTACTGCCAGAGGAACCGATCCCAGACGGCCTGTGGAGCGGCCATAACGGCCCCAACCGCAACGAGGAGGACTGCAACGAAAGAGCCCACCCAGAGCTGGCCGGGCCCGTACTCATCGACGGCTCGTTCGAACGTTTCCATGGCCGAGTGACCGGTGGCAGGCGGTTTCAGCGTTCCGGTCCAGTGTGCGTGGAGCGAAAGTCCGCGAGCCAGACGCGGCGGGGTTTGGATGTGAAAGTGAGTTTACTCTCCCCTGAGCGCCTCGTTGCCGGCCGCTACGAATGCCTCGTGAGCCTCGCTGTTGGAAGCGACGACAGAGTCGCTGTCGTGAGTCCAAGGCTCGCCATCGAGGTCAGTGACTGTGCCGCCGGCCTGTCGAACCATATGGACGCCGGCGAGCGTATCCCAGGGTGCCATCGGGCGCGTGCAAACGAGTCCCTCAAGTGCCCCGTCGGCAACGTGGGCCAGCGTTGCCTGGAACGACCCCAGGCGCCGGATGTCACCGAATCGGTCGCCGACAGCACTACACAGCCGACCGAACTCGTCCCGGTCATCGCGGTCCCACCAGCCGACGGGGGCCACCGCAAACGTCTCCGGGTCGGTTCGTCCACTTACCGAGAGTTCAGTCCCGTCTCGTGTCACATTTTCAGGGCCGGCCGCGTAGAGGTCACCATACGAGGGGAGATAGATCACCGATGCGACCGGGTCGCCATCGACGACCGCACTGACAGCGGTCCCCCAGAGGCGCATTCCGCGGACGTAGTTTGCCGTCCCGTCAATCGGATCGATTACCCACACAGAGCCGTTACGTGGGATGTTGTCGACTGCTTCGGGCTCGTAGTCGGCCTCCGGCCCGGCTCGCATCGAGAGGGCTTCCTCACAGAGGAATCGGTCGCCGGGAAACGCTTCCAGAACAGTGGCGACAACCTGTCGCTGGGCGTCGCGGTCCGTCTCCGTCACGAGATCGTTTTTGTTGGCCTTCGACTCAACGTTGAGGTCGCCCCGGAACTGCTCCCGGGCTACGACACCGCCAGACCGGGCCGCTCGCTCGGCGACCGCCGCCCGGTGGCTTGCATCTGTCATACCTGACGGTGGACCGCCCTCATTCAAACCGTCTCGCCTTCCAGCAAAACAGGGCCGACCACCAGCAATGGATTACTCCTCCTCGACAGCCTCGTCAACAGCGTCGAGAATTGCTTCAGCGATGTCCCGCGCTTCGTTGGGTGTGTACAGGACCTGGTTCCCTAGTGACTGTTCAATACGGACGTAGCCGTCATCGTCCTCAATGGAGAAAAACGCCGTATTCTCCAGCGGTGGCACGTGCAGGCTGGCCCCCTCGGACTGGTCTGTAGCCATGTTACTTCTTAACACATAGGGTGGCTTAAATCTACGGCCCAGAACAACAACACCCCTCCAGTTACAGAAATTAATAATCAGACCCAAATGATTTAGACTCATGCCGAGAATGCATAGTTATGGCATCGCTACGCGGGGCGCTCCGGTTCAGTAAGGACATCTCAGTTATCATGCTTTTAGGAGCTGTTTACGTCCTTGGATTAAGCGTCGCAACGCTGCTCAGCGCATCGGAGAACCGGCTGCCACGAGTACACGCTGTTGGCGGCGAAATCCGGAGTCGACTTCGCCGCCCAGTGTGAGACACCCCGGCAACCGAGTCGCCCTGGGGCAGTCAGCTGGCACACGGCATCAGGGCGTCTCTGAAGCGTATCAATCAGATTTGACGAGTTCCAGCGACCGTAGGCGATAGTCGAGGCCCTCACACCTGTCTTTGAGCATCAATTCCGGCGTACTGCGACTCTTCCCGTCGTGGCATCCTGTTAGTAGCTAGTTCATATTGTCTGATATATCTGCAACTAAAGCACGCCGCTGATACAGGATACTAATCTGATAAATGCATGATTCACAACGTACATTAGTGCCTGAATAGTGTGCCTTACTGATAGGTGCTCACTACACAATACCGTCATGGTGCGAAGAAGTTGTGACCAATCAGGGAGATATGAGCGGCTTCGTGCCAAACATTGTTATTAATTATGAATTACCTCACCCAACAGCTTTATTATATGTTGCTTTGACATGACATTCTGTGTGGGAACTATGCGGTACCTGTCAGAAGTTAGCCATTGACATCAGATAAAATGGGGCCTACTAGCCGTATTCGCAGAAAGCCGACCAGGGGAGTGGAGAGTGCATGCTACTAGACGCACCAGTTACAGCCGAGGTACGGGAATGACAATACAAGCAAATCAGGCAAATCAAGCGGATAAACAGGGGATTGCAGCCAAGACCGCAGACGAGTTTCTCGTCACACCGGATAGCGAAGTCACGCCGGTTTTGAGCGTCGTGATGCCGACTCTCAACGAAGAGCAAGGAATCGTTGAGTGTATCGACCGGATCAAAACAGCGGTATCCGAGTTGCGCGTCCCGACTGAGATTATCGTCAGCGACAGTTCGACCGACGCGACACCGGAGTTAGCCCGCGAGCGAGGGGCGACAGTCGTGACCCCCGATGAACCGGGCTATGGCTATGCGTATCGCTATGCGTTCGGCAAGGCGCGGGGAGAGTACATCGCGATGGGCGATGCTGACACGACGTACGATTTCGAGATGATTCCGCAGCTTCTCGATCCCGTGAAGAACGGCGACGCGGATATCTGTATGGGGAGTCGACTTGAGGGAGAGATTCGGGACGGTTCGATGCCGCCGCTACACAAATACGTCGGCAATCCACTGTTGACACGATTCCTGAACACGTTTTACGGGGCCGGTGTCAGCGACGCCCACAGCGGGTTCCGCGTGTTCACCAAGGACGCGCTCGAAACGCTAGAGCTAGAGACGACCGGCATGGAGTTCGCCAGCGAGATGATTATGGAAGCCGGCGCGAACGACCTCACCATCGAGGAGGTCCCGATTATCTACCACGAGCGTGAAGGCGAGGAAACGCTCGACAGTTTCAGTGACGGCTGGCGACACGTCCGTTTCATGCTCGTGAACGCGCCTGAGTACCTGTTCTCGTATCCGGCCCTGTTGCTCGTCTCTGCCGGGGCACTGTTGATGTCACTGTCAATCGCCCAGCTGTCGATCAGTGGCGTCAACTTCGGGATACAGACGATGGTGGGCGGGTCGCTGCTGGCAATCGTCGGGTATCAGGTCTGGACGCTCGCACTGTTCAGCTCCATTGCCGCGAACCCGATAAACAAACCCGATGGTGTACTCGTCGGGATGATACGGGAGCAGTTCCAGTTGGAACACGGCGCGTCCATCGGCATTCTCGCGGCTGCAGTCGGGATTCTGTACCTCGGGAGTGTGTTCGGAGAGTGGCTGCTCGTCGGCGAAGCGGCATTGCCGTCAGCCACAGCGACCCTGCTGGCCTCGACAGTCGTAGTACTCGGACTACAGACCGTGTTCGGGTCGTTCTTCATGAGTATGCTCGCAGACAGCAGCTAACCGTCGGTTATCCCTTTTTCGAACGAATCAGGCCCGCGTACATCTGCTAGAGCACGCGTTCTCCGCACACGCAACGTCGGGCTGTGTTCGGTTCTCGGCAACGAACTGCCACTCGTTTCGGCCCACGCTGTCGGTACCGTTCGAATAGGTGAGCTGTCTGTACAGCCCGTTGTAGTTCATCACGCTATCGTACTCTGTCTGGGAGTAGCGCTCCTCGTCAATGCCGTCCTGATGGGCGTCGAGGCCCATCGCGTGCCCGAATTCGTGCATGAACAGCGAAGCGGTGAGTTTCGTCGAATCGAACCGCTCCATCGCCGCGACCTCAGGTCGTCCCGCACCGACGAAGTAGTCGTCCCCGTTGTAGGCGACATCGTCGGTGAGCAGGACATAGTAATAGCCGTCAGACCGGTGCTGCGAGTGGTTGGCCCGGAAGTCATAGATGTCGTTTCCGGCCCCAGCGCGGGATTTCGAGTAAACCGTCCCGTTGGCCGAGAGGTTCGTGTCGTCCGTGACGAGATGGATATCGATTCCAGTGGAGCCGTCGGGGTTCGAAACAGGTGCCTTCTCGAACGTCTCGACGATGGACGTCTGGACCGGCTCGCTGAGCGTCGTTGACTCCGTGGAATCAACCTCCACGTAGATGTCCGTTCGGAGCGGGTCCGCATCGGGAATCGCCTGTCCACAGCGGACTTCCATGCCGTCCGGATAGCCGTCGCCGTCCGTGTCCGCATTGGTCGGGTCGGTATCGTAAACGGACCGCTCTAGCGAATCGGATAACCCGTCTCCGTCTGTATCAGTGGCATCCGGGTCGGCCTGTATCTGCTGCGCGCTTGGCGTATTGGCCCCACCACCGCTAGCAGTGTTCACCTGCGGCGGCCCCCCGGCGGCTGGAAGCACGACACCAGCGAGAAGCAACATGACGAGGCCAACGGCGCCGAAACGAGCCAGCGCTACGGTACGGAGCCAGCGGTGGCTGGTGTCGGCACAGTTACCCGGTTTTTTAGATTCAGTATTAAGATTGATTTTGGAAACTGCACCTATACAGGTTCCCAGTATTCGAGTTAGAATAGACATAGATGGTACCTATACGCCAATATTCTCAATTACTGGTTAAGAAGGTAATTCCCCAAATATCAATATCAATTTCGATATCAGAAACGATCATAACGCAGTGGTCTCCGGCTGTGGCTGTCGGTATCTTCAATGGGCTCGGTTCAGTAACGGAAGGCAATGCGTGTCACCCGACGGTTCTGGCTCGCGGTCACTGCTGCTGGTAGTCTCCTCGTGGGTGGTGGGGTGCTTGATGCACCCCTGTTGGTGGTCAGTGCTGTCGGGCTCACAGGCTGGCTACTCGCAATGCAGTTTGCGTTCGTTCGTGGCGTCTCACAGCTCAGGGACGATCTCACGGTGACCCAGTCACTCGACCGGGCCCGGGTACAGACCGGCGCCGAAACGACGTACACTCTCGAAGCATCAGTTGACACCGCCGGCGATCACCTGCCGCTCTCCGTCGAGACAGAGATTCCACTCGTAGCGCAGATGGAAGCGGGCCCCGATTCAACGGTCACTCTCGGTACATCGATGCAATTGGCGTCGGTGACACTTCCGCTCACCTGGGAGACTGTCGGAGAGTATACCATTCCCGGAGCCACAGCGACGGTCAGCGACGGCACCGGGCTGTTTACCCAATCGTTCGCGACGGCACCAGGTCCCGAAGTACTGGTCGAGGCACCGTCAGTCGGCCCGATTCACGTTGGGCAGGGTGGGAAACAACTGCTACGCAGTGTCGGCGAACACGATGCCCGCGGGCGGACAGGTGGCCTCTCGGCCGAGGAAATCCGGAAGTACGTCCCGGGCGACGCACTGAAATACGTCGACTGGAAGGCGACTGCCAGACTCGACGAGGCGCACGTCCGCAATTACGAAGCCGAGGGGAACCGTAGCGTGGTCCTCATCTTTGACCACCGTCAGACGCTGGGCGATGGTGCACCTGGCAACACGAAGCTAGAACACCTCAAATCGGTCGCCGCGGCGTTCCAGCAGCGTGCCGAAACGACCCGCGATCCGCTGGGTTACGTCACTATCGGCGACGCGGGCGTAACGGAAACGAGAGTTCCAGTGGCGAGAACCGAGGCCTACAGGTCGTGCCAGCACCGGATCAACGACCTCGACGCCAACGCTGAAACGCCGGCAACAGCCCCCGCAACGGCGGCTGCCACCGGAAGAGTAACGGGGGCGGTGAATCCAGCAGCCGACACACAATCGCCGATGGAAACGGTGCTGCTCGCGTATCGAGACGCTACCGAATCGAAACGACATCTCCCCAATCAACCGCTGTACAACGGTTTGCAGGCGGCCCCACACGAAATACGTAGTGCGGACCTGTTAGTTATCTGTACAGACGACAGCAGCCCGAGCGAACTGCGGAACACAGTCGGCCAGGCGAGACGCAACGCAACGGAGGTCGTTGTGTTCATCACTCCATCGGTGGCTTTCGATACCGACCGCCTCACCGACCTCGATACCGCTTACGAACGGTATCGGACCTTCGACCAGTTCCGGCGTGAGCTGAACGAAATCGACTCGGTGACGGCCTACGAGGTCGGGCCCCTAGACCAGATCTCGACTATTCTGTCCGCCGGCCCAGCCAACACAAACCAGCGGGGGTACGCATGAGTACAGCACTGAACTCGATGGGACGGTCGCGCCGAGCACTGCCCACCGTGCTCGGCCTGCTTGGTATCGTCGGAGCAACAGGAGGGCTTCTCCTGGATGGACCGGTATGGCTTGGCCTCATCGGTGTTGTCCTCGGCGGCCTCTACCTGTCCGGAACAGCCGTTCTCGCGGTCGTGCTTGGACAGATAGCACTCGTCACAGTTGAGACGCCGTCACTGCTATCACTCGCCCTTGTCGAAGGCGGCCTGTTCCTCACATTGCTTTCGGTGGCTACCGAGACGCCTGACAGTCGAGTCGCCAGCAGCCTCGTCGCACTTGTCGTGCCGCTGCTCGGCGGCTTCGTCTGGCTGTCGGTCTGGCGCTGGACCATAGACCCCCTCAGGGTTGGGTTCGCCATCCTCGTCGGAACTGCCATCGTCGGCTATCTGCTCCATCGCTATCTGCTGATAGAACTCGACATCGTGACTGCAGACATCGCTTCGGATCGTGATTTCCAATGAGTCAACCTGCGCCCTCGAAACCGGATATGACAGCAGATGACACCGACCAACAAGCCGATGTTGTGCGGGACCGTCAGACACTCGAAGCGGAGCTTGAAGTATTGCGGGAGGAAAACCGTCGATTACGTGAATCGTACGCACGCGCGAGGCGAGCAACGTTCAGACGGACCGCAGTAGGCTTTTTCGCAGTCGGTGGACTGTCTCTCGTCGCGGCGTTTGTCTTTCCGGCCCTGCAAACCATCTTCATCGCGTTCGGTGGGACCGGTGTGTTTGCCGGCATCGTCACGTTCTATCTCACCCCCGAGCGGTTCGTCTCGGCGTCGGTCAGTGATACGGTGTTCAACACGCTGGCAGATGTCGAACAGCACCTCGTCAGCGAGCTGGAACTCCAGACTGAGAGGATATATGTCCCAACAGCATCCCATCCGGAGACGGCTGCGCGCCTGTTCGTCCCCCAGCACGTCGAGTACGCGGTCCCCGACCCAGAGCAGCTAGAAGAACTGTTCGTCACGGGCGTTGAGGCAGAACAGGGAATATCGCTTCCCCCGACTGGTGACCGGCTATACACCGAGTTCGAGCAGGCGATGTCGGGCACGTTCGGTACCGGTCCCGATGCCATGGCGACACAGCTGACTGCAGCCCTGTCCGAGCAGTTCGAACTCGTTGATGACACGACGATCGAAATCGATAGCGAGAACCGAACCGCCTCTATCGCTATCGACAATCCGGCGTTCGGCGATATTCACCAGCTAGATCACCCAGTGGTGTCCCTGCTTGCGGTGGGATTTGCCACAGGCCTCGATCGACCGGTGACCGTCGATACGCGCGATGACGACCGGTTCAGCGGTGTCGTGACCGTTTCGTGGGACACACCCGAACAACCGTCGACACAGTCCAGTGACGCGGCGACCCCAGAACAGGAGATGGCACCGACTCCGGAAACCGACTAACTGCGGTCCGGGCGCTATTCGGACTCGCGTTTCGTTCCGCCGTCACCAACTGCCGTTTCGACGCCTGCACTGTGATCGGTGTCGGACCCCGGCGGCGTGGTCGACTGAAGGATCTCTTCGATAACTGTTTCGGCACTGATCTGGCTTAGTTCGGCGTCACTGCTCATAATGAGACGATGACGCAACACCGGGAGCGCCATCTCTTTCACGTCGTCCGGAATGACATATTTTCGGCCGTTCAGACAAGCAACCGCTTTGGCTGTATTCTGCAGTGCGAGTGTCGCCCGCGGTGAGGCCCCGTGAACGACGTTTCGGTGGTCCCGGGTCGCGCCGACGAGCGCGAGAATGTACTCCTTGATGCTGTCTTCGATGTGTGTCTCAGGAACTGCTGCCCGAGCGTCCAGAAGTTCGTCCCGGGAGATGACCTGTGAGATAGAGTCCGCATCGAGCGTCGGGTTCGCGTCGAACCGATCCAGTATTGCACGCTCCTCATCGGAATCGGGAATCTCAGTGACGAGTTTCATCTGGAATCGGTCGCGCTGTGCCTCCGGGAGTTTGAACGTCCCTTCCATCTCAAGCGGGTTCATCGTCGCAACGACGGTAAACGGCGTCGGGAGTTCGAGTGTCGACCCTTCGATAGAGACCTGCCCCTCCTGCATTGCTTCAAGGAGTGCGCTCTGTGTTTTCGGCGGAGCGCGGTTGATCTCGTCAGCGATGACCAGATTGGTAAACACCGGCCCTTTCTGCAGTTCGAACTCCCCGTTTCGCTGGTGATACACCGTCGTGCCAGTGATATCCGCCGGGAGCAGGTCAGGCGTCATCTGGACCCGGGAGTGCTGGAGGTCAGTCGCGTTGGCGACGAGCGTGGCAATCGTGGTTTTCGCGACGCCGGGGACCCCCTCCAGAAGCACGTGACCGCGTGTGAGCATTGCGACAGTAATGTGTCGAAGAATCTGCTCGTTGCCGATAAGAACTGTGTCCGTCTCCTCTTTGAGACGGTCGTATAGTACCGACGGATCAGTCATTATGTTGACGTTCGGGCCGCTGTTTAATAACGGCTTCCGTTACTCGCTCCACCTGAGCGGCCTCCCAGTCCGGGTGACGGGCTCTGAGATACTTCTTGACGCCCTCCCGGGACAGGTGTGGGTTCGGTTCGCTGCCCCTCTCTTCGCGGAATCGGTCCCGGAGAGACTCGTCGAGACGGCGGTCGTACGCGAATAGCGCCCCGACCAGCACGACGCCACAGAACAGTAACAGCACGTCTGACCGCTGCATGGCGAGGACGGCAGCGGCCACTGGCGGAACGCTACCGGCATGCGAGTAGTCCAGCAGTGCCGTATCGTGGTCGGCAACGAGATTCCTGACAAACCGATGGTTGTCACCGCGTTCAAGCATCGCATTCACGAAGAGACTCGGGTCACTGACGGCAATGACTCGACCGTCACCCACCGATTCGCTCGTGACAACGGGCCGAGACGCTAACTGCTCCTCGCCGTCGAGTTCGCCGTTGCCGTCGGTGTCGAGATAGGCGTATTCGGAGGTGGTGACGAGCGTCGTCGCGTTGCCGGCCCTGATAGTCGTGCCGTAGTTGAGGACGATAGTATCGACACCCGCCGTCTCCGGGTAGTTGCCGACGGGCGTCGCTTCCGGGAGCGAGGCGTTCCGGTAGTAATTCCGGTTGTCATACACTGGACGGCCGTCGAAGCGTGCCTCCGCCCCGACAGCAGCAAGCAGGGCATTTCCGTGTGGGCGGTAATCGTCGGCGACGACGAGTGTCCCGCCGCTCCGGACGAACTCAGCGATTCGTGTCCGCTCGCTGGACGAGTACGGCTCCGCCGGCGAGAGAACAACTGCAACGGTGTCGTCCGGGTCACTGGCCTGATACTGACTCACATTCGTTCCGACAGTCACGTTTGCACCAGCGTCGGCTGCGACGGTTCGGAGTTCGTCTGTCCCGTCCCACTGTGAGTTATACGCACCGAACGCTGCTGAGGACGTGCTCGCAGCGTAGACGAGTGCGATGACCGTGAGGGCGGTGTAGGCGGCGAGTAGTAGCTGTGGGAGCGTGAGCGATGGCAGCCGGGAGTCCTCAGAGAGCGGTGTCAGCGCCATCAGACCAGCCCCGGCGGTAGAATCGCAAGGACCCGTTTGATGACTACGTAGGCAAAGCCCACCAGACCGATTCCGATAAGCCACCAGAGTCGTCGCCGCCAGCGCGGCGAGACGGTCTGCGGTGCGACCAACTCGACTGTGACGAGAAACCCGATCAGCGAGACGACGAAAAACAGCTCCAGCGTCAGCGCATCCAGCAGGGTCAACACGAGGATACTACCAAGCACCCACATGAGATGCCCGTAAATGAACTGCTGGCGCTGTCGGGTCGCCATACAACGGCGTTCTTGTCGGCAGACAGTCAAAGTTCCGACCGACAGCCGCCAGCAGGGAGTGGCTTATTTGACAACCTAGCAGTGAGAGTCAGTCGTCGCTAGACTGTCTTTCGGTAACCGAATCGTCATCGGGCGTCCGCGTTCGGTCGCCGCTCGGGAGCAACGAAACCGGTGACGCTGTCAGATACGGCACCGTTGCGACGAGGGCACCGAACAGGGCGAGCAAGACGCCGCCGACGAATATCGCTGCGAGGATGGCCGGCGGAGTCCGCGCGGAGAGGCGGAACCCGAAGAAGACGAGCCAGCCAGCCCGCTCCAGCAGCTGTAATGCAACGACTGACAGGCCAAGCGCGAGGCCGGTCGCCGGAATCGCGATACGAGCGATGTCGGCCAGAATTGTCCGCAGAATCCGCCATTGCGTCGCGCCGGTCGAGCGGTGGATGCCGATGGCCTGCCGACGCGCGTGGACCCCCTGTGCGAACGTCGCCGTGGTACTGCCGACGGTACTCAGCGCCGAGAGGACGACAAGGACACCGAGAATCAACTGAACGTTCCCGAACACGCCCTCGACAGACCGTTCGATGGGCGTGCCAGACGCGTACGACCCGCTACTTGCCACCGCAGATGCCAACCGACTGTCGCCGGTCACCTCGTACTCCGCTGTGGCGAGGGTGGTCCCGTTGGCTGTCATCCGGTAGGTGTACGTTCCGGGCTGACTGCGTCCGTTATCCGGAGAGAACCGCGTTTGCGTGACGTTTCCGGGTGGCATGTAGACGGTCCGGTTTCGGGAGACACCGGGACCGATGACGCCCACAGTGCGTGTGATCGGTTCCTGCCAGGGATTTGCGAGCCCGACCCTGAGCGTTGGCGTCGTCAAGACCGACCCTGACGACGGCGATATCGACAGCTCCCCGTACAGTTCCCGCTCAGTTCCACGGACAATCTGAATGTCGTGTGTCGCCGTCTGGGTTCCGGAACGGGCCGTTATCGTGTAATTCCCCGGCTCGCGTGGCAGGGGAACGACGGCGACACCGCTCGACCCAGTTCTGACCGACGGTCCGTTCACTGTGACAGTGGCGTTCGAAACCCGCGCTCCAGTTTTCTTGACGACAGGAACGGAGAGCCCCGACCCGGGCGGGGCCTGTGACGGCAGCTGGTTCGGTATCTCGATAGTGTTCGGTGAGACGACTGACACTGAATGGGTGTACTCCCCGGCAGTAGCGTTTGCGGTCCCCTGCTTCGACGCGGTAAAGGAGACAGTGCCACTCCGTTCCTGTCCCGGCGGGACTGCCACCGTTGTAGTCCGCTGCTCGCCTCGATACCGGACTGTGACATCCCGGTCCGCACGTTCGGTACCGACGTTTCGGACGGTGACGGTGAGATTGACTGTATCGCCCTCCGTGACGTGTCCCGGGCCTGACAGCCCCGTCACGACAGCGCCCGACTGGTTGGCAGCGACACCGCCAGCATCGTCGATCCCTGCGACCGACCCTTTCACGCGAATCATGTGGACCTGCCCCGGTCCGGTCGCCAGGTCGGCTGCGGAATCACGCGGCAGAATGAGCAGGTCATCGAGCGTTCTAGCGGCGTCGTACCGTCCGACGACGGTGACCCGGCGGACTCCGGGCTTGACGCTCCCACTGACGGTCAGTTCGTCACCAACCCCGACATCAAGCGTCCGTGCGAGGTCGCTCCCGATGACGGCCTCGTCGTACCGCTGTGGTCGCTGGCCTTCGACCAGCGTGGCACCGGTGACGTTCGCGAACGCGTCGTACTCCGCCCCGTGGGCCATGTACGGCTGGCCGTCCGAGACCTGCGCGTAGATGATTTCCGGGCTGGCCGGTGTCCCGTCGGCCCGCAGAGCCGAGGCGTAGTCGGCATCGAGGCGGCTGTTCAGCGGGTGGGGCGCGCCGGCTTCGGTGATGGTCCCGGAGCCGCCCGCCCCGCCTCCGAGCGGAGATGCGAGGCCGGCCAGTGAGACGACCAGCAGGAACGTGATGCCGAACACGGTCAGCGTCGCCGCCGTCGGGACGACCGAGCGCCACGAGAGGAACGTCGGTGTGAGCCAGTGCCGGACCCTCGCAAGCCCCGACTGCCCGGACTGCCCGGATTGAGTATGACGGTCCCCGAGGGCAGCCGGCGGGCGAGTCGCCGCCGGATAGGCCGCGAGCGCGCCGGCCACCAGCCCCATCAGAACAAATATGCCGGCGACGACACCGACAACAGTGGCGCTTTGCCCGGTGACGGTGATATCGAGCGCGATTGGGAGTCCAACGTAAATGGCGACGTTGACAAGCGCCTTGATCAGAATGAGTCCGACCGCGTAGCCCAGAACAACGCCAGTGGTCACGAGGAGACCAGCGCGGAGCGTAAACAGGAGTCCCACGCGCCACCCCGACGCGCCGGTCGAGCGGATGACCCGGATCGCGTCGAGTCGGTCGCGGACACTCATCCGCGTGACGTTGTAGACGACGATGAGGACCAGCAGTCCGCCGGCGGCCGCGGCGATACCAAGCGCCCAGAGGACCTGCTCCAGACCGCCGAGGACATACAGGAGCGCGCTGACCAGCGGTGCTCCCTCGCTGGGCAGACTCCCCAGCCCGGTTCCGCTCGGGCTATGATCGACGACGAAGTAGCCGGTGACGCCGACCTGCCGTGCAGTCGAGGCGTTCGTCACGTACCACTGATTAGAGAGGAATGTCGTCCCCCGTTCCTGTGGCACGACAGTGAGCGAAACGGTGCCGTTCGACCCGTTGATCGCCCGAGTTCGCTGCTGGGGGACCGGTCCCCGGCCGTCAACACCGTCCGGAAGTGTCGGTAATCGACCCTCCTGCCACTGAGCCGACCCTTCGATGAGCACGCGTGGCGTATCGGGCGGGATACCGACGAGACGAACGTCGGTCCCGTTTACCGTCGCCGTCGCTGACGGGAGCACGGTGACATCCCCGCTGGGTTCTGGTGGGCCGTTTTCGGCGTCGTGGTAGGTGACAGTCCCGGAGTTCGCAAGCGGCTCAGCGAACGTTTCCGAGTACGTGACGGCAGTGAACAACAGCAGTACCGTGCCGATGAGAAACGCGGCCGTTACGGCGACGACGACGACCGTGAGCCGATCCCGTCTGGACCAGCGAAACAGGAGGGCGTTTCGGTATCCCATCGGTTCGTTAGTTCGTCTCCGTGGACGGGCTCGCGTCCGGCGTCGAGGCGGTATCAGAAACGAGCGTGCCGCCGCGGATGAACAGCCGTTCGTCGAACCGTTGTGCCAGTTGTAGGTCGTGGCTGATGACGACGAGAGCGGTTTCCGTCGATTCCTTCATGCTGAACAGGAGGTCTAGCACCGACTCGGCTGTGTCCGGGTCCAGCTGCCCGGTCGGCTCGTCGGCGAGGATAATTTCGGGGCGGTTTGCGAGCGCGCGCGCAATGGCGACGCGCTGTTTCTCGCCGCCGCTCAGCGTCGCAGGATACTGGTGTTCAAGCCCGGTGATTCCAAGGCGCTCAAACAGCGTGTCCAGCCAGTCTGAGTCGCGGTCGCCCGCGTGCTCCTGCGGGAGCGACGCGTTCTCGCGGGCGGTCAGGTCGCCGATGAGCTGGAAGTCCTGAAAAACGAACCCGAGCGTTGTCCGCCGAAGGCTCGCGCGCTGGCGTTCGGACAGGGTGCTCGCGTCCCGACCGTCGACTTCCAACCGTCCGCTAGACGGGGGTTCTAGCAGCCCGAGGACGTTGAACAGGGTCGACTTCCCGGCCCCGCTCGGTCCCTGAACGAGCAGTGCCGCGTCGGACCCGACCGTGAGTGAGACGCCGTCGAGAATCGTTGTCCCCCGTCGTGTGACACACAGCTCCGAGCCGACGAGGACGGGGTCAGTCATTGTCGGCCTTTCTGCCGGCCTCGTATTGTATGCCACGGTTACATACCCGGGAGAAACAGGGACGAGGGCCAAGCCATGTGCGCTCAGCAACTCGTCTGGTTCCCGCCAGGCCGAACGAGGTACACCGAGTCGAGACCGCGCGTGTCATAGACCACGTCGTTCTCGTAGCGCCACTCCTCCAGCGCCGCGGGCGTGGTCTTCTCGCTCCCTGCTGGGAACAGGTGCGCTCCGGTCGTCCCCCACGACGCCCGCGATAGCGTCGGGCAGTTAGGTTCCGCACCACCACCGAGCCACCGAGCAGTCGGCTGGTACGTTCCGTTGGACGCACCCGGATAGTACAAGTCGACGATACGGCTGAACGGGTGGTCGGACGCCCACTGCTCGTCGACGTGGTCCGCAGTAAACGTCGCGGCCGCGAACTGCGATTCGGTCGCTCCGGTCGGGAACGCCAGCGTGTCGAGATTGACGAACGCGATGGGCATCGTCGCAACCGCAGCAACCACGACGATGATCGTCACAACGGTTGCGAGTCGGTGGCTGTGTGTCCGTGCCGTTCTAAGCCCGCCGTCCGGTGACATCGACCGCCGATAGGCGACCGACGCGACGCCGATGCCGGCGAGGACGAACAGAGGGAGATGGACGAAGGTCTGTCCGCGAAGCGCTGTCCCGTAGTACTCCGGCGTCAGCGAAGCGGTCAGCGAAAAGTACACGATGACGATTGGCGCCAGCAGCAACGCCAGCACGACCGGGCCGATCAGTCGACGGTCGCGGCTCGCACGCGGCAGGCCGACGACCGCAAACACAACCGGAACGGCGAAGGCTGCGACTAATATTAGGAGGCCAGTCGGCGTGGTCTGTGTCCCGGGAAACACGGTCTGTACCGCGTTCGCACCGAGCGTCAGGAACCAGAGCCCGACCGCGCCGCCGATAGTCACGCGCTGGAGGCGAGCGCTCGTCCGCTGGAACCAGACCAGCGTCGCCACGAGGAGGACGACCCAGGCCAGGAACAGGCCCGGATACGCGCTGACGCGGTCGACGTACGGGACCTCCAGAAGCGAGCGTTCTGCGATCCGATAGTACCCCCACATGTACACCCAGAAGCCCGCGACGACAGCGAGGGCAGTAACAGCGTCACGGCGGGTCGGAATCCGGGCAAGATGGGCGGCTAACACCCCCGTCAGCACCAGCGCAGCGATGAGTGAACTAAACGTATGCAAGAGCGGGAAGACAGCGAACAGGACGACCACAACCGCCCCCCATCGACGTCGGTATCGCTCCGTCGTGAGCAACCGGTGGACGGCAATCGCAAACAGCGGGAGCAAGAGGAACGCCAGCGCCTCCTCGTCCGTCTGTCCGGTCCGTCGGAGATAGATGCCTTCCACCGCGAGCCCCATCCCGACCACGCCCATCGCCAGCGTCGTCCGCGAATAACGCCAGCGACCCGTCTGCGCGAGGCGTTTGACTAGCGCCATCGCGGTCAGACAGGACGCTGCACCGGTGACCGCGACGACCGGCTGGGCGATGTACAGCGGCCGTTCACCGGTGAGTGCGCCGACGACCGTCAGCACAGCGGTAAATACGATGTTGTCCGCGCGGAACCGTGTGAGCGGAAAGCTCCCCGTCCGAAGTGTGTCTCTCGCCAGAGCGACGTAGCCGAATCCGTCTAGCGTCGAGGGCAACGGTGTCCAGTGAAGCGTCGTCAGTCGGGCCGCGACTGCTACGGCCAGCACAGCCACGATGAGCAGCACTCGCCCCGTCCGGCCGTCACTCATTGGCGGGTCCTACAGCGGGTGGGTGTAAGATAGTTACCGCATTTCGTCGGCCCCGTCGTGTTTACTGTCCTCGTCTGAGTTTACATGGGCGTCCCTGGGTTGTCGGTAGCGATGGCCGCCGACCCGTCGACCCCGACACCAACGAACCACGACTGCCGGGTTGCCACTATCAGATTCAACAGTTCGTACGCGTACTCGTTTCCGCTGGTGCGCGCTGAAGACAGCAGTTCCAAACAGAATTCGGACCACAGCAACGAAGGCCAGGGACTGGACGGTCAGCGGTCCCCGTTCGACTTGATCTCGCGGGCGCGGTCCACAGCCGCTTCGGCCTGTGACCGGTCGACTGATGTCGGCGCGAACGCTGCGGTCTCGAAGGTTTCGACCACTGTTTCGAGATCTGCCATCCGGTCCTCTGGAACGCCGTGCTCCTGGCTCCGCTGGAGGAGTTCCCAGTGCGTTGCCCCTTCGTCAATCCCGTTTTCTACTGCTAGCACGTCGTGAACGGCGGTGTACGCGACCATCGCTGCGGCGTCGTAGTTCCCGCTGTCCAGATACGATTCGGCGCGGTCCTCGAACGTCGGCGTCGTTTCGTCTGACGACGTCGCCGATGGGTTAGGGTCAGTCATTGACGTGTCACCCGTCTCCGTCGGGACAGGCGAGTCTGTCTCCCGGGATTGGCGGACCCGTGGCACGACAAACCAAGCGGCGACGACAACCGCAAGCGCTACCCCGCCGCCGAAGACGGGCAGCCAGCTGGAGCCCATAACCGCGTTCCCGAAGGCTGCTGCCGGGTTCCCGTCTGAGCCAACCGGTGGGTTGCCGCCGCCGGACCCGGCCGCCAGCGTCGCCGTTGCAGTCGCGTTACCGAGGTTTGTCCTCGGCTCGTCGTACGTGGCCGTAACAGTAACGGACTCGTTGCTCTGCGGATTCTCGAAAACGGTCTGGAACGACCCGTTCCGGTTCGTCTCGACCCGCTGTGTTCCGCCAGCACCGATCTGCAGGCGTACCGGGCGACCAATCACAGGGTCTCCAGCAACGGTCTGGAGTTGCCCTCTGACGAGAGCCCCGCCATCCGTGCGTGATGCACTCACTGAGAGGTTCGTTCGAGTCTCGACGACGACAACAGGGGTCTCCGACTGGACGCCTGCAATCGCTCGGTCTGCATACGGAACCCGGGCGACGACCTGACGCTCCCCGTCGTTTACCGTCGTCGGGAGTCGGATCGTTTCTGTGACGGTGCCGTTCGGTCCGGTCGTCGTCCGTGCAATGACAGTGTCACCAATAGCAAACTCAACCGGGACCGCATCGACACCGTCCGACGCGACTATCACGGACGCCGTGGCATTGAGTTGGTCGCCATATCCCACCACGTCCGGTGCAATGTCGCTCGTCACGTCCGGGGTTACCTGTTGTACCTCAATGGTGAACGTGTCGTTGTCGGACAGGTACACCGAGTCAGCGTCCGGAACGTACTCGATTGCGATGGGTTGTGACCCGAGCCTGGCTGAGCGTGGCTGGTACCGCGTTTCAAACACGCCGCTCGAATCAGTCTGCACAGTCCGTGTCCGGTTCTCGATCCTGAGTTCGATTGCTTCGTCGTCGATGACCGTGCCGTTCTCAGTCTGTATCCGCCCGGAGACCGTTCCGGGGTCGCGAAAGGATGCAGTCGCATCTATCGCCTGAACCGTGAGCGTCGTGCCGACGAGTGTCTCTTCACGGATCTCCGCCTGCGTTGCCGCAATGTTCTCTGTCGTCTCGTTAATCTCGCTCTGTCCTGAGGAGAGGTCGACAGACGTGGCGTTCTCAATCTGTTCAAGGTTCTGGGTCAGTTCTTCGCTCCTGTCACTAATGCTCGATGCTGTTCGCTCCATCGCACGCGCGGTGATGCGGGCCTCGCGTTCGTTACCGCGTTCGCGTGCCGTCTGATACGCCGCGTACTGTTGCCGATACCGTTGGACCTCGTCCGTGAGATTCCGCTGGTTCTCGCGTGCAGCCTCGAACTCCCTCGCAGCGGTATCATCCGTATCCGACGAGGTGTCTCCGGCGACTTCGACGTACTGCTCCAGACGTTTGTCGTAGTCGTTGCCGAGGACTGACCGAGCACGGTCGTACTGGTCGTTCGACAGCGCAATACTGCTGTTTTCCAGCCGTCCGCCCAGCGTCTGCGCTAACCAGGCAGCCGTTTCGTCGCTGTACTCCCCGTCAGATACCGAATCCGGGTCTTCCTGTTGCGTCTTATTGTTGTCCGCTGGCGTCTCCACCTGACGGTCCAGAACCGGACCCCCGTCGTTGGCTTGCACTGCTGTCACCCCACCAACGCCCGCTGTAAGTCCCATAATTGCGAGGGTGATGAACACGGCCCACGACTGGCTCCGGAACACACCGAGTTATTCCGCTGGTTTGATAAAATGCGTTCGGTTGACTCACCGGAGGCAGTTCCAGTCGGGTACTGCGACAGAAAGCAAAGCAATCAGCTATTTTTTTTACCGCGCCGACATGACTCATTGGCAATGGCTGAAACCCGGGCGTGGAAACTACTCCTGCCGCGCCAACTCCGCCACCTTCCGGCCGATCTAGCAGGCGTTATCGGCGTGGTGATTCTGACGAACCTAGCTGCCCTCCTGCCGGTCGTCTCCGACACCCCAGTCCGCATCGGCGCAGGACTCGTGTTCGTCCTCTTCATTCCCGGCTATGCGTTCATCGCGGCGCTGTTCCCGGAGGCCGGAAGCGGCCCGACGGCTGATGAGGAGAACGGTACGAATCCACAAGCCGACGGAATTGACGGTATCGAACGGACCGCACTCTCATTCGGCCTCAGTATCGCGCTCGTTCCGCTGGTCGGTCTGGTGTTGAACTTCACGCCGTGGGGCATCCGCCTGCTTCCGATTCTCGTCTCGCTCAGCGGACTGACGCTCGTGTTGACTGCTGTCGCGGCTGTTCGACGCTGGGCATTGCCCGCTGACGAACGGTTTCGCGTCCCGTACCGTACGTGGCTCAGTGCCGGCCGTGATGAACTGTTCTCGCCGGCTTCACGGACAGACGCAGTCCTGAACGTCCTGCTGGTCCTGAGCATCCTGCTTGCGGCCGCCAGCGTCGGATACGCCATTACGGTGCCGAAAGACGGCGAGCGGTTCAGTGAGTTCTACCTGCTGACAGAGGACGAAGACGGCGAACTCGTCGCTGACGGCTATCCGACGGAGTTTCGCCAGGGCGAGGGCCGCTCGCTGATTGTCGGTATCGGCAATCAGGAACACGAACGGACAGAGTACACCGTTGTCGCCGAGTTACAGCGCGTCGAGCGCGTCGGCAACGAGACGCAGGTCCGGGAGCGGTCGGAGCTGCGGCGCTTCCAGCCGACGCTAGGTCACAACGAGACCTGGCAGCGCCAACACGAGGTGACTCCCGGGATGACTGGCGACAGGCTTCGGCTCCAGTACCTGCTGTACCGTGGCTCACCGCCTGCCACCGTAGACCAGTCGACCGCATACCGGGAAGTCCATCTCTGGGTGAACGTAACCGGCTAACCCGTGTTCTCGTAGAACCCATGTAACTCGGGACTGTCCCACTGCCTGCCGCTTGAACACCGAACCCGGCGAACAGCTTTTATTTTCCCGGACCGTTCGCTTCACGGTGTACCCCGCAGGCCACTTCCTCCTCGCAGCCATCCCGTTGACAGTGTATACGGTGGCCCGGTGGCGTCGCCTCCCGTCCGGGCCGATGGTACTCCTCTTGCTTGTCGCGACGCAACTCCCGGACGTAATCGATAAACCGCTCGCGTGGACGTTCGCTATCCTTCCGAGCGGGCGAATGCTGGCCCATTCGCTGGTCGTCTCGCTACCCATCCTCACCATTGTTGTGCTGCTGGCTGCACGTTGTGGCTATGTGCGGTACGCTGTGGTGTTTTCGGCCGGCTACCTCTCACACATCGCCGGCGACTTCTACCCCATCGTGCGGCTCGGGACAGAGTACTACTTCTTCCCGAACCTGTTCTGGCCGCTGTTGGCGGCGAACCCAGATAAAACGCCGTCGTTTGCGGCGCATTCACCCGACAGTCTGCTCTCGTTTGCTGTCCCTGTGGCCGTCTTCGGACTGGCCGTCAGCTACAGTCTCGTGACGGTATACCGAAGAGACGACCGGTTCCCCGCCGGAGTGCCACCGCGATAACACTTCGTTCAACAGTCGTCGCCTGCCAGAATGGCGGCTCTCCGGCGACAGAAGGCAAGTTGTCAGTCAGATATTGTCGCTGCCGTTCCCAACGCTACGGGCAAAAGGACAGCGACCGTCTTAGGATGGGGCCACGGGTTCGATCGGCGCTTCGCCGCAGTTGACACAGATGTAATCCTCGTCAACAGTGCGTACGACCGGTGAATTGCACGTGATGCACTTGAGTTTCGCCGCACGAGATGGCTTTGCGTAGTCCCCCATTGTGTGTACCTTACAGACACATGTTATTTGTAAAATAATATAAAATTACCCCTTACAGCAATATTGTATCAGCAGCCGCTGGTGACCGGATAATGCAATGACTCGTGCCCTCGGTGGGGACATCGCAGGAAGACAGCCGTGCCAGAGAATAGACAAAACCACCGGTAAACTGTGAGGGTTCGTTACTCCCGGCGTGCCAGGAATCCGGCACCTAGCAGTGCTAGCACCGCGACAAGTACGGTGAAACCGGGACCGCTCGAACTCGTGGTCTCGACCGAACCCTCGGTGCCAGCTGTTGCCGTGTCGTCGGGTTGCTGGGCACCACCACCACCTGCGGTCGTGGCCGTTTCCGTCTGCTCATCGTCGTCTTCTGTTTCGGTGCTGTCGTCCGTGGTAGTCTGGTCCTCAGTATCGGTCGTCGGTTCGTCCTCAGTGTCCTCACTATCGGAGTTGTCGTCTCCGCTATCGCTATCGTCACTCCCGTCGTCGCCACCGCCACTGTTATCGCCGTCGTCACCACCGCCACTGTTATCGCCGTCGTCATCACCGCCACTGTTATCGCCGTCGTCGCCATCGGTTTCATTCGACTGCGACAGTGTGATTGTCCCGGTGGCGGAGTTGATTTCGTTGGAGTCCTCGCCAACGGCGATGTGAACGTATGTGTAGGTCCCGTTTGGCCAGGAGTCCAGTGTTTCGACATCGACAGTGGTATCGGAGGCGTCGGACACCGTCGTCGCCGAGGCATGCAGCACGTCGTCACCGGTCGGCTCTGGTGATGCTTCGGAGAGAACGAATCCGAACAGACCGACTAGCCCCGCAGACGGCATCGCTCCCGCTGCCGTCGAGTCCCCAACGGGGAGGGTGGCGTCATCATCGGCCGACGAGACGCCGTTGACGCCATCAAAGGAATTCTCGACCGTGACCTGCTCTTCCGAGAAGTTCTCATCGATGTCGCCGGTCACGCGGACGGTGCTCGTTCGCTGTTGGAGTTCGTCCTCGTCGAACAACAACACGGCGTGCGTGACAGAGTCATCGTCCAGTCCAGTCTCGATATCGAGCGACACGTTGTCACCAGCAGCGACATCGTTGGCGGTCGCATTGACTGTGGCTGGGTTTTCCTGAACCAGCGTCTGTTCGACGCCGACAACGGTCACGTTTCCATCGGCCGAGACGTTGTTATCCGAAACGGACAGGCCCTGCCCGTCATCGACGGTGACCAGAATGAAGCCGTACGCACCACCCGAGTCAGGTGTGTAGGAGGTTTCGAGCACACCGTTGTCATCTATCGAGTCGACCCCCTCGGCATCGTCTAGCAGTTCGACAGAGTTAGCGTTGGAGTCATTCGTAAAGATATCAGCTAGATCGGTTCTGACGCTGCCTTCACTAAATCCGGCCGCAGTTGGGTCCTCAGAGAGACGGACAGCGAGCAGTTGCGCCTCGTCGCCGGCAAGTCCCGTGGTTCCAGCCCCTGTCGTTGATTCGAACGTGAGATCAACTGGTTCGCCCGCCTGGTGAATCGTGTACTCTTCCCTGTTGAGGGGGACGTCACCGGTCTGGGCGGACTCAATGTTGATGTACGTCTGTGGAGCGGCTATCGCCGTGGGGCCGGTGGAGGATGTCCGAAGCGGGAGCAGTGACCGCTCCCAGACATCTACGTTTTCCGTCACTGCCGTCGTTTGTCCGTCATCCACTGGCGTTGCCGCTGCTGATGTTACCGACATGGGAGCGGCTAACACCAGCAGCACTGTAATCGCACAAATTACAGTGTGTTTCCCGTTTGGTGTTTTATACATTACTGAATTTTTTCGAAAGGGCACGGTATAATTCTTATGCAGTGACATTCGACGATACACGGTGTCATATGAAGGTTGGAAGACATGTAGACACCGTTCAAAGTTATAATATGCGAACGCTGAATCTGTGTCTCGGTACGTGCCTGTTTACCCGGTAGGGGCTACCAGAAGAGTGACTGTTCGACGCCGTCCAACTGACAGCGCACCAGTTCGCGGTATCAGGTTGGCACTATATCGCCGTGGGACCGGTATGTTCAGTGACGTTCGGTGACGGAATGTGTGTCTTGTTCGGCACCGCCGATCAGTTATTCTGCGCCGTCTTCGTCGTCATCACCAGTGCTATTCGGTCCACCAGCGTTATCTGGGGGCCCGCCGCCGTTGCCCGGACCATTGCCGTTGCCCGTCCCACCGTTGTCAGAGCCGCCACCCGGACTCACTGTCACTGTACCGGTGTCCGAGTTGATGGTGCCAGTTTCATTACCAACTGCGACGTGGACGTACTGGTATGCGCCGTTTGGCCAGGAATCCAGCGTCTGTACCGTTACATTGGCGTCAGAGTCAGCGCTGACGACCGTTGCTGAAGCGTGGATAACGTCGCCGTCGGCATCTGATTCAGCTTCAGAAACCACCACGCCGAATATACCCTGTAACCCGATTGCGGGTAGCGACTGGTTTTCGGAGAGGTTGATACCTGCGAGACTGGTGTTGTCGCCGACTGTCGCAACACCGCTGACGTTGTCAAAGGAATCTTCCACAGTGATCTGGTCCTGACTGAAGCTCTCATTTAGCTCGCCAGACACGGTCACCGTGCTCGACTGTCGCTGAAGTTCGCCTCGCCTCACCAGCATCACTGCATGCGTGGCGTTTTCGTCCTCCATCTGGGTGTCGACATCCAGCGTAACGTTGTCACCTGGATTGACCGGATTCTGAGTCGGCTCGACGGTCGAAGCGTTGTCCTGTACAATCGCTTGCTCGACACCGACGACAGTCACGGTCCCGTTGACGGAGACGTTGCCGTCCGACACCGACAGGCCCTCGTCACCCTCGTCGACAGTCACCAGAACGAAGCCGTATGCACCGCCCGATTCAGGGGTGTAGGACGCATTCAGTTCGCCGTTCTCGTCTATCGTGCCGACGCCGTCCGCGTCATCAAGCAGTTCCGACGACGTGGTGTCGGAGTTGTTTTCAAAGACATCCCCGAGGGACGCGGTAGAGATGTTGCTGGCGTTTATCCCTGCCGTAGCTGGTACTTGATCAAGTTTGACAGCGAGCAGTTGCGCCTCGTCGCCGGCGAGCGACCGCGTTCCGGCACCGATCCGTGGTTCGAAGGACATGTTGATCGACTCGTTGCGCTCGTGGATCGTCACCGTCCGTTTGTTAAGCGGTAGGTTGCCAGTTGCAGCCGATTCGACGTTGATGAACGTCCGCGGTGCCACTATCGTGGTCGGCCCTTCTGATGTCGTTCGGAGCGTGAGTGGAGACCGTTCCCACACGTCGACGTTTTCGGTTACCGAGATGGATTGACTCTCGGCGACAGGAGTTGCCCCGACAGTGGACATCACTGATAACGGACCAGCCAACACGAGTGCGACTGCCATTACGAAGACGACAGTCGGTTTTACTATTGGCGTTTTTATCATTACTAAAATATTACTGAAGGCTTTGGTATATTTCTTGCGCAATGACACTATTTGGGTAGCCCAAGACACCTCTCTGGAAGCATACAATGCACAAACTGGAATTAAACTGACTGTATTGTTTCAATTATTCTTTTTTGATAATTATCAAGTAATAAGATGATAGCTAACCGGTGGTAAACAGTCTATATAATAACACCGTACCTGTAACTGCATCTACTGGTATAATTACAGAAAATCCGAGGCGAAAGCCTCGTCGTTCACCACGTGACAACCGGAGTTAGAGTCCAGTCAGGACGACCGCACAGCGGAACCAGAGCACGGCGATCCTCATCGCAGATAGACATCTCTGTCACATCGGGTCGGAGAATTGCGAGGGAAGATCGCTCCGTGCGAGTCTTCCAGCACCGATCGGCTCTCGTCTGTTCCGCGAGATACCACCGGGGTCGGCGGCGTACTCGCGACCATGACGATGGCCGCTCACTGTTTGTGAGGGACCGTGTCGGTCCAACAGTGCGAGGGAAGGGATTTGAACCCTTGGACCCCTACGGGAGCGGATCTTGAGTCCGCCGCCGTTTCCTGGCTTGGCTACCCTCGCACGTGTATTGCATTACGGTACACACGGTGGTACGGTATAAATGTCGTACGGAAGCGACTCGGGTCCAGACGGTAGTGACAATCAGACATACTGAGCGCGGGTGCTGTCGCGCGAGCAGGTGTACACCACATTCGAGGACCTCACGTAACCGACAGAACCGGTGGTTTGACCCGCCCTGAACCAGTAGTGGAGGCATGGACGACCACACGCGTGACCCGACCGTCGAGGCCCCTGACGGGAACCCATCGGGATGGCGAACCGACGGCCAGTGGGAACACGAGACGCTCAGACGGGCCGTGGTCCACGGCGTCCGCCTGTACAACTCCGGGGAGTTCCACGAATCACACGACTGCTTCGAGGACGAGTGGTACAACTACGGCCGTGGGAGCACGGAAAGCAAATTCCTCCACGGGATGGTGCAGGTCGCCGCCGGCGCGTACAAGCACTTCGACTTCGAGGACGACGACGGGATGCGGTCGCTGTTTCGCACGTCGCTGCAGTACTTCCGTGGCGTCCCCAACGACTACTACGGCGTCGATTTACTGGACGTGCGCACCACAGTAACGAACGCACTGTCGGACCCGTCGGCACTCCATGGATGGCAGATCCGATTCGACGGCGAGTACCCGACGTGTCGCCCGGAAGACATCGAGTTCGCGGAGTCGCTCGAACACTGACTGAATCCGGATAATTCTAAAGGCTGGAAGTGTTAGCACGGGTAGATGCGAATCGAGCAACTGGGAGACGGGGATCCAGAGGTGGCCGTCGTGGGAAGCATCCACGGCGACGAACCGTGTGGCCGAGACGGGATCGAAACCGTCCTTGCCGACCCGCCTGCGGTCGAGCGACCTGTCAAGTTTATTATCGCGAACGAAGCCGCCCTCGAGGCAAACAAGCGGTATCTCGATACTGACCTCAACCGCTCGTTCCCCGGCGACGCCGACAGCGAGTCTCGCGAAGCACGGTTAGCCGCAACTATTACGTCTGAACTCCGTGACTGCACCGTCCTTTCGCTGCACTCCACGCAGTCCTACGACGGGATGTTCGCCCTCGTCGACGAGCTCACGCCGGAGATGGAAGCCCTCTGCAGTGTGCTTTCCGTAGACGCCGTCGTACAGACGAAGGGCGCAAACGAGGGCCGAATGATCGCAACAGTCGACTCTGTTCTCGAAGTCGAGTGTGGCTATCAGGGCTCTGCTGAAGCCGCCGAGAACGCAGCGCAGGTCATCCGGGAGTTCCTCGCCGCGACCGGCGTTACCGCTGAGTCTCCCCCACAGCGAGAGACGTCACTGCCAGTGTTCCAGCTCGGCGAGCCGATTCCGAAGGCAGCGGCCGAGCAGTACGAAGTGTTCGTCAGGAACTTCGAGCCGGTACCCGAAGGCGACCCTGTGGCAGCAGCCGACGACGAAACCGTCGTCGCAGAGGAGCCCTTCCACCCGGTGTTGCTCTCAGCCTACGGCTACGAGGACGTGTTCGGCTTCACCGCGGACCGAATCGGAATGCTAGACTGAGACAGATTGCTGATCCGCTGAGTTAGACGGCAAACGCCTTTCGGAAGACCGAACAGAACCCGCATTGTCTGCCGGGAGTCAGTTGTCACACGCGTTTCCCTCTCAGTTGCCGAGAGTCCATTCAATGGTTTGGAAAGAAGCTCAGGCAATCCGATTGTAGAGACTGTCCGGTACGAAATTTCCCAGAACACTGCGAGCCTCGTATATCGATCCGCCTTCGCGGTTTTCTCTGTACCAGAACGGCGGCTCAAGTTTCCTGATCCGCTGCATGTCGCGGTCAGTGAGTTCGAAGTCAAAAACGTCAATGTTCGCTTCTATGTGTTTCGGCGTCGCCGCTTTCGGAATCGTGACAACATTCTCCTGTTGTATCAGCCACCGGATAGATACCTGCGCTGCCGATTTGCCGTACCGATCTCCAATCGAACGCAAGACATCGTCTTCAACAGCTCGCCCCTCCGCAAGCGGACTATATGCGGTAACTGTGACATCGTTGTCCTGGCAAAATCTGACGAGTTCCTCGTCACCCCAGTAAGGATGGTATTCAATCTGATTCGTCGCAATAGGAGCGTCCGAAAGTCGCATCGCCTGCTTGAGCTCCTTGATAGAAAAGTTACTCACCCCGATCTGATTGACCAACCCGTCATCGACGAGTGTGTTGAGCGCGTTGACTGTTTCTTCCATATCGGCCAGCGGATTCCACCAGTGGACCAATAACAGATCCAGATACTCCGTTCCCAGCCGTTCGAGACATCCCTTCGCGGCCTCTATCAAGCGTTCATACTCGACCATTTCGGGATATCCCTTGATTTTCGTCGTCAAGAAGATGTCTTCGCGGTCAACGCTGGATTGTTCGATTGCGCGACCGACGGCCGCTTCGTTTTCGTATGCCATCGCAGTGTCGATATGCGTGTACCCACAATCAAGCGCATTCTTAACCGCGTTGTAGCATTTGTACCCTCCGGTTCGGTAGGTACCGAACCCGAGAGTAGGGACCGTGGTCGTACCATTCTGCTCGGGAGCCATGTCGGCTGACTGCTGTGGTCGCTTCATTTTCCTCAGTTGTATCCGCTACAATCATGCCGGTAGAACGGGGCCTGTATTGGTATGAGCTTTATAATTCAACTGATTCAGATATGGACTGAGGAAGTGAAATATTAGTGATGTGATGATGGAGATATGATTTACAGCTCTGTGCTACGATTTCATCGGAACCATGCTGAAACGGAGTCCCCGCGATTCGCTTGGCTTTACAGAGGAGTTTACTTCGTTTCTGTAGCGTGTGTAGCTGGGAAGAGATGATAATCTGTGTGGCATAGCAGCCAGACGACTCGTTACACTTGGTACCGAAAAGAAAGCCACGCAACATCAGGCTGAGACCATCACAAGACTACGAATGATATCCGAGGTCAGACAACCGGTCGCGGATCTCGGTAGAGCCGTGTTCGACGCCGGACTCAAGTGGACGGTCCGATTGAATTGATATCCGCTCATCGGCATCGAAAACCAACCACGGTACTTCAATGAGTTCTGGGACACGAAGTTCTCCGGGATGCCCATATTCTCGTACGGGGAACGGCCACAACCAGTCTGCAACTAGGTTCCCATGATCTGACGTGACCACTGTTTTGCCATCAACAGTGTCAAGCAGCTCTCGAAGATGTGGGAACAGCAGTTTGAGGTTTTCCCGATACGCTTCCCAGACACGTTGTTCTGAGACATCTCCCTGTCTCAGCCGTGCCCAGATTTTCTGTTCATCATCCGCTGAACTACCAACGTCTGCTCCTTTCGCTTTCTCCCGACCTTGCATTCCGGAATCAACCATTTCTCTGCCTGTTGGACCGATAAATGGATGATGAGGCTGAATAAAATGTGCGAGTATCCGCTTGTTCGGATACGTTTTTCTGGCCGTTTTAACAGCAGCTACCATGTCTTCTGGGGGCACTGTTCCGATGTCCTCATCCCACTCTGTCTCCCACACGTTGATGACAGAATGAAAAACAGTGTCGAGTTCGACGGTACACCACTCGTCAACTGAGTGCATCGGATTGGCGGTTACGTACACTGTGTCGTAATATCTTCCCGCAGAGAAGTGCGCCTCAAGGAAACCGGGTGTACTAGACGCCTGGGATAGCCGCCGTTTCAATTGCCCTTCAAAAGGATGCAGATCCGCAAACATATCGTATCGGCAGGCATCAAGAAGATAGCAATTATCCCAGTCCTCGGCCATCAAATCAAAGCCACTCGGTGAAACCGTGTCGAAATACTTGTTCACGATACCGTCAAAAATCCCATCATTTGTATATTGATATTGTGAGGCAATCAATTGGTTTGACCTCCAGATGTCCGGTATGTACCTCTGCAGTTTGGTCATGGTAGTATACACTTCTACGCATTACTTAGCGATAAGCTGCCTAACTGATGGTAGAGGGTTTCTACCAGTATTTTGTATAGCTGATTCGGGTATGCTGCTACGGTTTTTCGAAAGTCAGAATCAGTGTTAGTCGTGATGCCTGACCCCGTCTTGCAGCCAGATAGAGTTCCTATTGTTTATTTTCCGGATCAGCTACAAGTCTGGGGCAGCAACTTGCGATTGTAAGGTTGTGTTCATATTCCGTGAGAGTGGAGTCTAAATGCCCGCCTGGTGAGCCGAGATCAAAAGGTGGAATCTGTTCTGCGTATCATCGCACGTGATACTTAGACGAAGCGATGCCAGTGAGTAGTTTCAGCATCCAGTTTGACACTAGGATAGAGAAGTACCAGCGATAGCTTTCTTGAGCTGTGTCTGCGGTAACACCGAGTACAGTCCAGTTACCCACCTGACTGTATCGCATACAATTCAGCGTATTTCCCTTCACTTTCAACCAGTTCGTCGTGACCGCCACACTCGGAAATCCATCCGTCTTCCATCGTATAGATCCGATCAGCATTCTCGACAGTCGAAAGGCGATGAGCGATAGCGATAATCGCATAATCTCGCTCCATCGCTTCGATTGCCGCCTGCACTTCCTTCTCAAGGTTCGAATCCAGGTCGCTCGTTGCTTCGTCTAGAATTAACAGGTCCGCGTCTTTCAGAATCGCTCGCGCAAGAGCGACGCGCTGTTTCTGCCCACCCGACAAGCGGACACCGTCGTCACCGAGTTGAGAATCGAGTCCGTTCGGGAGGTCCGTGATGAACTGGTCCACCTTCGCGATTTCGCAAGCCCGTTTGATCTCAGCGTCCGTCGCATCCCGATTGCCGACGGTGAGGTTATGTCGAAGCGTGTCGTTGAACATATACGGGTTCTGGCGGACTATCGAGATTCGGTCACGCCACTCGCTGATATCCATTTGGCCGATTGGGTTCCCATTTGCACGTATCTGACCGCTGTCTGGCTCATAGTAGCGGGCCAACAGGGAGACTATTGTCGACTTCCCGGCACCGGACTGGCCAACGAAGGCGACGAACTCGCCTTTCTTGAGTTCGAAATCGACCTCCCGAAGAACGACCTCGTCGTCCGTATATGAGAACGTGACATCGTCGAACTCGACTGTTTCGACCTCTTTCGGGGTCGGTTGCCCTCCGGTGTCCGGTTCTTCCCACTCTTCGAGATCCCGCATGAATGACTGTGTCCGAACCAGATGGGGAAGGTTCTCTTCGACTTTGTAGAACCGCTTGTTAATCCCGCTTGCTTTGGGACCGAGCTGAAACATGAGAAACAAGAACAGGCCGAGTTCACCGAACGAGAGATTGGTGAATGTCAGGGCCACATAAATAAGTGCGAAGATGAGTACGGAGACGACGAGATTCTGTGACTTCTTGATCGCTGCCCGATTCCGGCGGTTCGCGACTTTCGAACGCGTGTACTCTTCGAGGGCGTCCTCATACTCGCCATAGATTTCTGTTTCGAGATTAAACACCCGGATGTCTCGAATGCCAATCATGCCGGCCTGAACCACTTGTTGCATCCGTTCGTTTGCCGCTGCAACGCGATCACCCAGATCGTATCCTGAGCCGATGAGATGTCGCAGACCGAGTCCCACACCACCGATGATAAAAATAGCAAATGCTGTGAGTTGCGGTGAGATCCACGTTGCGAGAGCGAGATAGGCAACAGTGAGTAGTAGCAGATCGAACAGCTTCACGAACCGCTTGATGACTTTTGAGGCTGCTTTCGACTCGGTGACAATCGCGTTCAAGATGTTGTCCGACCCCTTTCTGTCGAGAAATTCCATCTCCGTCTCCAGAGCGCTATCGAAGAGGTTCTCGCGGATGTGGCGCTCGTAGGAAAGCTGGAGTACATCGCGTAGCCACGTGAGGAGAAACGACGACGTATAGCGCAGACAGGTCGCTAACGCCACTCCGCCAATGACGTACTCGATCGTGAACGGAATCCCGAGTGTCTGATAAACGGTGAAGAAAATACCCGCTATGCCATCAGCCTGTGTCACCGGTTCTGATGACTGCATGAGTTCAATGATAGGGATGATAAACGTCAGTCCGACGCCTTCTAATACGGCCGTTACCAGACCGAGCCCGACGATCATCACAGTGAATTTTGGGGCATATCGGGCCGCATAGAGAAGCGCGTCAAGTTTCTCCTGCCGTGAAATGGTGTCTGAGTTTCTGTCGGTCATCTATTCAATTGTTACCCTCGGGACCGTTGGAACAGACTGTGCCATCTTTGGCTACAGCGGTTCGGCCAGTACACGCCAACGATTGCCATCTGCACATTGATATAGTGAAAAAGGACGATCTGCTTCCCTTGTTATAAGCTTACTACTGTATTTTCAGCTGTGAGGGAGGACAATTCCACCAGCAGCGGTTCTACGTACGGGTTTGTGTGATTTGACTGACTGTAATGGAGAGTACCCGTTGTTAAGCGGATATTCCGAGAGGGACTCGCAAATGAATTTGCGCGCCGTGGTCACGGCGCTTCCTGGGTATCTCTGCGTTTGTACCGAGTGCTCATAGCGGAGAGGTGAGACTCAGCAGCAAAGGGACGACCAGACTTTCAGAATGATCCGATCGGGGATCCAGTATCAAACAGCAGCGCTGTAACGTATCGCACAACGTCTGTATACACCTCTTAACAAAAAATATTCACTCAGAATACACTTCGCATGGGCAGAAAAATATCGGTGATTATCCCCACTCACTACCGAAATGACCTCCTCCCCACAGCGATCGAAAGCGTGGCCCGACAGGATTACGAACCCGTCGAGCTGATCGTAGTTGATGACTCGGGCGAAGGGTACGCCGAACCGGTGCTTGCAGAGTACGACGAGGTGATAGACAAGCCGATAATAAAAGAGGAGAACGAGGGGTGGCAGGCAGCCTACACGACTGGAATCGAGCAGTCGACCGGCGAGTACATCCAGTTTCTGGACGACGACGACTACCTCTACGAGACGAAACTGAAAAAAACGGCGAACGTTCTCGACCAGAACCCGGAGGTCGGTGTTTCGTACTGCGGCGTAGTCCGTGGTGATGAGGGGGATTTCTACCCAAAACAGGAGGTGTCAGGCCATTTTCTGGAACCAGCGCTCCGGTTCCAGACGTTTCCCATGTGGACAGGCTCGATGTTGATGGAACGAGAAGTACTGTGTGACTGCCTCCCAATGGCTGGGATGGGTGAGGAAGACGACTTGGACATCGAACTGGGCGACACAGACCTCAAAATAGAGCTCGCGAAGCGGACGAAAGCCGCCTACGTCGACGAGTGTCTGACGTTCTATCGTCAAGAAGGAAACAAGTTATGGACCGGAAAACGGAGGTTTAAAAAAATACTACAGAACATTCGTCATCAAAAAGACATATACAATCAGTATCCAGAGATACGTCGAGACCTCCTTGCAGAGTGGTACGAGCGTCAGGGACGGAACTGGCTTGACGAACAGATCTGGTCAGCGAAAGCGATACAGTGTTTTATTAAATCTGCATACTATGAGCGGAAACAAAAGTTTCCGAGGATAATCGAGACGCTGGCCGCGATCCTCGGCCGACCTGGTGTGATGTCAGCGGTGCGCGTGAAGCGAACCTTGCTTGACGGGTAATAAACGGACATCCAACGCCCAGTTGTGACACAGATGGGTTCGTCGGTGGGACTTGGCGGTGGAACTGAGGCACGCATCGTGGCGGACTTCCACTTGTGCAGGGCGACGACTAGAACGGTTCGATCCACGCTATGATTTATTCTCCCGTAGACCGTGCTTGAGAATGTATGTCAGAGCAAATCCAGCAAGAGCTCGATGTCGACCGGTTTACACTGGGGCTCGTTGGGCCGGAGCAAGAATGGGCGGGCACAGTCGCCGATGGCGGGACCGTTCGCACACATACGCCCCCTGCGTGCTGGGGCCCGATGATTACCCCCGAGTTCCGCGGCGGCCACGAGGTAACGCGACCGATCCGAGTCGAGAACGCTGAACCCGGTGACGCGCTCGTCGTCCAGATCAAGGACGTCGAGGTGACGAGTGTCGCGACAAGCACGGGCAGCATGGCCGAACGCGAGGACGCCTTCGGGAGCGACCCGTTCGTCGACCATCGGTGCCCGGAGTGTGGGACCGAGTGGCCCGACAGCGTCGTCGAGGGCACCGGCGAAGACGCGATTCGATGTGCGGACTGTGGGGCCAACGCTTCGTCTTTTGGCTTCGAGTTCGGCTACACCGTTGCCTTCGACGAGGACCGCTCCGTTGGGCTCACCGTCGGCCCCGATGGTGCTGCGGACCTCGCAGAGCGCGCCGACGAGGCGATGGCGCTGCCCGACAACTCCCGGCAACACCCGATTCTGTTGTACAAGCCCGACGAAATCCCGGGAACGCTCGGCCACCTCCGCCCGTTCATCGGGAACATCGGGACGACACCGTCGGTAGAGTTCCCCGATTCACACAATGCCGGTGACTTCGGCCAGTTCCTCATCGGGGCCGACCACGACTGGGGCCTCGCCGACGAAGCAGCGCTGGACGCCCGGACGGACGGTCATCTAGACTCGAACGACGTCCGCCCGGGAGCGACGCTCATCTGCCCCGTCGAGATCGACGGCGCGGGGCTCTACGTCGGTGACTTGCACGCCAACCAGGGCGACGGCGAGCTCTCGCTTCACACAACCGACGTGAGCGGTCGCACCGAGCTCGAAGTGAGCGTTATCAAAGATCTCGATATCGACGGCCCGCTCCTGCTCCCGAACGAGTCGGACCTGCCGGATATCGCCAAGCCGTACACGGACACCGAGCGGGAGGCGGGTGAGGCCCTCGCCGCCGACCACCACGTCGACGACGTCGTCGATGCAGCGCCGCTCCAGATAATCGGGTCCGGTGCCACGATCAACGACGCCACCGAGAACGCGTTCGCACGGGCTGGGACGCTCTTCGATATGTCAGAGGGAGAGGTCCGAGCGAGATGCACGTTCACTGGCGGTGTCGAGATCGCCCGACTGCCCGGCGTCGTACAGCTCTCGATGCTCGCCCCGATGTCCCTCCTCGAAGAACGGGGACTGGCCGATACCGTCCGCGAACAGTACAACCTCTAGCAGCACAGCGTCCGTCTGTGTTCACCCGCCGCGCATTGCGGGAAAAATCTCGACTGACGCGCCGGGCGGAACTCGGTCCGAGTACTCAGCGTTGTCGCCGTCGACCATCACACGGACGCTTGGTCTGAGTTCGCCGGCGTCGTTGACCAGTTGGGGCTCCGCACGCGGGTACGCGTCAACGAAGGCCGCAATTGCAGCCTCCACCGTGTCGCCGTCTACCGGAACTTCGACTGTCTTCGACCCCGTCGCCGCCCGAAGCGGCCCGTACACAGTCACATCCACACTGCTCAGTCACGTCCCAGTCCTCAAAAAGACCGGGCCCCGTCTCGAAATCGCTGCCAGATAAGACCTGATTCACCGGCAAGCGGAGGTCACGGACGTGGGCGGCTCTGTGGAACAGCCAGTGGCGGTGAGGGCGTGTCACATAACAACCGTGGTGTCGGTGAGAAATTCTCGCTTCGCTCGTTTGGCCTCTGGCCCCTCGGACACGAGCCCGGGTTCCGATGCGGTGTCATCAAACCGGTTCGGATCCGGCGAGACGGCCTCGAGAATCTCGGTGAATGTTGCACCCTGTCTGCCAGTGATATGGACGAACCCGCCACGCCGGCGCTGCTCAAACGGCGTCGTCTCCGGATCCGGGAATGCGTCCCGAATACAGCTGACGTTCTCGCGGAGGTACGCCGAAGCGTCGTACTGGGAATACTGACAGTCGGCATAGAGCTGCTCTTTGTTTCGCTCGTTGAGGTCAGCCTCGACGTGCTTGGATGACTCGTACCGCACCCCCACAGGGGAGATATCGCCAGTGAGGAAACTGAGGTTGACAGTGAAGCAATCCGGGTATCGGAGAATCAGTAGAAAGAATATCTGCTCGTCAACGGTGTAGCGTTCCTGCAAGCGATAATAACACTCCAAGTAATACGCCGCGAGCGCCCCGATCCAGTCGTCACGCTCACCGTTGAGATACGCGGTTGCGACTTCATAATAGTCCTCGCCAGCGACCTGCTGTAGGCGATGCTCGAAGCTCTGTCTCATTTCGTCCAGTTCGTCCTCGTACACTTCCGTCAGGGGCACGTCTGGGTCGTCGAGTAACTCGCTCTTTCGCTCGCCGGCCGCCGCAATTCGCATCATATTCTCGTGTACGGATCGCTCCGCCTCCACATCTGGGAGCGGGACTCGAACAGCCTGTTGGCGAAGGATCTCCGAGCCGGACTCCATACGCTCACGCCAGTCAGTCATAGATGTATGTCTGGTTGCTTCCAAGTATTAATCATTTGTAGATACCCCAGAGTTGTAACCGATGACAAGCACCCAGAAGAAGTTTACAAGCCGAGTAGAAACTAGCGTGACGCTACTATGCCCTCCAAGCAAGCCGTCAGTAGCCTCGGGAGTCTGCTCGCCGTACTCGGACTCTCCGGGGTCGCAACAGCACAATCTACAGCCCCTGGTGGCGTCGGTGATCCGGCCCTCAACGTCGTCATCCGGTTCGGTGTCGGGTTCATCATTCTCGCGGTGTTGGGCGCCGCAGCCGCCGCCATCGGCCCGGCATACACGACGAATGCCGTGCGAGAGATTCAGGACGACCCCGGCGGGGCAATCGGCTGGGGCGTCCTCGTCGGCATTCTGGTCCCTATCGGACTGGTACTGCTCGCACTGACCGTCATCGGCGCGCTGATCTCGATTCCCGGGTTGCTCCTTCTCGGCGTCCTCGGTATCGTCGGCACCGGGATTACCGCCGTCTGGGTCGGCAACTCGGTCATCGGCGACGACGGGACCGTCAGGGCGACGGACGGGGTCGCCGGCGGGTTGTTACTGGCCGTCCCCTTCGCGATTCCAATCGTCGGCGGCCTCCTCCTCAACCTCATCACGCTCGTCGGTCTGGGCGTGGTCGGACGGGACCTGTACGAGAGTTGGACGGACTGAACGGTTTCTCGGGTTCTACCGCAATGGTCCGCAAGACACGCTCACAAACACATCCTCGATAACGGGTGAGCTGTCAGGTACCAGCGTGTACCGGTCCGATACGGGTCGAACAAACTGAGAACGCTCGCTATTCATCCCAGACGATCAAACCTCAGTGTCGGTTTGTTCCTGGTTATTGGAGCAATTTACAAGATACTCGATGGTGCGAGACGTCGTCGTTTCGGCGGTGACACCTGCGCCGGTAGCAGTGACATCGAACGCGACGGTCGCGCGGTGTTGTCCAGGTGACTGGCAAGCTATTGTCGCCGGCACGTCGAACGCGTCACCAATACCGGCTGAAACACTGGTCGTCTCCATCGCGTCTGACTTGACGGTCAACCCATCGCCGGCAGTAACGGTGACTGTGACAGCAAAGTCGACCGGTTGTGTGAAGCGATTACGGACAGTTACGACCGTCACTTCGTGAGCACCACTCCCCTCAAGACGAACGGTATCATCGGAGTAGAGCAGCGACATGTACGCGTCTTTGTCGGCGACGACATTGACCGTCGCATCGCGCTCGACTGACGCCGCACTGTAACTCCCAGTTCCAACAGCGAAGCTTGCAACGACCACCAGCGCACACAGAACCAACACCCGTCTACGCATCATCTACCTCCGGTGGAACGGCGTTCGAACCGATACGCATCTGGCGTGAGAGGACGTAGTGACACGCTGATGAGACGGTAAACACAGCGATCAGGAACACAGTCCACCCAACGAACGGGACAGCCGCGAACGGCTTGATACCCGCGTAGGCTAGCGATGTAAGGACGATTCCGATACTGCTGAGGCCCACGTAATAAAGACTCCAAGGAATATCGTAGCGGTCGACGAGTTCGAGATATATGTCGAGGTCGGCTGCGGACTCGGTGAGTCGCACGTCCCCTTCCCGCTGGTCAAACTCTATAACGCCCATATCAGCCATTTTAGGCAGATGAAACTGCTGGAGTGAGGTGTACACAGTCTTGCGCTCACTCGCCGAGATTTCGGCCACGCTGGTCTCGTTCTCCCAAGCGGCAACTTGCTCGGCGAGATCCGAGAGCGAAGTAGGGTCTGGCGTGCCGCTCAGGAACTGGATAGCATATCGTCGCCGCCGATTACTGAGCATCTCAAATGCGTCGTCTCGCGACAGTTCATCCGGTTCTGTGTCCGACTCGATAGCGGTGTCCGATCCGGTCTCCGTCGAAGCATCTCCAAATACGTTTGTAGACTGGTCACCAGCCGCCCTTGTCGATGTCTTGCTCATATTATCCCCAGCCCCTTGCTTAGATACCGGTCGTTGCCGACGACACGACCATGTCGTCTAAGCATTACTTTTCATGTTATGTTATAATATTATCGACTGTTTACGTATTAGTCGTCGTTTATACTTTGATACGTACAGTGACGAGTGGTAAATTGGCAGGGTTTGTCGTGTGATCTCCCGCAAATGGCAATGTAAAACATCTAAATACCGTTATAACGGTTTGCTCTCTCAAACACAGGGTAGAAGAGACTGTATAACACCAGCCGCTGGGTCGCAAAGACCCATATCTGTGCTTCAAACACTGCAACCCGTCCTGTCAAAGAGCGGAATACAATGCCCTTGTCAGTGGTTGCATCAACTGTCACGTCCGGCCCACGACACGTGGGGGGTGGGCGTGCACGAACAAGGTGCAAAACTGATGCAACGACGCAAATTCCTGATCGGTTTAGGATCGCTCGCGGCTGGTACAGCTGCTGCAACTGGGACTGGTGCGTTCAGCACCGTTCAAGCATCTCGTAACTTTACTGTGGGCACCACAGGTGACGCAAGTGCAGAGTTAGCACTTGAAGGAGCCAACAACGAGTATGTGACCGATGATGGGGTGGATGGTGAACTCGAAATTACTTTCGACAATCTCAACCCGGATGCAGTTACGGGTGTCAACGAACTATTCACAATCAAAAACAACGCCGATCACTCGGTAGAGGTCTGGGGAGATCCGGATGGTCCACATGCAGATAAGGTCGTCTTCGTCCGTAACGGGTACACGAATGATTCACAGGCGACGCTTCGACAATCTGATCCCCCGTCAATTAACGCTGAAATACTTGATGCAGAAGATGAAAACGGCGCTGTTGCATACACCAACGGGACAGTCGGAAAGAATTCTGGTGGCCGGATAGAATTTGGTCCCGGTAAGCAATGGTCTTTTGCCATGATTGTTGATACGCGAGGTATCGACCCTAACGAGGAAATCCTTGACAGTGTCACTGTGTTCGCAGACAATTTTGACTCCTGAGACCGCTCTCAGATAGCTGATTATTGGACCTCTTCACCTCAGTGACCGAAACTTTCGATGTAGTACTTGCCGATCACTGTCTAGCCACCAATTTATTAATGTTCCTTTAGAGATAAAGCATAGTGTCAATGGATCGGCTAAAAAAGTGGTTGGAGACCGCGCTTGAATCGGGGGTGATTATATTTCTCATCGCGATGGTACTCGGCCAGATACTGGGCCAACCCGTCCTCCTGGGATTTGTCACGACCGGCAGCATGCAACCGACGCTGGAACCGGGCGACGGGTTCGTCGCGATCCCCGCGGACCTCGCTGGCTCCGTTGAAGAAGGGGACGTTGTTACGTTCCGGGCCGAGGAAATCCAAGGGGGTGGACTGACAACTCACCGGGTCGTCGACAATACTGACCGCGGATACATAACACGCGGTGACAACAATCCCTTTACCGATCAAGATAGCGACGAGCCCCCTGTAACCAACGCACAGATTGTCGCTGTCGCCTGGCAACCAGGTGGGGAAGTTGTTGCAGTTCCGGGAGTGGGGACACTCGTCAACGGAGTCCGGAATGGCCTGTCGTGGGTACAGCAACGAGCGGCATCGATATTTGGAGTGCGTTCGCTGCTGGGGACACAAGGGCTGGCATACTTGCTTCTCGGAGTCTCAGTCGGTGCGTACGTGCTCGACTTCGTGTTGAGTGGGAACCGCGATCGTGGCCGACGGGACAGCTCACGGGACACGGGGACGAGCGTCAGGCTACTGATCGGAATCTTCGCAGCGGCGATAGTGTTGTCAGCAACAGCGACGATGGTCGCGCCGGCGGGCCCACAAGAGTTCGGCGTGGTCAGTGCTGAATTCGACTCACCGGGACCGCGCGTCATCGAACAGGGAACGACGGAGTCAACGCAGTATCGGCTCGGTAACGGTGGGTACGTTCCTGTCGTGACATATTTTGACCCTGCAACAGATGGCATCGCTGTCGAACCAAACGAGACGGTGATACCAGCCCGTTCGACAGCCAATGCGACGCTGTCGCTGACAGCACCGCCAGAGAGGGGCTATTACCGAAAGTTCGTTGTTGAGCACCGATACCTCCTGATCCTCCCACAGTCGACGATCCGATCGCTGTATCTCGTCCATCCGTGGCTCCCGATTATTACCATCGACGCGCTTCTCGGAGGCGCGTTTTACGTGCTCGGGACGGTGCTTGTCGACACCGGCCGTGTCAGGTCGCGGTCTCGCGATAGTCCATCCAAAATTCGTCGGCTCCTTACGCGGTTGAGATAGTGTTATAACCCAAATAATTACCAATCAGAACCTATTACATATCAAACAATGAACGGTGGGGGCCGGACAATCAGACAGGACATCGCTGCTAATTACGTGTTAGTGGTTCTCTGCGTGGTACTTATAGGGGCCGTCGGTGGCTATCTCACGTACACGACACACGTCGAACCGGGAACCACGACGGAGACCAAGGAGGTTTCGTCCTGGCAATCGAGCGGGGCGTTCTCCCATCAGGCCACGGTCGTCAACGGAACGACCGCGTTCGACGAGGGGACAGTCCTGCAAAACCGATCCGTGTACTTCCGGGGGGTGAGCCCAAAGCTGAACGGCACGTTCAGGTATGCGTACGAGGCCCAGGAAGGGAACCTTACGACAGAGACGACAGTGTTACTCAAGTATCGCTCTGTTGAACCGGCCGATGACGGCAACGGGACGACGTACTGGGACGTTACCCGCCCAGTCGCGCAGGATCGAACCGAGGCGCTGAGACCAACCGAGCGCGCGACGGTGCCCTTCTCCACGAACGCAAGCGCGGCCATTGAGCGGGCACGGCGTATTGACGCGGAGCATGGCAACACGCCCGGGCAACTCGAAATCGCGTTCATCGCCCGCGTAGACGTGTCGGGGACGCGAAACGGCCAGCGAGTCGACACCACAAACACGTACCGACTCCCCATCATCCCCGGTGACAGCGTCTACCGAGTGGCAGACCCCGGCGTCGATACTGCGTCGGGGTCACAGACTGAACAGGTATCTGTCCTCGTAGAGTACGGGGCCCTTCGCCGTGTGGGCAGTCCGCTGCTACTCTTGCTCGCAGTCGGTTCACTGCTTGGCTTGCTGTATGCCCGCCAAACTGGCCGCCTGTCAGTTTCCGAGGCCGAGCGCCGGTGGGCTGATTATCGAACAGCCAGAGCAGAGTACGATGATTGGATCACGATTGGTCACCTGCCGTCAGATACTGATAAGATGCCGGCGATAACGGTCGATAGTCTTGAGGGACTGGTTGACGTAGCGATCGATACGAACAACCGCGTCATTGAGAATGTATCGTGTAACCAATACGTCGTGTTCGTTGACGACCGTTTGTATCGGTATGAGCCACCGTTAGAACCCACCGCCAAAGGTGATGACGAACGTGCCAGCGACGAACAAAGTAGTTCAACTGACCAAACGAAGGATGGGATGACGGTGCCCTCACAGTTACAGGCAAATACGAACCATTCTGATAACCCGAAAGACCACTGATCCGCCATCAATCAACTGTAGAATTCCTGTCGTCTTTCTGATTATAATCTGAGCCAGTGTTACCGAAACGACTTCTCGCCGTTACTGACGGACGGAGTCAGCTGGCCCCGGGACATCCGAGTTCGTACGGATCCTTGTACACGCCCTGCGGAATCGAGACCGAGGTTGGCTCGTCGTAATCAGTGTACTGGACCGTAATCGTCGCGGTTGCGGTCGCGCCGCGCTGTGAGATCTCGATGTCGAGTTCCGACTGGACAGGGCGATTCGTCTCCGGGTCAAGCCACAGTCGCGCCGTCGCGTTCGCAAGCGAACCGCGGTCCAGCGCCACGTCGCCAGCCTGTCGACGATTCATCAGTGACTCGATGGTGTTAGCGCTCGGGGAGGCCGTGACGAGGACAGTCCGGTTGCCGTTACGCGTCTCATTGCCCTGCCAGTAGACGTTCGAGCGTTCAAAAAGTAGCACTTGTCGGTGGAGCGGCGTCGCGGTCGCCCACGGTTCGGAGCGAGAGACGTTCTCGACAGCGTAGCCGCCCCAGGGATCCTGACAGCCCTGGTACGCTCTGTAGCCGTCGATGTAGGATTTGACTGTCTGGTCTTGCATCTGTGTCGTCGCCTGCATCCGTTTTTCGGAGACGTTCACCGCACCGTCGCCATCGACGCTCACCGTTCGCAACTGGTCGCCATCCGACGCAGTCACGTGCATGTCCATTTGGAACCGGTACGCGTCGACTGAGGCTATCGACCGGTTCGCTTCCTCAACGGCCGCGACGGCGCGCTCGTCGCTCGGCGGCGGGCTATCACTCATGAATGTACCACACCCAGCGAGGAGGGAAACGAAGCAGACGGCGAGGAGCAATCGTCGCATACGTGACTCTGGTTCACCCGTCGGTGTAAAACGTCATGGGTCTGACTGGTGATGTCCCTCACAACAATCTGGAGTCGAGTTGGGTCTGTAAGTCCACCACTAGAATGTACGCCGCCAGTGCGAGAACGAGCACCGAAAACCCGGTCCAGAGGTGGAGATTCACTGCACCCTCTCCGACCCACTGTGGGACTGCCGGGCGCATAACGGGCGGCTGGAGCGGCCAGAGCAAGTCCGACGACACGTACGGATCCGGGGGGAGGATACGTTGGTTGTCGGCTACCAGATGTGAGAGATGGGCGAACGCAAACGCCGCCCCGAGTCTGGTCCGGTTGGTTCGGGCTGCGTACGCGACGACGGCAATCGAGAGCGGAATCGCGAACGGAAGCGAGTGCATAAACACCCGCCCGGAGGGAATCAAATGGAGTTCGTACGCCAACGGCTTGTCGATGAGATCCGGGAACTGGCTGCCGAAAAACGTGACTGCGACTAGCTGGAGCGACGGGAGGTGTCTGTCCCGGAGAAGGGCGTATCCTGCAACTGGGAGAAGGGCGATGATGAAGTGTTCGCTCGGGAGGACCATTCTCTATCCTGGTAGTGTGTCAAGTCGACGTGCGAGCAAATACCTTGTGTGGGATGGGGCTCTGCGTGTCGCATAGTATTCCGGTGAAGAGTGGACAGTGCGTCCATTATAATGGCTTCCACCATGTACAGTGTCTTTGGTAGCAGTTGGACGACTTTGTGTCGAGGAGAAGTCAGTCACTCCGATCAAGACCTCTCTTAGGTGAGTCTCGCCGGAATACATCTTGATTTGAAATGTGCCGGTCACTGCCAGTTTGACAGATTCACGTTCCAGACACACCCAACAACGAGTGAAAGCACAGGACCCCACCGGTGGCTCGAGTAATCGCCAGAGCAGAACCCGGGATGCACTCAGTTCTCAAGAAACCTGTTCAGTTCGCTGAATTCAGCAGGCGACAGAATGACCTCGGTATCGAATGCATCAAACCGTTCAAAGTCGTCATCAACTGTCAACACAGTATTCACTCCTTCGTCGATCGCTACCTGAGCATAGTACCCGTCCCATCCACCAACATTTGTTTCACTCGCCTGTGAAAACCCATCACGAACTGTGCTCTCGGACAGTTCCCCGTTCCAATGGATTCGCTTTGCATCCATGAAATTCTGTAGCAGTCGAGATGCCTCTGTGTTTGAACGGCCGTAGTACGTCGTCAGAACGGTGTGCGCTCCGAACAACGCAGGATACGGAACAACGGCAGCTATATCGCCAGCGATGGCATCCCGAACGTACGTAAGTGCAGCCTCACGAACAGGGGCCTCAGTGTGTGCGAGTGCAATTACTCCGACATCGAAGAGATACGGGCCACCAGCATCACTCATCGCTGTTTTTTTCGGCTCCTCTCCGGACAGCGTCTCTGTGCTTCTTGGCAATCGGGTCGACTCCCTCGTCTATTGTCGATGTCTTCCCACGCTCCGAATCCGTAGCCGCAACGAGTTTCTCCATGCGTTCAATGATCTGTTCGGGGTTGTCTTCAGGTTCAACAACTGCTTTCCCGTCTTCTTCGTGGATTTCGACTTCTGTGCCAGGAGAAATGCCCAGTTTCTCTCGGACCTCTTGTGGGAGAACGATCCGGCCTTTTGAGTCCACCTTCGCCATATTCCCACTTAACGTGGGAATAGTATAACTCTTGGTACAGAACATGGTGCCATTCAATGGAGCGTACCAGTCGCTTCCTAACTGTCAGAAAGCCTGTCTCGGACACACCCCATACCGAGTATACTGACTGTTTGTGTGTACGTTGTGAGCCACGCCTGGCCGACTACCGATTATCGGCTCCGCCAACTGCTAGCTCCTCCAGCTTCGAGAGCAGTTTCGAATAGAGGCTTGGCGAGCAGTACCAACCCGCATCAAGCATCGCCTCCAGCGTCTCCCGCGCGTCGTCCGCTTCGAGTTCGCCGTCCCGGACCAGGGAGAGAACGAGATAGGCGGTACCCCGTGTTTCGATGGCTTCCACAGCGGCGATGTCCCGCCCGTACGCGTCGTCCATCACGGCTGTCGCACCGTGGTCAGCCGCGAGTGCCAGTACCGCAACGTCAGCGTCAGTGACGTTCGGGTTCCCGCTGAGCCGGTCGAAAAGCGTGGTCTCGGGTACTGACACCACATCGAACGTACCCTCTTCTACCGATTGTTCGATACGGCGGGCATCCGGATAGCCGGCATCAAGACCGACCGTCACAACTTCTTCGTACACGCGCTGTGGAATGCGTCGAGATGCATCGAGACGACTGAGTAATGAGAGTCGCTCTGCTTTTGCGAGGTAGATGAGCGGCGTCGCGTCGAAGACGAACATTAGAGGTCGTCGAGGTCGGATTCGAGGGGGTCGTCGCCAACCCACGTAATGTCTCGTTCGCGGGCGAGGCGGGCGAGTTCCCACGTATCCACGCCTGCGAGTTCGGCCGCTTTACTGAATGTCACCTCGCCGCGCTCAAGCCGTTCGAGCGCCTGTTCTGTTCGCCACTCCTCTAATCCTTCTGAGAGCAGTTTTCGGATCGCCGTGCTCGTATCAAGACGTTCCTCGTCGATGAACGTCTGTAACTCCTCTTCTAAGTCGTCAGGAACACGTGCGGAAATCGACCCCATATGTATACTATGTTTTCAATGTATACAAGCGCTTCGGTGAAGCTATTCGCACTGCCAGTAGCGGTTTCTCAACACTGGACGCTCACTGGGGGACCCGCTCGAACGCGCTCAATGGTTTGACTGGGTGATGGCTGGAACTAGCTCGATAGCACCAGAGATATCCATTGACCGGTGAGACACGCACCCGATTCGGAGTTAGTTCAGTTCTCAACTTCGTGAGGCAGGGCTATGCTACAGCAGCTATCTTTGTAGACATCTGAGCGTCTAACTGGGTGTCAAGTGTGTCTCTGGGCTCAGGAATGGAACTGAGGAGTTACGTGTCCTTCTGAAGCGAATCGCCGAACTCTTCTTCGAATCCCTCGACAAGACGCGCGACGCCCGACTGAAGCGAGAATTTGGCGTCTTCTTTCGCTTCACGGAGGTGCTTCGCCTGCGTCCCCGATGTTTCCCCTGCCATCTCGTCCAGCTCGATGACAAGCGCTTCCAGTGTCTCCTCATCGTCAAGCGCGTCGTAGGTTCGAAACACGTCTTTCAAGCCACGCTTGGCCGCTTGTCTGACACGGCCATCGTCGTCCGTGAGCGCCTCTATTAGGAAGCCACACAGTGCATCTGTCTGGTCCTGGAAAGTTGCTTCGTCGATAGCGATAGATCGGTCGTCATTGTCGAGTGCCGTTACGATCGGAAGTCCAGGTACGAGTTGGTCTGCGACACGGACAACTGACTGCCGGACGTATCCATCGTCGGCCGCCTCATACAGTTGGACTACCTCGTCGAAGCAGCCGTTGAAGAGTTCGCACCGTTCGCTGAGACTCATGTCGCTAATGTCGTCAATAACGTCGTTGACGCGGTCCGATTCACCGGATTCGAGTTCTGGTGCGAAGTCTGACCACCGCTGGTGCATACTTAGTGTTACGCTTTCCACTTATTAACACCTAACCGATAAGCCGTCAAGCGTCTCCGTGTACGAGTCAGTCCATTGCATCCACCGGGTCAAGAGTGTACCTGTCACCGCCCGGTGATGAATGACGTCGCACTGCGTTCGAATCGTTCGTGCCCGGATTGTCGTATCCCTTCCTTCGTGAGCTCTCATATGGACTGCGCGGCTGCTGCCGTGGGTGGCGCTTTGGGGTGGGTGTGCCGTTGATACAGGTGTGCTGGTCCCTGCCTGACTGGTGGAAAGCTTGTCCCAGAGACACCTGACACCGAGTGTACTGACTGGCTGTCATTGTTTGGCCGATAGATTCTCGTCTCAGACACACCCCGCACCGAGTGAAAACTCGGGACCTACATGATATTTCTGATGAGCGATAAGTAAGCGGGTTTCGGGACGCAAATCGGACCGAGACAAAAGCCGCGAAGTCGCGGGTTGAATCGAATATGCGACCCGACTGCCGTTTTACACTAGTCCGCGAGCGGCTCTCGCAGGCACACACCAGGTACCGAGTGTACTGACCGCTGATCGTTATCGGCACAAGAGTGCTCTGGTAGCAAATATCTCTATCGAATGGCTGGAACCAGATCAGATGGGAACATCCAGTACAGCCATTGGCCCCTGGGACACACACCTGCTTCCGAGTTAGTTCAGTTCTCAAATTCATGTGTTAGAGGGAAATCAAACGCAGATCAACTCTAATGACTTTAGACACTAGTTGGAAATTTATCAATACTAACTCGGAAGCAGGTGTGTCCGAACTCATCTGAGTTTGTGACTTGCTCATATATATTACTATTGGTAATTAAGCTAACTCCGAATTGGGTGTCTGCACGGTAAGAGTTCAGTACACTATCGCGAATTCGAACCTCTTCAGGACACAGGCCACTCGAAAAGTCAAGTGGGTTCAGCGTGCGATCTAGTCGGAAACTCCAGCAACCATTAACTCGGAACTTGGTGTGTCACGACCCAATTCAAAGTTAGCTCGGCTATGCTTCTGCAGCGGCTTTTATCGGCTCCTGACCTCTAACTAACTCGGAATTAGGTCCAAAGAGTATATATGTTACCTGAAAATAAAATATGTATGGAGCAGAGCGAAGATGGAGATCTTGATGCTGGGGATGAGCTCTTTGAAGAAGTGGATGGGGACGGGAAGGGTGAAATCTTCGCGAATCGAGAGCTGTTGAATATTGACCACGTTCCAGATGAAAACCGGATTGTTGGCCGGGATGAACATATTACGGAATTAGCAAACGAGATTGGGCCAGCCGTCACAGGATCACCACCGAACTCAGTGATCCTCTATGGAAAGACAGGCTCTGGGAAGTCACTCGTTGCTAATCATGTAATGGAACGAGCACGGAGGGAAGCCCAGCGGCGTGACCGTCGACTAGCAACGGTGACAGTGGACTGTGCCCAGTCAAGAGGCGAAGCCGATACAGTCCAGACAATTGCTGATAAGATTAATCGACCGACTTCTGGGGTCACAGTCCCAACGCGTGGTATTTCTACCAATGAGTACTACAACCGACTGTGGCAAATCCTTGGTACCGAATACGATGCTGCATTAATTACGCTGGATGAAGTCGACCGGCTGAGCGACGATGATATTCTCATGATACTGTCACGGGCCCGCGAAGCGGGGAAGGTAGATGTCCCAATTGGAATTATCTCGATCTCAAACAAGGTGAATTTCCGGGAACAAATGACCGAACGGGTCAAAAGTAGCCTCGGCCACAACGAGATGATATTTGATCCGTACGGCGGAGAGCAGCTACGGCAAATCCTCGAAAACCGGAAAGATGCTTTTCAAGAAGATGTCTTGACGTCTGGAGTGATCCCGAAAACAGCGGCACTCGCTGCACAACGCCATGGAGACGCTCGAAAAGCGATTCGGCTGCTCCGGCATGCAGGTGATTACGCGAAGACCAACAATATTGGAACAGTCAAAGAGTCACACCTCGAATTAGCCCAAGAACAGGCTGAAGTTGAACGACTCAAAGAACTCATTTCAGGCCTGCCACCGCATAGCAAGTACGTTCTCTATGCACTTGCGAACCTTACAGACGGAACGACAAATAGCGATGACTGGTTCCGGACAACAGTGATTTATGATGTGTACGAGGAAGTCTGTAAAGCTGAAGCAACCGATACACTAACCACAGATACGATTCGTGGACTACTCAACGAACTCGCGTTTCTTGAAATAACGGAGTCGAATCAGGAACACGGCGGTATGGGGAAGGGGACATACAAGGAACATCGGCTTCTCTGGGATCCGAATGTCGTGTTTAAAATGAACCCCGGTTCTGCCCAAGTGGATACTGATCGGTGACTAACTCGGAATCGGGTGTGTGTCTCTGGGTTCAGGAGGCGATTGATGGTACATTCAACGTAGTGGGGTCCAACTGAGTGGCTAGATTGTGGCTCAAGCTCACTAACTCGGAATCGGGTGTGTGTCTTTAAGATTTTCTGTGGGTGTTTTTTACAGAGTTCTGTACAGAGTAGCGTATTGAGTGCTGACTGTGGGCAAAACATTCGACATGATGGGGTGTCTATGTCACTAAAGTTCGGATCAAGATGGCTGGAACACTCGAAACAGTGGGTTGGGTCACGTCTGAAGGCAACAATAGAGGCTGACATAGTTAACTCGGAATCCGGTGTGTCTCTGTTCTGGCTTCAAGACTCACTGACCCTGTGTATTTACACAGACATCCGTTGCCAGTTATCTCAAAGAACACTCGACACGGTGGGGTGTGTGAGTTCGCATTCGATATTAAAACGGCAGACGAGAGACAAAGCGGACTTTCGATAACTCTTAGCCCAGACTACCACGACCCGTCAATAGCTCGTTGATACACGGTTTCGACCTGATCGGCTACTGCGTCCCAGTCGTATTGCTGTGCGCGTTTGACTGGATCTTTCGAAGGACGCTCTCCGTCTAAAGCATCATCGAGTGTTTCTGTGAGAGAGTCAACGGTGGGATCAATGAGAAAGCCCGCGTCGTCGATGACTTCGTCTGCAGCTGAATCCGGGTGATCAGCAGCAATTACGGTGCAGTCAGCGGACATCGCTTCGACAAACGTAATGCCGAATCCCTCTCTCGTTGACGGAGACGCAAAGACATCCGCAGCGCGCATGTGGCCGAGGACATTCTCATACTCATCAAGAAAACCCAGCATCGAAACACGGTCTCCGTGGGTCAGTGATTGGCGTTTGGCATCAAGTCGCTCACGCTCCGGGCCGTCGCCGATGATCCCTAGCGTGACATCATGGTCGTCGGCGACGGCGTCGAAGGCCTCTAGCAGGATGTCGACGTTCTTGTGCTCGATAAGCCGGCCAGCAAAGATGATATCGTAGCCAGTGTCAGGCCGAGGAGCAGTCTGGACCTGCTCGGTGTCAAGCCCGTTGGGCACGACCTTGATGTGCTTGCGGCTCGGGCCGATCGTAGCTAGGTTGTCCGCAGTGATGCCTGAAACTGCAATCGGATGCTGGGGCGTCTTGGCAGTGAGTTGTTCGATGAATTTACCACCCGGAGCGAGCGATCCGAGGTACTCCTCCCAGTAATCGCCCCAGACCTCATGCCAGGTCGTGACGACTGGCGTGCTAGTCCCGAGACTAGCAAGCTTCGTAGAGAGGACTGGAAAATATGGGAAGACACTAGCGATCACAAGGTCGTGTTCATTGTCGTTGAGACGGCGACGGAGTGGGGGGAGTGCACGCGCCGCAAAGTCAATGGCTTCACTGATGGATCGGCGGTCATCTTCGTAGAGTTCTGCTTCTGGGGCGACTGCACGGAGGGTCATTCCCTCGTGGGTGATCTCTGTTGGGCCGTCCCAGAAGTGACGGCCGTAGATGGTGATGTTGTGACCTTCGTCGGCGAGGCGGGTGCCAATTTCGTGGATTCGCTTTTCAGCACCCCCGGTGATGAACGGATAAATCACATTACTTACAAAACAGATGTCCATCACTATGTGAATATCACTTCCCATAGGACCATCTTGAATACTACGTTTCAGTGGAGAGAAATAGACAGGCCCAGATCAGGCCGAATCAGGTTTCAGGCTCGGGCACTGGGAATTTGTAGTCATACTGAGGTAGATGATTTACTCGTCTTAAATCCTCGAGGAATTTTCGTGCATCGTAATCCCTGAGTCTGATATATTGACCTGAACCGTCGTCGACTCCTTCCTGTGTGACAGTGTAGTTGTCGTACCCAAGCCGATCGACTTCTGACTTAAGCAAGGCGACACCGCTTTCTGTGAATCCATGGGTTGCAAAACTGACTCGTGGTGCACCCCTGTCACGAATCGAACAGTTCCCATCTCCCCAGTACCAATGGAGGAGTGCCGTTCGATTCAAAGTGAAATTTTCAGGGACAGTTTTAGAATTATTGCCTGTGCGCTCTTCATACCAGCTCTCATACATACGTTCAAAAGCTGGCTGTGGACGCGAACTGATTGTCCAAGAGGTGTACGCTCCTTCACCGAGTGTATTCGAACGGGTGTAAACGTTCGGTTGCGCATCAGGGAACAGTCGGTCGGGAAGCATCTCTATAAGCCGTTCTGCGTGGGCCCGCGTTGTTGTCGAAAGTTGGAAGAAGCAATTACCGGGTTCTTGCCGATGTAGACAGCCATCGCCCAAGAGTTCTCCCTGAATAATCGATATTTGTGCAGGAGTGTATCTGACATCGGTCCGTTGTGGGCTCGGTGGGGCACATGGGATATCGGCATTTTCCAAATAGTGCTGGATTACAGTAACTGACGTTTCATACCGATCAGCAATCGTCTGTATATCGTCGTCGTGTTCTACATATTGTTCGACGAGTTCGCCAGCACAGTCTTCGAGCTGGATATATCTGGGGCCTCCATTCCGCATTTCAGTATCGTGTTCATGAAGCCGTCGCTGGATTGTCGGGGGAGAAACGTTGAATACGTCAGCAATCTCGCGAAGAGACTGTCCCGACTCGTACCGCTCTATAATTTCGTCTGTGTGTTCATCGAGCCACTCAAACCGTTCCGACATTATTGACCCACCTCCGTCGGTCGATCACCGTTGTTCGCAATGCCGTCAATGGGTTCGATTATACTGTAGAATCCTCTTCCTGAGCATGCTGGCCCAAATTGGCAGACGATCTGTACGACAGGTTCTTGTGCTAATCCCTCTGTAAATCTCATGCTTCGTCTCTCCTGGCGAAGCGCGGCGGTCGGTGTTCCAGCACCGGCCCCATTTCTGGAGCAGGCCACGCTTCTTATTCTATCAGACAAACAACGAACACTTATATTTTGCGCAATAAAATGCTTAGCTTATTGTTGAAGACATCGCAGAACATTTTGCCCTATAGTATGTAGTTGTCTTACACGGATGGTGAACCATAATTACGAACCCAATGACCGGGAGGAAGTGATTCTCACCCTGTTCAAACAGGGGCGCACCGACGACAACCCATGGGGACGCGTCAATCCACTCTATCTCCGGGAACACTCCGACCTTGACAAGGGACAAGTAGAGTATGCGCTCAGAAACCTCACAACTGCTGGTTGGATCAAACAACTAAACAAAGGCGGCCTGTACGAGTTCGTTGACGACCCGCGGAACTGATGGCGTGTTTCACTATTCGGTCACCTGATATGCAGGGTGCAGTAATTACTAGCTTCGGAAGAATAAAATCATGTCCGGGGAAAGAGTCGTCTACATGACTGCTTCCCCGCCGAACATAATTTTGCTTTCTGCGGACGCACTCCGGGCGGACCACCTCTCCTGTTATGGCTACCACCGTGAGACTTCACCTGTACTTGATGAGTTTGCTGAGGAGAGTATTCGGTTCACAAATGCCTATAGCGCGAGTTCACACACACGCGAGGCGGTCCCTGCGCTGTTGACCGGGGAGTACCCCGATGTGGCAATCAACGATAGCTACCGGCTTGCAACAGAGACAATCGCCTCTCACCTTTCGGAAGCTGGGTTCGCGACCGGAGGATTCCATTCTAATCCGTTCGTTTCGAGAGCATATGGCTTCGATCAGGGCTTCGATGAGTTCGATGATGATTTTCATTTCGGCCAGCACAAACTCGTCGCCCTGGCCCAACGCGCACTTGACAAACTACGAAATCGCCATTATGCTCGGGCCGAAGAGATCAACGAGCGGTCACTGTCGTGGATTGATTCGCTGGATTCTGACGAGCCGTTCTTCCTCTGGAACCACTACATGGACACCCATGGGCCGTATGAGCCACCGGGTGAGTACGCAACGCTGTATGCAGACAAGAAACTGTCCGGCCGCGATGCCCAGTCGCTGTACCAGCGTGCTATTGATAAGCCGGAATCGATTTCCGAGGAAGAACGTCAGTTGTTGATTGATCTCTACGACGCTGAAATCCGGTATAACGACGAGCATATTGGAGAGTTCTTGAAGGAACTCCGAAGTCGCGATTTGCTGGCGGAGTCGCTACTGGTGGTCACAGCCGACCACGGGGATGCATTCGGCGAACACAGGTATTACGAGCACCCACGGTATCTACACGATGAGATTACGAAGGTCCCCCTGTTCGTTCGAGAACCTGAAGGGACTGATAGAACGGTAGAGACACCGGTAAGTACGTTAGATATCGTGAGTACATTCAAACAGATCGTCGGACAGGATATTGATTCCGAGCGAGTCTCGTTGCTAGACCAATTTGACGGTGGCCGTACGGTATTTCTCCAAGCCCGTGGTGAGGACGAACACAGCCACATCCGCCGATACGCGCTTCGGACACAGGAAGGGTCCTGCTTCTGTGAGCGCGATCGTGAGAGCGGTTCGATTGAGTTCGGGGAGTGTTCCAACCGCTCACTCCGTGAGGATCTGGAAGCGCACGTTACCGAACGTGTTCAACTGGAAAGTGACGGGGATGCAGCCGACGAAGATGAGGTAGACGAAGAAATCGAGCGGCGGTTGAGTGCGCTGGGTTACAAGGAGTGATTCGATGAGGGTTGGTGTAAACGCTCGTACATTTGGCGTTGACGAACCAGGAGGCGCTGTCCAATCTGCAATAAATCATACTAAAGGACTTATAAATCATGGAAATACAGATGTTATTTTATTTGGGCATGAATCAATTTCTTCGATGTTTCCAGATACTACAATTGTAAGCACTGGATATCCGACATCCTCACAACTATATGGACTGTTGTGGGAAAGAACCGTTCTACCCCAGTTAGGCAATAGATACGATATAGATGTATTATATTGTCCAAATGGTAACGCGCCTGTTACAGAAACGTCGTTTCGGGTGGCGATGTGCCTGCATGATGTCAATGCTATGAAAGGGTGGTCAAGTGGGGCTCATCAGATATATCGGAAAATAGCGGTTCCACGTAGCGCAGAAGTTGTCGATACGATTATTACAGTATCAGAGTTTTCTGCGGAAGAAATTAATACCCATCTCGGCGTACCCATGTCAAAAATTGAAGTAGTATATAATGGAATTGATGATTTCTTCTTTTCTGGCGAGTCCAAATATTTACCGGAATTATCCGAAAACTACATCTTGTTTGTTGGTTCATTAAATCCCCGAAAGAATATTAAGAGGGTAATAAAGTCTTTCGCGAAGGTTCAGCAAAGCATTGAACAGAATTACAACTTAGTCATCATTGGCCCAGATAATAAGAGTATATTCAAAAACATGAATATCAGTGAAGCTGAAGATATTATTACGCCCGGTTTTGTATCAAAAGCTGAACTTAAGTATGCATACGAACAAGCAGACGCATTCGTTTTTCCATCACTGTATGAAGGATTTGGATTGCCGCCACTTGAAGCGCTAGCCTGTGGGACGCCAGCCGTTACATCTACAACGACCTCACTTGGGGAAATCATGAAGAAAGGGTGTATTCAGGTTAACCCGAAAAGTATTGAAGAGATAAGCTTGGCCATTCTGCGCCTTTTAAGAGATAATTGTCTTTCGGATAAACTCGGTACAGAGGGTATGGCGTACTCTAAAGAATTTACGTGGCAAAGTGCGTCAGAAAGCTTGTATGAAGCATTGAAATCAACATAGTTTTATCCCCATCTGTAGACTAATACATAACTCTGATTCTGGATACAAATAGGACATTGGCCTCACACGCTTATAATAAATATACCATATAGCAATTTTGAAAAGGAAATTAACTTAGGCCCGTCGAAATGATGAAGTTATAATGACAGACCGGCGTCTGAAGCTGCTCTGCACTATTTCACTTCTTTCTATTTTTTGCTGTGCATCCTGGTACACTCTTATTGGATTTCCGATCCCACGGCCAATTCCGATTTTTGTTCTCTTAGGATTCTCACTCTCACTTCTTTCGGGAGCCGTCTTTTTTGCAGAGTCACGTGTGGACTATACTCTAATCGCAGCCATTGGCATGCTCAATGGGTTTTTTCTTCGGGCTTCAGCTTTTCTGACAGTAGTTTCAAGTGGTTTGGATCACGGCAGGTGGCTATCCCGTACCTCCTCTGTAATCAACACCGGCTCCGTTGCTGGGAGCGATATGTATGCCGCTTCACCAGTCTACATAATCGAGATGGCGATCTCAAATCAAATTCTTGGAGGTCCTGTCTATTCCGTTCGATTTGTCACGCTTCTTATTGGCTCACTTTTCCCTCTAATTTTGTTTCTTGTGGCTTATACCGGATCCTATGATATTCGCGTAAGCGTGTTCGCTCTGCTACTCACTGTTCCGTTTGTACTCTACATACGGACTGCCACGTTAATGGAAGCCGAATCAATGGCACTCCCATGGTTCGCTCTAGCAGTTTTCCTCTTTATCCGATCGCTTAGAGTTGATGATAAACGATACTACACCCTGTTAACTGTGATTGTTGGAACAGCAGTGATGCTTCACTTTTTTTATTCGGTAGTGATTTTGCTATTGCTTTTGAGTGTTTACATTATCCATATTTTTTCTTGGTATGCAGGCGCGAATCAATTACCAGGGAATATAAACGCAATCGGAGCGGCCATTGCAGTTGGATTAGTGATTACCCCTGTATGGATGCTCTGGTCAACATATTCTCATACAGCAGCAGTTACATTATTATCGGCGTTTTCAATCCCCGCATACGACAGTGTAGCCCAGATATTTATTCCTTCCACAGGTGCATCGGCACAAGGAACTGGGACTTCAGCTGGGGGAGACTCTGGGTCGCATATTGTTACCTTAGCTAAGTTCTTCCCGCTGGTCGCCGTGTTTGGTGCTGGTGGACTGGGGGGCATATATGCTATTATTGCGGAACGAAGGCGCTATTATTCTCTGATCTTATTCGCATTGGTCATCGGCGGATCCACATTCGCTGTGGTCACAGTACAGTTAGACTATAATCTCGGTTTCAGGATGTACTATTTCGCTGGCATTTTTGCGATTATTTTCACATCCATATTGTTTGCTCACATGATAAATATTCAATTTGCATCAGTGCGTCGTTGTATTTTCGTTTCTGTTATTATTTTCATACTACTTACTGCCATTGGAGGTCCACTTTCACCATTAGGCAATAATATTGACCCAAAATTTGGCGGTTCATCGTGGACTGTGACCAAGACAGACATAGCTGAGAGGAATGCTATGGATTCTTGGACTAGGGGAGAGACTCAGATACCCCACCGTCTCGAGCAGGTTCACAATAGTTTCTCCCCCTATTTCAAATCAGGAGCAGTGTATCTCGCAAAGAACTGCGGATCAGACTCCAAAGTAGGAACGACTGGCGGACTTGTTCTATGCGGTGTCAAAACAGGTTAGGTACTACTATAATACCAGTTTCAGATATTCAACATCATTAATTGGAATAGCATAGTAACCCAAACTATATTTGCTTGACATATTTACATTATCTGCTCGTATAGGGACTTATATTTTGGAATTACCTTTTTTGGATGATATAATTTGTTAACATACTCATTATTTTCCTTTCTATACTTCGTTTCGTTCATTATGGCGTTTTGTATCGCGATCGCCAGAGCCGCCGGCGACTCAGATCGACATAATAATTCTGTTTGTGGTATAACCTCAGGCGAACCACCCGTTCGGGTTGCAACTACTGGAAGACTATGCTGCATAGCTTCAAGCAAAGTACGTCCGAATGGTTCTGGCCAAACACTTGGATGGACAAATATATCTCCACTAGCGTAGAAATCTGGCATTTCATCATGATCCAGCCATCCTGTGAATTCCACTCTGTTCTTGAGGTTAAGTGCTGCAACCAGTTTCTTTATTTCTTCTAATTGATCACCAGTGCCGGCAACTCGCAGCGATACGTCCTCTGGAAGAAAAGTCAATGCCTTGATTAGGTAGTCTACGCCTTTCGGTTTTTTAATTGCCCCAGCATAAAGAAGAGTAGTACCATCTCCGTGCTCTGTAGAATGTTCAGCGGCTATATCAGGATCGATCATATTCGGAATTACTACAATTTTTTCCATCGGGAATCCACTATCGGCATATATTGATTTGACTGATTCACTCAGTGCAACAAGTTGGTCTATGTCATCACGCCATGATAATGTCAGAGCTTTCAATAGTGATAGAGACACATACCGGTATGCAAGTTTGATTGGGTTGTCATATTGGGCACTGAGTTTTTCAGTTATATACTCATACGAATTTAGCGTTGCTACGGAAGGTATGTCATACCTTTTCGAAAGATATCCAGCCACCGGATGAAGTTTCATATTATACGAATGTAAAATATCTAGTTGTTTGATATCGTTAAGATACGACGAGAAGTTGTAGAGAGCCCTTATGTTCGTGATCTCTTTAATCCCACTATCTATTTCAGCAACTCGATAGATTTTGACTCCGTTCCTGTGTTCTACTGCGTTCCCGTCAATAGTGAAAACTTGAACGCTATCAACCCAGTTTTGTTTAGCTAGATTTTCTGCAAGCAATTGGAGACTTATTTCACCACCACCGACAACGGATGGAGGATATCGGGGTGAAATGAAGCCAATATGCATTATTTACCAGATGAAATATCTACAGCGAAGTTATTCAAATCATTCGATTGGAGTATATTTGACGGTCTGAAGAATATTTGTGAAGCATAAAAGCGCATTTTTCTCGATGAAGAAGATGATATCGAAAGTGTATTTTTCCTCTGTTGTATCATTATATAACAGGTGGATGATAGACATTATAGTTGTTTCGTCTTATTGTCTTTTTGCGCGATTGCTCGTGTCTAAGTTGTCTACTAGTTCAGGATGAAAATAGGAAGAGATGTCTAGCTTAGCTAAGGGTTTCATTTCGGTATTAGGTGGAAAAGTGTCGACAATGCTGTCAATGGTTTTAGTGACTCCCATTGTTATTCGGTTAGCAGGAAATTCCGAGTATGGCGGTTTTACATTCGCGATGTCCGTTTTTTCAATGTTATTAATATTTACTACCCCCGGTATTTTTGATGGAATTAGAAAATATTTGTCTGAGGAAAAAGATGACCAGAGCTGGCATGAAAATGTGCTTGTTTTCTATTTCAGCTTTGGGAGTGTGTTGGCCTTTGCAGTCGCAATCCTTCTTTCGCTGTCCACTTATCTAGGTTACCTTTCAGAATACTTTGATCAGTCAGTGATTAATCTATTTTACTTAGTTGCAATCCTGCTCCTTGCTGAACAAGGTGTCTTTATTCTGCGTGGCGCACACATGGGACTAGGGGATGAATTTCACAGCGAACTTCTCCTATTTATTCGAAGTGTTGTGTTTGTCCTTTTTTCAATAGGATTAGTCTATATTGGACTCGGTGCAGAGGGTATTCTAGCTGGACGGGTTTTTGGGTCCGTTATAGCCTCAGCAGTCGGCCTACTTTACTTATATCCAAAAGTTGAGCTAACACTAACTGAAATATCATTGAGATCTAAGCTACCAATAAAGGAGTTAATGACATTTAATATATATAGTGCAATTTTCATAGCGATGACTTCCTCATTATACAACATTGATATAATTCTGGTACAATACTTCCTAGATTCCGAAAAAACAGCGTTTTATCGGGCAAGTCTTCTAATTGCAGAATTTCTTTGGTTTGTACCGAATGCATTACAGACACTTCTCTTACACTCTGCTTCGGAGCTCTGGTCGAAGGACAAAACTAAACAGATAACTAATATTTCATCAGACATCACTCGGTATAATATACTCATTTCGCTACTATTCTTAATAGGGATAGTAATTCTCGCGGAGCCGTTCGTATTAATTTACTTTGGAGACTCTTTTACAGAATCGATCAATGCACTTATTATATTACTGCCTGGCGCTTTTGGGTTTGCAATCGCTCGACCGGTCTTTTCAATTGTTCAAGGTAAAGGAGAGCTACGTATAATCGTTCTTGGAACTATTATACCAGTTGCAGTGAATATTATCCTCAATCTTGTATTAATCCCAATATGGGGGATTAATGGAGCGGCTATTTCCACGTCAGTCGGTTATGGTATGATGATCTTGATCCATGGTTACATTGCTAAAGTTGTTGGATTTAATCCCTTCTTAGATTTAAAATTAAGCAGGATCACAGCTACAGGGATTATTAGCTTTATAATCATATATATTGCCGACCTCGCTATCCACTCATCCGTAGCTTCTCTACTCTTTATTCCACCGTTAGGTTTTGTTATATATGCTTATACCGGTGTCAAATTGGAGGTCCTAACCGATGCAGAGGTTGGTATGATTCAAAATGAGATCTTAAAGAGGTATTCAATGGTCAAGAGCCAGGTTGCAAGATTTTCTGGAAAATAATCAAAAGCGTGGTCATAATTTACCGGTAGGCATATCCTATGAATGTTACTTCAACGTTAGCATACTAAGATAGGATATATTAAAAATCGCCATTACCCTCCAACTCAACCAGCGTCAAATCCCGGTCTAGCATACAGTAGTCATGCGGCGGGTCGCCGATAATCTCGTCAATCCGATACTCCTCATCAAAATCAGCACCGGCAGGCTCACAGTAGGGATGGCTGGGACATTCAGTGTGTGGACAGGGGCCCGGCAGCGACGCCTTACTCCCAGCGTACGCACCCTTCGACGGAACGTTGGCTCGAATCGGTGCGGGCTCGACCTCAACGGCTCGAACACCGTCTTGATGCATCGCACAGTCTAGCGTTTGGCCGCTCTGTCTGACGTTGGTAATCCGGTAGCGGTTGCCGGTCGTCAAATTGAGACATTGATCCCGATACGGACATTCCTCACAGCCGCTGGCTTCGCCGCGGTAGACGAACTCCTCGCCGGCCTCGGCGAGGCGCGTCCCGACGAGCGTGACAGTAGTCATACCGAGCTATAGAACGTCGCCACGGTAAAGTATCATGACCGCCCGGTCAGTTCGTCCAGTTTGTCCAGATACGCGTCACGGGGCACCTGATACAGCGAGCGGTGGTCCAGATCGCCGTCGGCGAACTGGGTCGCCAGCTCCACCGCTCCCTCGACGGCAGCGTCGCGGCGTTCGTAGGAGTCGGCGTCGCGCTCAACGTCGGGTTCCAGATAGAAGGTGACATACCAGCGCTCCCCGGTCCGGTCAGCGCCGGGGCGGCGGGTCCGCTTCCCGCGCGTGAGGTAGATGGTCGGGAGGCACGGGGCCGGGAACTGCTCGGAGTCAAAGACGTCCGGACGATATGCGAGGATGAGTTTGTCGTCGGTCTCGTTCCATACCGTCCAGTCGTCAGGAAGGCCCGACAGGTCCATATCGTCGAATTAGCGCGGACCGCCAAGAATCCGCTGGTCCGTCCCAGAGTTCGCCAGCTCTGGATACCGACAATCAGTGACGCGGCGGAACGTCAAAGCGTCACGTTGCACTACTACGTGTCACGTTCTCAGCCGCCAATCAATCCGGCAACAGATTCACATCAATCCAGCGCTAAACAATGGCCGACACACCGAAGAGAACAGTTGACAACCGACACAGTATATAAACCAGCGAAAAAGTAATGAGATGTGCTAACATACGTGTGGCCTGCCATCCCCGAGTTCGGCCGACCAGCACACCGAAATTTATCGGCGGTATGCCCACAAGAGGGCAAAGTTCTTATATGAACAGAAATCGTACGATAAATAGTATCGGAAACAGTTCGACACTGCTTCCCGTTACCAAACCAGGTCGGAACAGTCCCCGTGTTCCGCCCGGCAGGTCAGCCATGGAAGAGTACACGTGCCACCCTGCAGTGAAGGGGTATTCAGCGGCTGTATGCGGTCACATCTGTAGCGGGCAGCCCCGACGACGAGCGGACACACAGCCCAGAGGCCAGCCCGCAACGGCCGGCAGTCGCCTGCAGCCACGACGGATTACTGAGATAGCATGAGCAAGAACAAAGAGACACTTGAAGCGCTGAGCAAGGAGTACCGTGACACGATACCGGCGGACCTCCGGAAGACGAACACGTTCGACTGGTATCTGCAACAGTTGTACGACGAACCGAAGATCGCCCGCAACGCCCACCAGCGCGTGGCGGATATGTTCGACTACTACGGCAAGTCCTACGACGAGGAGGCCGGCGTGGTCGAGTACGAACTGGCGAGCGAGGACCCGCTGAACGACGGCGAGAACACCTTCTACGGCCGGGTCATCCATGAGGCGATCCACGAGTTCGTCAACAAGGTCAAATCCGGCGCTCGCGGGCTCGGCCCCGAGAAACGCATCAAACTGCTGCTGGGACCAGTCGGGTCGGGTAAGTCCGACTTCGACCGGCAGGTCCGGCGGTACTTCGAGGACTACACCAGCCGGGACGAGGGGCGGATGTACACGTTCCGGTGGACGAACCTCTGTGACGTGATTCACGACCAGGACCCGGCCGACGACGTGGTCCGGTCGCCGATGAACCAGGACCCGCTCGTGCTCCTTCCGCAGGCACAGCGGGACAAGGTCATCGAGGACATCAACGAGGACCTCGATGCGCCCTACACCATCCGGAACGAGCAGTCGCTGGACCCGGCCTCGGAGTTCTACATGGACCGCCTGCTGGCCGAGTACGACGACGACCTGCAGGCCGTCCTCGAAAACCACGTCGAGGTTGTCCGCTTCGTCGCCGACGAGAACCAGCGGCGCGGTATCGAGACCTTCGAGCCCAAGGACAAGAAAAATCAGGACGAGACGGAACTGACCGGCGATGTCAACTACTCGAAGATAGCCATCTACGGCGAGAGCGACCCGCGAGCCTTCGATTACTCCGGGGCGTTCTGTAACGCCAACCGCGGCATCTTCTCGGGGGAGGAGCTACTGAAACTCCAGCGGGAGTTCCTCTATGACTTCCTCCATGCGAGTCAAGAACAGACAATCAAGCCCAAGAACAACCCCCGCATCGACATCGACCAGGTCATCGTCGGCCGGACGAACATGCCCGAGTACCGGGACAAGAAGGGCGACGAGAAGATGGAGGCGTTCAATGACCGGACCAAGCGCATCGACTTCCCCTACGTCCTCCAGTACGAGGCCGAGGCCCAGATTTACCAGAAGATGCTGCGCAACGCCGACCTGCCGGATATTCAGGTCGAGCCTCACACCCTGGAGATGGCGGGCCTGTTCGGCGTGCTGACCCGCATCGAAGAGCCGGACAACGAGTCCATCGACCTCATCCAGAAGGCGAAAGCCTACAACGGCGAAATCGACGAGGCCGACGACGTGGACGTGAAGAAACTCCGCGAGGAGGCCGAGAAGATGGCCGACATCGGCGAGGGGATGGACGGCGTCTCCCCGCGGTTCATCGGCGACGAGATCGCCGAGGCCATCATGGACTCGATGCACCGCAGCCGCGATTTCCTCTCGCCGCTGACGACGTTCAACCACCTCGAAGGCAACCTCGAAAACCACGGCTCCATCGACGAGGAGTCGTTCAGCAAGTACTACCGCTTCCTCGAACTCGTCCGCGAGGAGTACAAGGAGCGGGCCATCGAGGACGTGCGCCACGCGCTGGCCTACGACATGGACGAGATTCAGCGCCAGGGCGAGAAGTACATGGACCACGTCATGGCCTACATCGACGACGCGACCGTCGAGGACGAACTCACCGGCCGCGAGCAAGAGCCCGACGAGCAGTTCCTCCGGTCCGTCGAGGAGAAGCTCAATCTCCCCGAGGACCGCAAGGACGACTTCCGGCAGGAAGTGTCGAACTGGGTGTCCCGGCGCGCCCGCGAGGGTGATACGTTCAACCCACAGGACAACGACCGCCTGCGCCGGGCGCTGGAACGAAAGCTCTGGGAGGACAAGAAGCACAACATCAATTTCTCCGCGCTGGTCTCCAGTTCGGAGATGGACGACGAGGAGCGCAACCAGTGGATAGACGCCCTCATCGAGCAGGGCTACTCCGAGGAGGGGGCCAAGGAAGTGCTCGAGTTCGCCGGTGCGGAGGTCGCCAAAAGCGAGATGGAAGAGTAATGACAGGCCAGGAGTACATCGACCGCGCGGACGAGTCTCTCGACGCCGCCTACGAGGCCCCGATGAGCCTCGCGGAGTACGTCGACACCGTCCTCGAAACGCCCCAGGTCGCGGCGCATGCCTCAAAGTACCTGCTCGACGCCATCGAGGACGCGGGGACCCGGATGGTCATCGAGGAAGGCGACGAGAAGGAGCGCTACCGCTTCTTCGACGACCCGTACAACGACGGCGAGCACGCCATCCTCGGCAACACTGAGGTGCTGAATGCCTTCGTCGACGACCTCCGCTCGATCGCCGCGGGTCGCGGGAAAGACGAGAAGATCATCTGGCTGGAGGGGCCGACGGCGACTGGCAAGTCCGAACTGAAGCGCTGTCTCATCAACGGCCTCCGGGAGTACTCGAAGACGCCCGAGGGCCGACGCTACACCGTCGAATGGAACGTCGCCGGGGCCGGCAGCGACGCCACCAGCATGACCTACGGGAACACCCCCGTCGAGGACGAGGACGACTGGTACGAGAGCCCCGTGCAGGCCCACCCGCTGACGGTGTTCCCCGACGACGTGCGCACCGATCTGCTCGCCGAGGTCAACGAGCGCCTCAACGACCACATCCCGATCCGTGTCGACGGCGAACTCGACCCGTTCTCGCGGGAGGCCTACGACTTCCTCGAAGAGCAGTACCGACGGCAGGGCGAGACGGACCTGTTCTCCGCTGTCACCCAGCCCGCCCACCTCCGGGTGAAGAACTTCGTCGTGGACGTGGGACGGGGCATCGGCATCCTCCACTCCGAGGACGAGGGCACGCCCAAGGAGCGGCTCGTCGGCTCGTGGATGCACGGCATGCTCCGGGAACTGGACTCGCGGGGCCGGAAGAACCCGCAGGCCTTTAGCTACGACGGCGTCCTCTCGCAGGGCAACGGCCTGCTAACCGTCGTCGAGGACGCCGCCCAGCACGCGGACTTGCTGCAGAAACTGCTGAACGTCCCCGACGAGAGCCACGTCAAACTCGACAAAGGCATCGGAATGGACGTGGACACCCAGCTGGTCATCATCTCGAACCCGGACCTCGAAGCCCAACTGAACAAGCACGCCGACCGCGAGGGCCAGGACCCGCTGAAGGCGCTGAAACGCCGGCTGGACAAGCACGAGTTCACGTACCTGACGAACCTCTCGCTGGAGGCCCAGCTCCTGCGCCGTGAGCTGACCAACGAGACGCAGGTCTGGGACCCCGAGTCCTGGGACGAACTGGAGACGTGGATTCAGGAGCCACTGACCATCTCGGTCAGAGACGAGGTGGCCTCGGCCACCGAGAAGGAGCTGGCTCCACACACCGTCGAGTCCGCCGCGCTGTACGCCGTCGTCTCGCGGCTCGACAGCGCCGAGATTCCCACCGGGCTGGACCTTGTGGACAAGGCCCTGCTGTTCGACCGCGGCTACCTGATGGAGGGCGACGAGCGCGTCGACATCGACGACTACGACCTGGAGACTACCGCCGAGGACGGCGACCACGGCATCCCGGTCACCTACGTCCGTGATATCATCGCCGACCTGCTCCACGAGCCACAGGACCGACATCACTCCGACCTTCCGGTCGAGCACGTGCTGATGCCACGGGACGTGCTCAACGCCGTCGCCGAGGGGCTCGAAGACGCCCCCGTGTTCTCGACCGGTGAGGCCACGGAGTACGAGGAACGCGTTGTGACTGTCAAGAATTACATCTTCAGCCAGCAGGAACAGGACGTGCTCGACGCGATGATGCGGGACAAGCGCGTCGACGAGGCGACCGTCGAGGAGTACATCGAGCACGTCTACGCCTGGGAATCGGACGACCAGATAGAGAACGAGCGAGGCGAACTCGTCGACCCGGACCCACTGAAGATGAAGGTGTTCGAGATCGAGCATCTGGGCCGGTTCGACGAGAAGAACTACGACGGCAACGAGCCCGACCACGCCGTCGAGCAGTTCCGCACCGACAAGATAATCACGGCGCTGAACCGCCACGCGTGGCAGCGCCGCGACGAGGAGTTCCGCGTCGGCGACGTCAACCCCAAGGAGATTCCGGTCATCAACACGGTCCTCGGGAGCTACGACTGGGACGATATCAAGCGGACCTACGAGGACTTCGAGCCCGGGCAGTGGGACAACCCGCCGTCCGGGACCGAGACGGCCCGCCTCAAGACAAAGACGCTCTCGAACATGGTCGAGATGTTCGACTACACCGAGGCGTCGGCCGAACTGACGAGCAGGCACGTCATGAGCCAGGTGAGTTACAGATGGGACTGAAAGACGACCTCGAACGGTACCGCGACGTGGGCGAGGAGCGCCGTCAGGACCTCGCCGAGTTCATCCAGTACGGCGACCTCGGCCAGTCGCGGGGCGACTCCGTCCGCATCCCGATCAAGATTGTCGACCTGCCGGAGTTCGAGTACGACCAGCGCGATCAGGGCGGCGTCGGCCAGGGCGAGGGGGCCGAAGAGGGCGACCCGGTCGGCCAGCCACAGCCCCAGCCCGGCGACGGCGACGACGGGGAGGACGGCGACCCCGGCGAGGAAGGCGGCGAACACGAGTACTACGAGATGGACCCCGAGGAATTCGCCGAGGAACTCGATGAGCAACTCGGGCTCGACCTCGAACCCAAGGGCAAGAAGGTCATCGAGGAGAAGGAGGGCGACTTCACGGACATCACCCGGACCGGCCCCTCCTCGACGCTGGACTTCGAGCGACTGTTCAAGAAAGGACTCAAGCGCAAGCTCGCGATGGACTTCGACGAGGACTACGTCCGCGAGGCGCTGAAAGTCGACGGCTGGGGGCCGGCCACCGTCTACGAGTGGACCCGCGAGCAGAACATGCCCGTCTCGAAGGCGTGGATAGACGACGCCTACGAGGAACTGCCCGCCGACGAGCGGGCCGTCTGGGACTCCATCGAGGAGATGGAGGACAACGTCGAGCGCGTCGAGACCTCCCAGCGCATCCGCCGGGAGGGCGTCGACCAGATTCCATTCCGCCGCGAGGACGAACGCTACCGCTACCCCGAAATCGTCGAAGAGCGGGAGAAAAACGTCGTCGTCGTCAACATCCGGGACGTGTCGGGGTCGATGCGCCAGAAGAAACGCGAACTCGTCGAGCGGACGTTCACGCCGCTTGATTGGTATCTCACCGGTAAGTACGACAACGCCGAGTTCGTCTACATCGCCCACGACGCCGACGCCTGGGAGGTCGAACGCGAGGAGTTCTTCGGCATCCGCTCGGGCGGGGGCACGCGCATCTCCAGCGCGTACGAACTCGCCGCGGAGGTCCTCGAAGAGGAGTACCCCTGGAGCGAGTGGAACCGCTACGTGTTCGCGGCGGGCGACAGCGAGAACTCCTCGAACGACACCGAGGAGAAAGTCATCCCGCTGATGGAACAGATTCCGGCGAACCTCCACGCGTACGTGGAAACCCAGCCGAGCGGCAACGCCATCAACGCCACCCACGCCGAGGAGGTCGAACGCTCCTTCCGCGACGCCGACAACGTCGCGGTCGCGTACGTCTCCTCACCGGAAGACGTGGTGGACGCCATCTACGACATACTCAGCACGGAGGACCAATGAACAACGACAGATTCGCGAAACAGCGCGTGGCCGACGACCTCGACGAGCCCGTCGAGGAGGCCGGCAATCTCGCCAGAAAGCTCGGCCTGAAGCCGTACCCGGTGAACTACTGGATCGTCGACTACGACGAGATGAACGAACTCATCGCCTACGGTGGGTTCCAGCAGCGATACCCCCACTGGCGGTGGGGAATGCAGTACGACCGCCAGCAAAAACAGGGCCAGTTCCTCGGCGGGAAGGCCTTCGAAATCGTCAACAACGACGACCCTGCTCACGCCTTCCTCCAGGAGTCGAACACCCTGGCCGACCAGAAGGCCGTCATCACCCACGTCGAGGCCCACGCGGACTTCTTCGCCAACAACGAGTGGTTCCGCATGTTCACCGACGGCTCCTCGCGGACGACGACCGACGCCTCCGGCGAGGACCGCCGCCGCGGCCCCGACGCCGCCGGAATGTTAGCCCGCCACGGCGACACCATCCAGGAGTACATGCAGGACCCCGACATCGAGCGGGCCGAGGTCGAGCGGTTCATCGACCACGTCCTCTGTCTGGAGGACAACATCGACCAGCACGTCCCCTACAGCCCCGTCGAGACAGTGCCCGAGGAGTTCGAGGACATCGAAGGGGCCGACGTGACCGACCAGCTGGATGACCTCGATCTCTCCGAGGAGGTCAAACGGCAGGTGTTCGACGAGGAGTGGCTGGACGCCCAGCGCGACGACGACGAGAACGTCACGTTCCCCGCCGAGCCCGAGAAGGACGTGCTCGGCTTCCTCCGGAAACACGGCATGCAGTACGACGGGGACGCCGAACGCGCCATGGAGATGGCGGACTGGCAGAAAGAACTGCTGGAGCTGCTCCGCCGCGAGGCCTACTACTTCGCCCCCCAGAAGATGACGAAGGTGATGAACGAGGGCTGGGCCTCCTACTGGGAATCCCTGATGATGACCGGCGAGCAGTTCGCCGGCGACGACGAGTTCATCCTCTACTCCGACCACATGTCGAAGGTGCTGGGGTCGGGCGGGCTGAACCCCTACAGCCTCGGGCTGGAGATCTGGGAGTACGTCGAGAACACGGAGAACCGCCGCGAGGTCATCGAGCGCCTGCTCCGCGTCGAGGGCATCACCTGGCGGAACTTCGACGAGAGCGTCGATTACGAGATGGTCCAGGACCACCTGGAGCCGCCCGAGTGGCTCACTGACGTGCCAAGTCACCTCGACGACCTCGACCCCGAGGACCCCCGCGTCGATAGCGAGGGGCTGGCGGCAGCACGCGAGGGCGAGTTCGACGTGGAACAGTACCCCTGGAAGGTGCTGACCTACGAGGGGCTGGCCCAGCGCCACTACTCGCTGGTCAAGCCCCAGTACCGCGGCTTCGTCTCCCGGGTTGGGCAGGAGGAACTGGAGCGGACCGCCCGCTACATGTTCGACAATTCGCGCTACGACAGCGTTGCGGAGGCGCTTTCGGACGTGGACTACACCCGCGGCTGGGAGCGGATGCGGGAAATCCGAGAGAGCCACAACGACGTGACCTTCCTCGATGAGTTCCTCACTCAGGAGTTCGTCGACGACAACGACTACTTCACCTACGAGTACACCCAGGCCTCGGGCGACTACCGGGTGACTTCGACGGACCACGAGGACGTCAAAAAGAAGCTCATGCTGCAGTTCACTAACTTCGGGAAGCCCACCGTCGTCGTCGAGGACGGCAACTACCAGAACCGGAACGAACTGCTGCTGGCCCACCAGTACAACGGCGTGATGCTCGACATCGGGCAGGCCAAGGAAGTGCTCAAGCGCACCTTCGAACTCTGGGGCCGCCCGGTGAACCTCCTGACCATCGTCAAGGAGTTCGACGACCACGACGTGGAGGTCGCCAAGCGCCGCGACCGCGAACCCGAACCCGAAGAAGTCGGCAAGCGTATCCGCTACGACGGCGACGAGGTGACCGTCACCGACGTGGACTGGGCCGAGGTCGAACACCTTACCGCGACCGATATCGATTACAACACCAAGCCGGACGAATGGCTGGCCTGAGCACTGTGTGGCACCCCCGATTCGAGCGGAAACCAACTCCGCCACGCCGTCGGGTATTTCTCGCAGTACCGACCCAAATCGTATGTGAAATCGGTCCTAACCCCGGAACATGAGTGGCGCGACCGTCGCCGACTGCATGACCCAACCGGTGCTGACAGTGACTGCTGACGAACCGGCGCTCGACGTTGCAGCGGCGATGGATGACCAGTCGATAAAGTCAGTCGTCATCGTCGACGAGGCGTGTCAGCCGGCGGGCATTCTCACCTCGACGGACTACGTCCGGATGACCGCCGACGGCGTCGACCCCACTGAAGCGACTGTGGGGGAGCACATGACGACCGATATCGTCACCACGTCGCCCGAGACGGCGCTTTCGGCGGTCACAAGCACAATGTGGGACAACAATATCAGCCACGTGCCGGTCGTCGACGACGAGAACCAGGTGACGGGTATCCTCTCGGCCACGGACCTCACCGTCTATCTCGCTGACGACTGAATGAGGCGGTTGGAGGAGAACCGCCGTCGCACCGGAGACGGTTGCGTGACAGTCTCTGCCAAAGATTTTTTATTTTCTGGGCTAACCCGGGGCCATGGAGCGAACGGCACACACGCCACCGGGACTGCCGGTTGTGGGGAATCTGCCACGACTGGCGAGGGACCCATTGCGTTTTCTCACCGGGATGCAGGACGCCTACGCAAACCAGTACCCGCTCGTTCGGGTCGACCCACAGGTCGGGCAGTCGGTCACGCTCGTGCTCGACCCGGACATCGCCCATGAGGTCCTCGCGGACCGTGACCGGTTCCGCCGCCCAAACGTCGGGGCTCAGGAGCAACGGCGACAGGGGCTGGTATCGAGTGACGGCGCGCTCTGGGAGCAACAGCGGTCAGTGCTGGACCCGGAGTTCGTCGGCGGTCGGCTGGCGGACTACGCCGAGATTGCCGGCGACACTCTAGAGGAGACGCTGACAGCGTGGCCTGAGTCGGGGCGCGTAGACCTGTTCGAAGAGCTGTCGATACTGACGATGCGCGTCATCACACGGTCGCTGTTCAGCCAGGACACCGACCGCGAACGCGGGGAAACCGTCCATGAAGCGCTGGCCGCGCTTAATGATGAGTTCGACGCCTCCGTGTTCGATTTGGTCCTGCCCGAGCAGTTACAGTCCGGCGTCTCCGCGGAGTTCGAGGAAGCCGATGCAGTACTTGACTCTGTGGCAACGGAGTTCGTGGACTGGCATCTCAACCACGAGGACCCGCCCCGGGATGTGATTACTGCGCTTATCGACGCAAAGGCAGACCCGGACATCGAGCTCTCCGAAAACGAACTCATCGACCAGACCGTGCTGTTCATGACTGGTGGCCAAGAGACGACAGCACTGACGATTGCCTATGCGTTCTACTGGTTGTCTCAGAACCCGGCTGCAAAGGAGCGTGTCAGAGCGGAGGCACAGGATGTGCTGGACGGGGGACAGCCGGGATGGGCCGACCTGTCCGACCTCACCTACACGGAGCGTGTTGTCAGGGAGACGCTGCGGCTGACACCGGCGGTCTGGAGCGTGTCTCGCGAGGCCCGGGAGCCGGTCACGCTTGCAGGAACCGACCTAGACGCAGGCGAGTTTGTCATGCTCCCCATATACGCTCATCACCGGGACAGTCGCGTGTGGTCGGACCCCTTGACGTTCGACCCGGACCGGTGGGCCGGTTCAGCCTCCCGCGGCGATAGCGCGTACTACCCCTTCGGCAGCGGGCCACGGGTGTGTATCGGTCGCCAGGTCGCCTTGACCGAGGCACAGTTCGCCCTTGCGCACGTGCTGCAGCACTACGACGTACAGGTGACTGCCGATGAACTCGATTTACAGCCGAGTGTGACACTGCGCCCGTCGGGACCGATGGAAGCCGAGATATCAGCCCTTGAGTAGCGTGGTCATGGGGTGAAAATGGCCTATCTTCACATAGGTCCGGGGAGTGGCATTCAACATGAACGCAACTCGGTTCACCGTCAAAAGCGACACGCATACAGACGTGATTGATATCACCGACCGGGTTCGGGACGTGATTCCCGAAGACGCCAAAGGGACCTGCACCGTTTTCGTCCGTCACACAACGGCGGGCATCACAGTCAACGAGGCCGAGCCGCGATTGCTGGGTGACCTCAGCGACGCCCTCGGGGACCTTATTCCGGACAGCGGGTGGGACCACGACGAACTGGACGGCAACGCGGATTCACACGTCCGGGCGATGTTCGTCGGGCCAAGCGAGACGATTCCCGTCCGCGACGGGGACCTCGATATGGGGACGTGGCAGTCCGTGCTGTTCGTTGACTGTGACGGGCCGCGCGAACGAGCGGTTGACGTAGTCGTCACCGACTGAGTCGGAGTTCCGGTGACCGCCAGTCAGGCCGCCTCGACCTGCTGCTCGCTGTATATTTCGGCGAGTTTTTCACGGTACGCGCTGCGGATGTTGCGGCGCTTCTTTTTCATGGACGGCGTAAGCAAGTCGTTCTCCGCGGTCCACTCCCGGGAGACAAGCGCAAAGGACTTGATACGCTCGACGCGTTCGAGTTCCTCGTTAACCGCGTCGACGGCGGTCTGGACCCACGCGTGGACGCGTTCGTCATCGACCAGTGCTTCGGGATCGGCGGGAAGGTCGACGCCCTCGCTGTCGGCCCACCGGCGGAGTTCCTCGAAGTTCGGAACGATTATCGCGCCGACGAACTTCTGGTCGTCGCCGACGACCATGACCTGGTCGACTCGGTCGCTCGTCGCGAACTGGTCTTCGATGGGCTGTGGCGCGACGTTCTTTCCGGTCGAGAGGACGAGCAGTTCCTTGAGGCGGTCGTGATAGATGAGGAAGTCGTCGTCGGTCCGTTCGACGATGTCGCCGGTTCGGAACCACTGGGTGCCGTCGATCTCCGTGAAGGCCCGCGTCGTCGCATCGGGCGCGTTCCAGTACCCCTGCGTGACGTTCGGGCCGTCGACGAGCAGTTCGCCCACGTCGCCAGTGACGTCGTCGAATTCGCTGGCGTCGACGACACCGGTATCGATGTGAATGTCGACAGCATGTAACGGGGCTCCCAGCGTTCCGGGACGGATGTCTTCCGGAGGATTCACCGTCAAAACCGGCGACGTCTCCGTAAGCCCGTATCCTTCGAGTATCGTCAGCCCCATCCCAAGGAACGTCTCACAGAGCGTTTTCGAGAGGCTGCCGCCGCCGCTGACCATGAACTCGATGTTCCCGCCGAGCCGTTCTTTGACCGTGCTGTAGACGAGGCGGTCCGCGAGCGAGTGCTTCGCTGTGAGTATCGGTCCAGGGTCGTCGGTTCGGGCGTAGTCGCGGGCTACGTCCATCGCCCAGTCGAAAATCCGCTTTTTCAGCGGGGACTCGCTGGCCTGCGTTCGCATGTTGTCGAAAATACGCTCGTAGACTCTGGGGACACTCAATCCGGTCATCGGTTGGACGGTCTGGAGGTCGTCGGCCAGCGTATCCGGGCTTTCGGCGTAGCTCACAGCCGCGCCGGAGGCGTACATGAAGAAATGACCCGCGAGGCGCTCGAATACGTGTGCCAGCGGGAGGAACGCTATCGAACGCGTCTCGGCGGTAACGGTCGGCAGGTCCGACGACTTGTCCGGTCGTGGCCCGATTCGCCTGCGCGTCTGGTTGACGTTCGACCGGAAGTTGCGGTGAGTGAGCCGGACCCCTTTCGGTTGGCCCGTCGTTCCGGAGGTGTAGATGAGGCTCGCAAGGTCGTCGGGGTCGCGCTCGTCAAGCCAGGACTGGTACGCCGACTCGCTGAACGTCTCCTCGCCGCGCTTGTACACTGTATTGAGTGTGTACACGTCTTCGCGGTCCACGTCGATATCGTCCATGACGACGATGAACGAGAGCGAGAGAGCGTCCTCGACAGCCAGAACGCGGTCCAGCATCGCAGCGTTCTCCACGACGACAGCGCTCGCCTCCGGGTCCGACAGCAGATACTGGACCTGGTTCGGTGAGGAATCCGTATACACTGTCGTCACCACCCCGCCCGCAGAGAGAACGGCAAAGTCGCTCAGCGCCCACTCCATCCGCGTGTTTGCCAGGATACCGACGCGGGTGTCCGGGCCGACACCGAGGTCGCGGAACCCTGCAGCCAAGTGTTTGACCAGGTGATGCATCCGCTCGTAGCTGAGTTCGGCGTAGTCGCCGTCGGGAGCCGCCGGTATCACGTCGTCAGTCAGTGCCCGGTCGTAGACGCCACCCTTGTACAGTTGGGCGGTCGTGTCAGCGTTCCGGGCCGCGCTTGCGGCAAACATTTCGCCCAGCGTGTCGTCGCCGATGACTTCGTCAGTATACGCTTCCTCGGCCTGACGCCAGTCAGAGTGATTGCCTGCGGTCATGTCATACCGCAGTGTTCACTAGGCCATCCCAAATATGTGCAGGGTGTTAACACTCAATTGGTTTGTCGGAGTTGATTCCGTCAACGGTTTTAGACGAGGAGGCGACGAGTGGGGGGGGCAAGGTGTCGCACCAAGATTTTATCGCGGCCACAGCATAGTTGACCTATGGTCATCTCGACGGAACCAGCCTGGGGTGAGGCCGTGGAGCAGTTCGTCAAAGAGCACAAGAGCGCGATCGTGTACGCCGATATCGAGCAAGAGACAGTCCTGCACGAGGGAGCGGTTCGCGTCCTCGCAAACGGCTGGGTCGAACTACCAACGGGGCGACTCCTCTCGCCAGACGCTGTCCACCACATCGATACGCAGAGCGGCTGAAAGGAACTGAGTAAGGTGTTGTTGGCGAGGGAAGTCCACAGACCTACCGCGCGAGCGAACTCATCGATTGGTGGTCACTGCCCAGAAGACAGCTAGAGCAGACGCCTTATTGCCACTCTAGCCGGCAGTCCTCGTTGCAAAAGTGGGCGGTTTCGACGCCGCCGTCCTCTATCCATGTGATGACGCGGTGAGTCACTTCGTTGGCGATAGCGTCACCGCAGGTAGCACACTCCGGTGCCTCGTCCTCGTCGATATCTTCGTGGTGATCTGATGTTGGGTCGACCATCTTATTTGAGAGTGTCTTTCACGCCACTTAATCTCACATACTTACACTGAACATCACGAACATACACGAATGTCGAACTGGTAACAGAAGGCTAGCGACACGTAGTTACCGCAGACAGACGCTCGATAGAAGATGCACGCTATCGGTCCCGGGTAACGGACTCTCCGGGGGTCGTCGTCGCGCCCGTCGAAAGGACGACACCGGCGTTCAGACTGGTGTTGATGGCCGTCTTCGCACCGTCGCCCGCGACGACACCGAACTTCCGTCGGCCCGTCGAGACGCGGTCGCCCTTCACCATCATCTGTACCGGGTCGCCGTCGTGGCGGAGGTTCGCCACCTGCGTTCCCGCGCCGAAGTTGACCTCGCGACCGATGACGCTGTCACCCACATAGGAGACGTGGGGAACGTTCGAGTCCGCCATCAGAACGGTGTTCTTGAGCTCGACGCCGTGGCCGACGTGGGTATCCTCCCCCAGAAGGGTCGCCCCACGGACGTATGCGTTCGGACCGACGTGTGCGCCCGAGCGGACCAGCGCCGGTCCCTCGATGACGACGCCGGGTTCGATGACCGCGCCGGTCTCGACGACGACTTCGCCGCGCAGGTCAGCATCGCCACGCACCTCCCCGTCGAGTCGCCGGTCCAGCTCCCCAAGTTTCCACTCGTTGGCCTCCAGTAGCTCCCAGGGCCGGCCCACGTCCAGCCAGCGGTCGACTTCGACGGCAGTGACCGTCGACTCCTCAATGACTCTCGCAAGGACATCTGTGATTTCGCGCTCCCCGCGGTCGCTGAGCGGCACGTCCAGCCAGTCCCGCGCTTCCGCCGGGAAGACGTACGCCCCGGCGTTCGCCAGGTCCGTCGGCGGGTCGTCGGGCTTCTCGACAATGCCGGTGACAGTGTCACCATCGGCCGACAGCACGCCGTAACTGGTCGGGTCGTCGACGCGGTACGCGGCGACCGACGGTGCGGCGTCAAAGAGGGCGTTCAGGCTCTCGGCGTCGTAGAGGTTGTCGCCGTTGAGGACTGCGAAGGGGTCGTCGAGGTGCTCCCTCGCAGCGGCGACGGCGTCGGCGGTCCCCAGTTGCTCCTCCTGAACGGCGAAGCTGACCGGGACGCCGCTGTACTCGTCGCCGAAGTACGAGCGGACCGCCTCGGCCTCGTAGCCGACGACGAAGATGAGTTCATCGGCCCCCGCCCGGATCGCGGTGTCGGCGGTGTGTGCCACCAACGGTCGGTCCGCAACCGGAAGCATCGGCTTCGGTGTGTGGTCTGTCAACGGCCGCATGCGCGTCCCCTGCCCCGCCGCGAGTACGACTGCTTGCATGGTCTGCCCGTCGTCCGGCCCCAAAAAATACCTACCGCTGTTGACGCGATAAAAGAGACTGCGAGCGCCGTTGCTCACGGGTTTGTCTTCGACAGTAATGTGCTCGGTCAGGGATTTGAACCCTGGTCCTCGGCTCGAAAGGCCAAGATGATTGGCCGGACTACACCAACCGAGCGTACTCACTCGTTCCGGGTGGACCAATTTAACCCCATCGAAATTGTCGCTACCTGAGGATGCGTACCATGCACAGAGACACCCCGGTGTGGTGACAGGTGGCATCACACTTTATTCGGCCGACCGACTGTTCCCCTGATATGACCCTCAATTCGTTCATCAAAAGCAACTTTCTGGCTGGGCTCGTTCTCGTCGGGCCGCTCGTGGCAACCATCGCCATCGTCCGTATCATCCTGGGGTGGGTCGGTGGATTCCTCGACCCGTTCATCCGCGGGACGCGGCTGGCAACGGTGACGGCGAACAACGTTCTGCTCGCACAGCTGCTGACGCTCTCGGTTCTCGTCGCGCTCGTTACCGTTCTGGGCTATCTCGCCCAGCGAAGTATCGGCCAACAGCTCTTCGGGAAGACGGGCCAACTGGTCACGTTCGTCCCTGTTGTTCGGACCATCTACGGCAGTATTCGGCAGATGACCACCTCCGTGGTTAATCGGCAGTCGGACTTCGAGTCCGTCGTGTACGTGGAATACCCTCGGGAGGGTGTCTACCAGCTTGGGCTGAAAACAGGGACAAGCCCCGCAGATGTCTCCGAGGCAGCCGATGAACGCGCATCGAGCGTGTTCATTCCCGGAAGCCCTAACCCGACCCAGGGGATGCTCGTGATGGTTCCCGAAAGCCAGACCTACGAGTCCGACCTCAGCGTTCGGGCAGCCATCCGCCTGCTGATGACGACCGGCATGGCACAGTCCAACGACGCCATTCCACTCGACGACCCCGAGGTCAGCAGCGGAGTGACCGACGCCGGGTAGGGCGGCGACGGCGCTGCTGGTCCCAGCAGCTTACTTCCCTTCGAAGTCCGGTTCTCCGTCGCCCATGAACGCGTTGATGCCCTCCATCACGTCGTCGGTGCCGATGAGATGACCGAAAGCCTGTGATTCGACTTCGAGGCCGGCGTCGATGTCGTCGCGGCCGGCGAGCATCGCGCGCTTGGTGAGTTTCTGTGCGACCGGCGGGCCGGCGGCCATGTCCTTCGCCAGTTCGAGCGCGTGCTCGTGGAGGGCGTCGTTGTCGACGACCTCGTTGATGAAGCCGTACTCGGCCATCTCGTCGGCGTCGTAGCGGTCGCCGGTGAAGATGATCTCCTTTGCGCGGCCTTCGCCGACGATGCGGGCGAGGCGCTGTGTGCCGCCCCACCCCGGCAGGAGGCCGAGGTTGTGTTCGGGCTGGCCCAGTTCGGAGCGCTCCGAGGCCACGCGGAGGTCGGCACAGGTCGCCAGTTCCATCCCGCCGCCCAGCGCGTAGCCGTCGATCCCGGCGACGACCGGCATCGAGCATTCCTCAAGCTTCCCGAAGGTTTGCTGGCCCTTGCGGGAGAGTTCAATGGCGTCCAGCGGCGTCGCGTTCGAAGCCATCGCCTGCACGTCGGCTCCGGCGGAGAACGCCTTGTCGCCGGCCCCGGTCAGCAGGATAGCACGCACCTCGTCGTCTTCTTCGAGCAGGTCGACGGCGTCGGCGAGGTCGTCCATCAGTTCCGGGCTGACAGTGTTCATCCGGTGTGGGCGGTCGAGTTCGATGTGACCGACCATGTCACCGGGGTATTCGACGGTGACATTATCGAACTCGGCGTCGCCCTCGTCTTCGCTGCCGTAGAAGCCACCGTCCTCTGCGGCCTCTCGGAGGCCGTCAGAGACCGCGTAGCGCTCCGCGCCGGTCTCCTCGTGGGTTTCCTCAAGCGTGTCGACGAGCGTCTCCAGGCCGGCCTTGTCAGCAATCTTCGCGGGACCGTCCGGGAAGCCACCGCCGAGCTGGACAGCCTGGTCGATGTCCGCGACGGGGGCCACGTCGTTCTCGACGAGCTTCCCGACTTCGTTTGCCATCACAGCGACGAGACGGTGCTCTACATCTTCGCGGCCGGCATCCGTCGGAATGTCGACGCCGCCGTTCTCGTAGTCGTAGAAGCCTTTCCCGGTCTTCTTCCCGAGTTCCTCGTTCTCGACTTTCTGTTCGAGTAGCGGACACGGGGCGTAGGGCTCGCCCAGCACTTCGTGCATATATTCGAGGACGTGGAGGCCGACGTCGTTCCCCACCTGATCGGAGAGTTCGAACGACCCCATCGGCAGGCCCATGTCGAACTTCGTCGTCGAGTCGACCTCGGCGATGGTCGCCTCATCGCTGTGGACGAGCCACGCGGCCTCGTTCATCAGCGGGACGAGGATGCGGTTGACGATGAACCCCGGCGAGTCCTTGCGGACGCGGACCGGTGTTTTACCGAAGTCCTCCGCAAGCGCCTCGATAGCGTCCAGCGTGTCGTCGCCGGAGTGTGCACCGGAGATTACTTCCACCAGTTGCATTCGCACCGGCGGGTTGAAGAAGTGCATCCCGCAGAACTGCTCGGGCCGTTCGGTGACTTCCGACAGTTCCGTGATGGAGAGGCTGGACGTGTTCGTGGCGAAGATGGCGTCTTCGGGGGCGTGTTCTTCGACCTCTGTGTACACGTCCTTCTTGATCTCCATCTTCTCCGGCACGGCCTCGATGACCACGTCGACGTCGCTGACTGCTTCCTCGACATCGACAAGCGGCGTCACGCGGTCCAGCGCCGCGTCAGCCTCGTCCTGCGTGAGCTGGTCCCGCTCGGCCAGCTTGTTCAGCGACCATTCGATGTTGTCGTAGCCGTCCTCGACAAACTCGTCTTTGATGTCTCGCATCCGCACGTCGTAGCCTGCGAGTGCGGCCACTTCGGTGATTCCATGGCCCATATTCCCGGCACCGAGCACGGCGATAGTGTCAACATCCTCGAAATCCATGACATATCGTTCCACTGCCGGCCGAGGCTTCAACGTTTCTCTCATTAGAAAACCACTTTCGAGTTTATTTCGGATTACGAACCATTAATGCATTTCACGTCAACACACCACATATGGACTTCCAACTAACGAAAGAGCAGCGACAAATAAAAGACGAGATTGCCCGGTTCGCGGAAAACGAAATCAAGCCCGTCGCGACCGAGTACGACACGGAAGAGAAGTTCCCCCGAGAGATCGTCGAGAAGGCCGCTGAGATGGGGCTGACAGGTGCGAACATCCCGATGGAGTACGGCGGCGCAGGCTACGATACGCTGACGAACGCCATCATCGCCGAGGAGCTGTTCGCGGCCGATCCCGGCATCGGTCTGAGCATCCAGTCGGCCGCCTTCGGCGCGGACGCACTCATTGGATTTGGCTCGGAGGCCCAGAAAGAGGAGTACTTGGAGCCGGTGGCGACCGGCGACGCCATCATGGGCGCGGCCATCTCCGAACCCGACACCGGTTCAGATGTGTCGTCGGTGTCGACACAGGCGCGCAAGGAGGGCGACGAGTGGGTCATCAACGGCAACAAGATGTGGATTACCAATGGCTCGGTCGGTGACTACTTCGTCGTGCTCTGTGAGACCGACCCCGACGCAGAGGGGCGGTACAACGGCTTCTCACAGATTCTCGTCGAGTCCGACCGCGACGGGTTCGAGGCAGAGAAGATTACGGGGAAGCTCGGCATTCGCGCGTCGGACACGGCAGAGCTCATCCTCAACGACGTGCGCGTCCCCGAGGACAATCTTGTCGGTACGCGCGGGGCCGGCTTCCTCCAGATAATGCAGTTCTTCGACGAGACCCGGACCGGCGTGGCCGCACAGGGTGTCGGTATCGCCCGCGGGGCCGCCGAGCGTGCCTTGGAGTACGCACAGGACCGTGAGCAGTTCGGCCAGTCCATCTCGGAGTTTCAGGCCATCCAGCACAAGCTTGCCGAGATGTTCACCGAAATCGAGGCGGCACGGCAGCTCACGCATAAATCCGCCTGGAGCGTCGACAACGACGCCGACCGGCTCACCGAGTTGGCGTCGATGGCCAAAGAAAAGGCCTCCCGCGTCGCCGTCGAGACGGCCGACGAGGCCGTCCAGATCCACGGTGGCGCTGGCTACGTCAACGACTTCGACGTCGAGCGGTTCTACCGCGACGCAAAGATTACCCAGATCTACGAGGGAACGACCGAGATCCAGAAGAACATCATCGCCCGGGAACTGCTCGGAAAGGGCATGACCTAAGCGGAGGGCGGCCCGACGGCGACCGGTCGAACCGCTGCTTTTTACCGCACGGAACGGCGTAATGCTACCAACCATGGGCGACCGAACTCCACGCCGCGTTGCTCGCCCGCCTCGAACCACAGGCAGTCACCGCTTCTCCTGTCGCTGTTGTCGATTCTAACGTCCATTACTTCAGACCGGCCAGCCGTCCTGTCTACAGACGACACCACCACACTACACACCAATGTTCGACCGACTGAAAGCGGATATCCGTACAGCACTCGCGAAGGACCCGGCGGCGACCAGTGCCATAGAGGTCGCGCTCACCTATCCCGGCCTGCACGCGATCTGGGCCTACCGGGTCGCGCACTGGCTCTGGACCAACGACTGGACGCTGCTCGCCAGACTCATCTCCCACGTCACGCGGTTCCTGACAGGCGTCGAGATTCATCCCGCCGCGGAGGTCGGCGACCGCGTATTCATCGACCACGGGATGGGTATCGTCATCGGTGAGACGGCCGAAATCGGCGACGACGTGCTCTTGTACCACGGCGTGACGCTCGGCGGCACGTCCATGCGCCGGGAGAAGCGCCACCCGACCGTCGAGGACGGCGCGACCGTCGGTGCTGACGCCTCGATAATGGGACCGATTACCGTCGGAGAGAACGCCTCCGTCGGCGCTGGCGCTGTCGTCGTCGACGACGTGGCCCCGGAAACGACAGTTGTGGGTAATCCGGCGGAACCAGTCGGTGCGGACGGTGTCACTTCACCGAATCCAGACCCTATCATCGCCGACGGGTAACAGGGACAGACACGTTCTTTTCGGTCGAGCTAGTACCACAGCAGCATGAGTGACTCGCCACACGAGGCGTTACGCGCAGACCCCGACATCGGGCCGCTGGTCGCGGCACACGGCGAACTCACGCTTGACCCCGCATCAGACCTCTTTGAGCGACTCGTCGTTTCGATTCTCCGCCAGCAAGTGTCGATGGCGTCGGCCGCCGCAACGCGAGAGCGGCTGTTCGACGCCGTCACCGTGACGCCGGCGGGCATCAGAGAGGCAGATGACGAGGTGCTCCGGGATGCTGGTCTCTCGAGGCAGAAGACTCGTTACGTCAACGAGGTCGCCGACACGTTTCTGGACCATGGCTACTCGCTGGAGACGTTCGCGGACGCCAGTGACGAGGAGATCCGCGAAGCGCTGACGGCGATTACGGGCGTCGGCGACTGGACCGCAAATATGCAACTCCTGTTATAGCGTCAGTGAGTACAGGCGTCACACTTATGCTATCTGCTGACAGCAGTAATGCATGGCACGAATACAGGTACGGGTGTCAGACGAACAGAAAGAACTGTGGGACGAATACGCAGAGAACAGTCCTGAATACCGAACTACTGCCGACCTTGTGAGAACGGCAGTTACCCGTGAGATAAACGGTGGCTGGCAAACGGGTGGGGGCATGGACGACGAGACGGCACGGAAGATTGAGAGTATGAACAGTGACATTGACGAACTGATGGCACAGATGGCAGTGATGACGAAAGCGTTTGCAGGTTCCCCGATAATGGCTGACGACAACGACATTGAGGGACTGTCATCCTTCGACATGTCACAACTGCCAGACGACCCTGATGAGGCATACTATCCCGACAAGGCGACTGTTCGGCGTAAGCTACGGGAAGTCTCCGAGAACATTAAGAACATCAGGGAGACAGACGACGGTGGTTTCTATCAAGGGAGCAAATGATGAACGAAAGTGAGGCACTGTCGGTCTTTGACGGTATGCGGACAGAGTCTCCTGCCTCAATTGAGAACTACAAGACGGTGGTACGTCGGTTCATCAAACACCACCCTGACGTGTATGAGGTTACCACGGACGAGATAGCGCAGTACTTGGAGGATATGCTGAATGACGGGTATGCCGATAAGACCGTTGACGCCGCCCGTACAGGACTAATCAAGTTCTTTGGACAGTTGGACCGTGACGACGACCCTACCGACAGTGATAAGCTGGATATTTGGAGTTGGTATCAGTACACAGGCAAGACACGTAAGACCGAAAAGAAGGAAATTATCTATCTCGAAAAGGATGAAATTAATAAACTGATTGAGAACCTGCCTGCCCCTGTACTGCGGAATGAGCTAATTGTGAGGCTCATGTTCGAGACGGGCCTTCGAGCGACCGAGTTGTGTACCCTGAAAGTAGAGGACTTGGACACAGACAGTCGCCGTATTGACGTAATCGGTGGCAAGGGCAACAAGGACAGGACTGTCTACTATGACGAGACGTTAGACACACTGCTTGAGATATGGCTTGTTGACAGACAGGGGAAGTACTACGACAACACGCCGTACCTGTTCCCAACAAACCGCTCAGAACACATCAGTCAACGGCGATTAGCTGATGTGATTAACAAGGGGGCCGAGAAAGCAGGGATACAGGAGACACTGTATGTAGACAAGTCGGGCAGGGGACGTAAGCGCGTCACACCCCACACTATACGGCACAGTTTCGCTATGGCCTGCCTCAACAACGGTATGCCCATCAAGTTCCTTCAGGAGCTAATGGGACACGACAGAATGGAAACTACAGAGGTGTACCTAAATGCTCTTGATACGGACGTAGAGAAGTCATACCGCCGTTGGGGACCGCAGTACTAATCTTCACGTTCAAGCCGCTCACGTCGGGCCTGTTCATACTGTTCAACGGCTTCCTCACCGTCCATGAACACATGGTGACGGCAATACGAACTACCACCTTCGAGGAACACACCTACGCCGTATTGTCCGCAGTACTTCCCCCTTTCAAATTCATAACCACACCGACCGTCTGAGCGGGCCTGTTCCTTGGAATCGTATGCCATCAGTATTTCCACCCGAAGGATAACACGTCGAGAATACTGGTAGCTCGTTCCTGTAGAGGTGCGCCGTGAGACGGAATAAGGCCGTACCAGCGGAGAGACATGGTTACGTCAGACTTGGTAAACAGTTCATCCTCGTCTGTGTTCTCAATCAAGAACTGGAATACCTGCTTTGTATTCATACCTTTCTCAACTGAAAGGAAATACATTACTTCCTTGCACATTAAATCATCACGAGAATAATCCCACTCGTCATTCCGTAGCTGTTCGAGAATCTCGTTGGAGTTAGGACGGTCGTGGTCAGCTACACGCCACTTCATGCTGACACCTCAGTCAGGGTAACTACGTCACAACTGCCCTTACTGCCGACAGGTAAGAGATGGATATAATCGTAATTTCCATCCAGTACGTCCATGCCGTCATGACGGTGTGAGACACGGGTAACTGACACTTCATAATCAGTTGTCCCCACCCGCTTGTCAGTCTGGTATGTACCAAGGACGTACACAAGGACGTGTTTGTATGGCTTGTTTGTCGAGATAGTCAGGTTATCCAGATTGTTCGGCAGGCTGACAACACTTCCGTTGCCGACTTGCTGTGAGAATACGTTGGTCATTAGAATCCCTCCATAGGATTGCTACGTCGGGGAGCTAACTCGTCAGGGGTAGCATCCTGTTCGGCGGCACACTGGTCACAGCATGGCGTATCTTCATCTTCTTTGACAGGCCCTGTTTCTGACATGAAGGTAATCTTGTCTGTCGTTGGGTCTTTTCGGATATTCTCAGCATCTTCGGGGATTCGGTTACTGTCGGTTGTTTGATATTGTTTCATTTTTGGGTTTATCTGCTTGTTACAAGGCGTGACGTGCCTATATTCCGTACTTGAGTGTCTATCTGGATAATCGTCTAATCCGAGTACATTACTGCCGTCCTAATATTTTAACTCCAAGTCGAGTAAATATATCGTGGCTCGGCCGTGGTTTCGTTTATAGAATCTCAGTCCAATAGCTCAGAGAGAAGTACATGATTTGGAACACTGGTAGTACCAAACTGTTCAAAACTGTACTCCTGAAGCCTCTGTACGTCGGACTTTCGTACTCGGATAGTGGTATAGTCGCTCATAATATCGGTTTCGAGCTATCTTAAATCGGGGATAGCGTCACTCAAAATGTGTGTAGCAATGACTACACTTGGAACGATTTACTACAGAGCAGGGAGGTGCTTGAGTCACCTTTCCCCGCTACTTGTGTATGTAATAGTGGTTGTATAGAAATATATGACTCAGTGTCGATGCACTATTTCAGACGACAAGTCGGGTAGGAATCGTTTGGATATGTCACGCTCCCATACACAATATCGGTTTGGAGGAATAGACGGCGTCTACAGGTAGGAACAGGTGGAGTAAGTTGAGCGGTACACTACCCTACAATGTAGATGTATCTACCCGAGATATGTATGAATTAGACATATGTAGAAATGGAAGTATGTCCGCCGTAGACAGCCTGTACCCAACGATTAGAAGCAATGTCCGTTAGAATGATTCAACGTATAACAGCAGGACACCAACAGGGACAGGGACCGCTTTAATTATTATTAGGACAGGGGGTAGCAGATTTCGCCCGTACAACTGTCAGACTGTATGTAGTTCCGCCCACACTAAATTCCGCCTATCAAACCACTACAACAAATGATAGAGACAAAGCCGTGGCATTAACTCTCACAATCTATACGAGGATTATCTTACTCGTATTCCTGTATCACTCGTCTTGTTTGAACCGCTTTGTTCCTGAATCCCGCTCGTAGAGTGGGTGAAGGCAAGCGATTCTTACTACTACTCATTCACAGAGTGGTACACTCCCTGCCACTTCGACTCCGTCTACGTTTGTAGTAACAGTTATACTTATATACCATAACATATAGTTTCTTCTGTTATACTATAGATTATTAGTATTCTATATAGTTTTATGCTATCCATATAGACAACTGATTGCGGATATTAGCTTTCTTTATATACTATGCCCAAATCGCTCTTGTATGGCTACTGGGGCCATTCTTTCTAAACAGGTACTATCCCTCTCGGTCGGCAAACAAACGTCTCTCGTGGCAAACTGCGGCCTGTGGTTGCACTGTAGCAGTGTAGTTGACCTTGAATGAACAGGCTGTTCAAGTGAGTGGGTACACAGGCCCAAATAAAGAGATATATCCGTGAGTGTGGGGCCATACGGATGGCATTTCTATTCGTAGGCCCGTGTGTGCGTTCTGATGGGTTCCATCTAAATGTGGTGTCCACCACTTATCTTTGTGTGGACGGCGTCAGAACGGACAGGAGCGGCCTTAGAATCGACTGTGGTGTAAGGGCGGACACTGACACCTTGCTGATGCTCCTGTCTCGTCAGTTAATTGATGAGTATATCTGTTCAGCTATACCGTGTTGATGCCCTTTAACCCACCCCGTCAAAATTAGAATTGAATAAAGGTTACCTCGTTGACACGTTGGCGGAGGATAGGCTTGGCACACAGACAGGCTTGACACGCACGCACCCTTCAATGAGGGACTTTTTAATGGACGGGGGCCATGTATGAGTCGTAGACCCGTCGGGGCCTCACTCAACCCACTCAGGTTCTCGATAGGGCTACACCGTTAGCAACGCCCATGACCAACGAAACCACTCCCACCAAAGAAAACGAACGGGAGCCTAATGATGAATCGAACAACGTCCTGAGTAGCTTGAAAATTGTGCGACTGGTATTGGAGATTATCGCACTGGTCGCACGGCTAATCAGTACGTTGTAACATTGGTGGGGTTCCGACCTACTTAGTCGGGACCTCACTCAACCCAATCGGTAGTAATACACCCACGTACTTAATTGGGGTACATTGTACCCCAGTTTACCGAGTTAACCGTACTACCCCTGTTGAACTAATCACTCAGCCCAACTTTCTCCCGAAAAACCGATGGTGGGCATACATCCAAACAGGCGTTTCCCTATGTTTGGAGAACAAGTTCTCCTACACTGTACGAGTACGCGGTACTCGAAAGTACGACACCTGTACTGACTGGTTGTTGAACATGCAACTCCTGTTCGCGTTCGGCCGCGAAGACGTGTTTCCGGTCGGCGACCTCGGCATCCGCAAGGGGTTCGAAGCCGTCGTCGGAGAGGGGTACAGCCGCGCAGAGATGCGCGAGTACGCCGAGCGGTGGTCGCCGTATCGGAGCTACGCGAGCCTGTATCTGTGGCGGGCCAGCGAGGATATCGCCGAGAGCGTCGCCGAAGTGCGCGAGGACTGAGCCGGCTCGGAATCTGGTGCGAACGGTTACTCCTCGCTCTGTTCCTCTTCTTCGGTCTCCACGTCTGACTCGTCGTCGGCACGGCGGGTCACGTCGACCTGATAGTGCTTGAGGATGTCCCGTCCCAGCAACAACGGGTAGTCCATGTGCCCGCGGTCTTCGACGCTGGCAGTGACGGTGTGCTGGGTCCCGCCAACACCGACGACAAGGTCGACGACCGGGCGCGACCGACCGGACTTGAGGCTCCCGGACTTGATTTTCACGATGTCGAGAATCGGCCCCGTTCCGATTTCCGCGGCGAGTTTGGCGTCGATACTAGTTCTGGTCGCACCCGTGTCGGACTTCGCGAGGACGGACTTGGTCCCCTGGGTCCCGGTGACGACGACCTCCTCGATGTAGCCCACGACGACGTTCTCCTGCGCCTGCGGCTGTGGCTTCTTCGGCGTACACGCGGGCTTGGAGTCGTCAAGTCGGTCCGAGAGTCGTTCGACAGTTTCGTCATCGACACTTCCGCCGGCTCGCTCGATGGCGAGCTGAGCGATATAGGGGGCGGGGCTGACACCACTTGCCTTGAACAGGCCGCGGAATCCGGCGGTGGGGTTGACTTCGAGCACGTAGTACCCGTCGTCGCTTTGCACAATGTCGACGCCGGCGTAGTCCAGGCCGATTGCCTCGACTGAATCGAGCGCGATTTCTCTGACACGCTCGGGGAGTCCGCCCGTCATGTCCTCGACCTCGCCGCCCAGCGCGACGTTGGTCCGCCACTCGCCCTCGGGCGCGTAGCGGTTCATCGCGCCGACGATCTGGTCGCCGACGACGTACACGCGGAGGTCGTGGTGGCGTTTCTCGTCGTGTTCCATGTACTCCTGTAAGAACGCGTAGCGGCCCCCGACCTGTGCGTTGACCTGGTTTTCGATGTCGACCATCCACGTTCCGCCGCCGTGAGTGCCGATGGCCGTCTTGTACACCGCGCGGTCACCGAAGCGGTCCCGCTCCTCGTTTAACATATCGCTCGACAGCGCGAGCAACGCGTCCGGGACCGGGACGCCGGCGTCAGCCAATGCGGCAGCGCTCGCAAACTTGTGTAGGGCCGTCGTCGCCGCCATTGGCTCGTTCAACATCGGCGCGAGCCGGCTGATGGTCATCCCCAGTCCGATCCCTTCGGCAGGGTGTTCGCTGCTTGACAGCAGCAGTCGGTTCGCAACGACGTCGACACTTGGGTTGAGTGTCATCTCGCCGTCAGCAACGCTGACCGCAGTGTTTTCCGCGCGAAGCCACTCCGTTCCGTAGCCCATCTCGTCGACCGCGTTCAGAATCGCCTTCGATTCTTTGCTTGAGTGGAGACTGAGAACACCCACCGTGAGGTCTTGGTCGCTCATGTTGTCGCCTTCTGCCGGCCCCAGTATAGGTGTACGGATGCGGGATGCGGCACGGCCAGTCCGGACCTGCCTCGCCGGAGGGGTTTTATCAGCCGCCTCGTGTTGTGAGTGCATGGGCAAGGCCGAGCCGTTCACCTACGACGGGGGAATTGTGTCGCCGGGGGAGACCCGCAACATTCGCTATACGGTCAGCGAGACGTATCTGGGGGATGCCGTCCGAATGCCAGTTACCATCGTCAACGGGGAACGGCCCGGTCCGACAGTGTTTCTCACCGCAGCGGCACACGGCGACGAACTCAACGGCATCGAGGTCGTCCGGGAGGTAGCCCACGAATGGAACCACGAGGGGCTGGCTGGAACACTGATCTGTCTGCCAGTGCTGAACGTCCCGGCGTTTCTGGCACAGGAGCGATACCTGCCCATCTACGACAGAGACCTGAACCGCTCGTTCCCCGGTGACCCCGACTCGACGAGCGCCAAACGGATGGCTCACAAGATTTTCCGGAACTTCCTGGCCCCGTGTGACGTCGGCCTCGATTTCCACACGTCAACACGCGGGCGAACTAACATGCTCCATGTCCGGGCAGACATGGACGACCAGTCAGTCGTGCGGGTCGCGAACGCCTTCGCGTCGAACGTCATCATCTCCTCTGACGGCCCGTCAGGGTCGCTCCGGCGGGAACTGAGCGATTCGGGCGTCCCGACGATCACGATAGAGATGGGCGAAGCCCACCGGTTCCAGCGACCGCTTATCGACTCGGCACTGGAGAGCGTCCGGTCGGTGCTCGCGGAGTTTGGCCTCCGTGACTCCGATACGGTCCGGTGGCCGGGCTGGCGGACAGTCATCGACGACAGTGGCGAGAAAACCTGGATACGGGCGGACTCGGGCGGTTTAGTGGACATGCACTACGACCGCGGCGACCTGGTGTATGAAGACGACGTGATCTGTACGATCGCGAACCCGTTCAAGACGGAGAACACGCTGATGCGTGCGCCGTTTACCGGCCTGCTGGTCGGCATCCTCGAGAATCCACTGGTGTATCCCGGGAACCCCCTCTGTCACCTTGTCAGACTTGATGACCGGACACAGCGCGCAATCGAGTGGAACCGTCGGACGGACGACGACGATTGGTAACTGCGGAGTAGTCAATTGACGAACGTCTTCGGGCAGGATTCCGGCGATACGCGTCCGTTGTAGAAACTACTATCTGTCCCCGGACTAACCCCCCAGTGTATGAGTCAGTCTTACAATCGCGGCACCGTCGAGGACTTCGGACGGTGGCGGGAGTTCACGGCCGGGATGTGGGCCTGGATCTTCCACAAGTTCACCGGCTGGGTTCTCGTGGGCTACCTGTTCACCCACATCGCGGTGCTGAGCACTTCGGTCGGCGTCGATCCGGCGAGCGCGCAGGCAGGCACCGACCTCTACACCAGCACGCTCAGCGGCCTCGAATCGCTGCTGATCGTCCGGTTCCTCGAAGTCGGGCTCCTGGCCGTCGCCGTTTTCCACATCCTCAACGGGATTCGACTGCTGATGGTTGACCTCGGCGTTGGGCTGGAATCGCAGGACAAGAGCTTCTACGCCTCGCTCGTGCTGACGGGCGCCATCGTCGTCGCAAGCGTGCCGACGTTCCTCGGGGGGAAACTACTCTAATGGCACAGCACTACTCCTCCTTTGACCGCGGCGGCCGTCGCTGGCTGTTCCAGCGCCTGACAGCGGTGTTCCTGATCGGCGTGCTCGCGTTCCACTTCATGCTGTTGCACTTCGTGAACCACGCCGCAGATATCACGTTCCTAGGCACGCAGGCCCGAATGAGTCAGGTCAGCTACTTCGCGACGATGTGGCTGTTCCTCGTGACCGCGACGTTCCACGGCGTCAACGGCGTGTACAACGCGCTGGTCAACCAGGGACTCACCGGTTCCCAGAAAAACGCAGTCAAATATATGCTCGGCATCGCCGGCCTCCTGCTCGTCGTGCAGGGGACCCGCGTGTCGCTGGCCATGACGACCCTCGTCTGAACTATGAGCACGCAAATCGAACAACAGGAGACCGAGACGGAGGCCGACGAGGAGACAGAGCCCGAGGTCGAATCCCCGGGTGACCGTCGGCGCGCACAGCGAGACGAACGACAGGCACAGGAGCAGGCCCAGCGAGAAGTCGAAGAGGAGACGCTCGACGACGAAGACACGATCACGCTGAAAGTATTCCGCTACGACCCCGAAGTCGAAGGGAAGCAGGAACCACGCTTCGACGACTTCCGCGTTCCGTTCCACAAGGGCATGACCATCCTCGATGCCCTCATCTACGCACGCGACCACTACGACTCCTCGCTGACCTTCCGACACTCCTGCCGGCAGGCCGTCTGTGGATCCGATGCGCTGTTTGTCAACGGGAGACAGCGACTCGGCTGCAAGACGCAGATATCCGAGCTCGAGGACCCCATCCGTATCGAGCCACTGCCCCATCAGGAGGTCGTGAAGGACCTCGTCGTCGACATGGAGCACTTCTACGACCAGATGGAGGCCGTCGAGCCGTACTTCGACGCCGACGAGCTCCCTGAGGACGAACTCGAAGAGCAACGCCAGACCCGGGAGAACCGCGAAAAGGTCAAGATGTCCACGCGGTGTATCTGGTGTGGCGCGTGCATGTCCTCGTGTAACATCGCCGCCGGCGACAACGAGTACCTCGGCCCCGCCGCCATCAACAAGGCCTACCGGTTCGCGATGGACGAACGCGAAGGCGAGAACCGCAAGCAGGAGCGCCTGCGTATCATCGAACAGGAACACGGCGTCTGGCGCTGCCAGACCCAGTTCTCCTGTACCGAAGTGTGTCCGAAGGACATCCCGCTGACAGAGCACATCCAGGAACTGAAGCGGGAAGCGGTCAAGAACAACCTCAAGTTCTGGTAACGCGGTTCGACTGGCTAGTTTTCCGGTTCGCGTTCGGAGTCCGACAGCGACGGTGGCCCGAGCCGAATAGCCACAGCGGTCGTGATCTAGATCCACGCACTGAACTGTGTGAGATGGGTTTTGGAGGGGATCACAGGCACGAGCGCAGAGCTCAGTTCAGCTATCGGAACAGATAAACTCGAAGCGCGCACCGCCGCTTTCGCTGTCGGTGGCGATGACCTCCCAGTTGTGTGCGTCGACGATTTGTTCGACGATGCAGAGCCCGAACCCGGTTCCCTCATCGGCCGTCGAGTAGCCGGGTTCGAACAGGTCCGCGGTGCCGTCCTGAAAGCCCGCGCCGTCGTCCGTGACGTAGAATCCCCACGGCTCTGTTCCGACGGTGACGGTCACGTCGTCGCCACCGTGTTCGATAGCGTTCCGAAAGAGGTTCTCAAGTAATTCCAGCATCGCGCCTTCGTCGGCCTTGATGCTGTCGTCAGCAACAGTTTCAAGCGTCGCGTTCTGGGTGTCGACCATCGACCAGGCCCGCTGAGAAAGGGCGTCGAGGTCGACTGTTTCGATCTCCGTCGGGTCGACGCCCTGTTTGGCGAGTACGAGCAAGTCGTCGATGAGCGTGTACATTCGGTCAATGCTCCGCTCGGCTCGCTCGAAGTGTGCTTCTTCGCCGGTCTCACGCGCGAGTTCGAGCGAGCCGTCGAGGACATCCAGCGGGTTCCGGAGGTCGTGACTGATAGCGTCCGAGAAACGCTCAAGGCGCTGGTTCTGTCGTTTGAGTTCCTGTTCGCGCTGTTTCCGTTCGGAGATATCGCGGGTCGTAACGACAACGTGGTCTTCCAGCGGGCCGCTCGCGACCTGCTGGCCACGGGATTCCGCCCAGATCCAGTCACCATCGGCGTGGCGATATCGGTGTTCGATGACAGCGACGTACCCCGGGTCGTCTATCATCCGGCCGAACTCGGTGAGCGCGGTCGAGAGGTCGTCCGGGTGTACGTACTCGAAGAGGTCCGAGTCTTGCATTTCCTCTTGCTCGTAGCCGAGGACGCGTTCCACAGACGGGCTGATGTACTCGACGCTGCCCTGCTCGTCGAACACAGTGAGTACGTCGGAGGTGTGTGTGACGAACTGGTGAAACTGGGCCTCAAAGCGCGGCCGGTCGCTGACATCGCGGGAGGTGAATACTCGGCAATCGCGGTCCGTCTCAGTGGCCGTTGAGACGATGGTTTCGAGCCAGAGCCAGTCGCCGTCGGCGTTTCGGAACCGGTACTCGGTCCCGTCGTCCTCTCGTTCGCCCACGAGTGTGGCGCGGACGCGGTCTGTATCTTCTGGGTGGACGAGATCCAGCCAGTTCGTGCCGACGAGCGACTCCATATCATACCCTAATATACGTTCGATAGCCGGACTCACGAACCGTATCACCAGTTCGGTGTCGGTAACTGTCAGAACTGATGGTGCTTCTGCTAACACCGCTTCGAAATCATCAGTTGACGTGAGGTACTGGTCTGGCATCAGCGTTGAAACGGGCCGGGGCCGTACTGGGACTATCCGGTTGCTCTAGTATCAGTAGTTGGTTCCTAAGTATTCACAGCGTGTGATATAATTCCATCGGATAGGTCAAAAATTCACTTTTACTGACAGTACGTGCCGGTGTCAGAAATGGGATACAGCTCACTAGAAGCGTCACGCTCGGTAACGCAACAGGGAGGCTTAAGTTTGGCTAATCCTAAGCCGAAACCACGCCAAGAGACACTCTCACAATGTACGAACACGATGTCATCGTGGTCGGCGCGGGTGGCGCTGGCCTCAGGGCGGCTATTGCAGCGGACGAAGAGGGTGCAGACGTTGCCCTCGTGACCAAGCTCCATCCGGTTCGGAGCCACACAGGTGCCGCGGAGGGGGGAATCAACGCCGCGCTGCAGGAAGGGGACTCCTGGGACCTCCACGCGTACGACACGATGAAGGGGTCCGACTACCTTGGCGATGCCCCTGCTATCGACACCTTCGCCAAGGACGCCCCGGAAGAGGTCATCCAGCTCGAACACTGGGGAATGCCCTTCTCGCGTGAGGACGACGGGCGCGTCTCCCAGCGACCCTTCGGCGGTCTCTCCTACCCGCGGACGACCTACGCGGGTGCCGAAACCGGTCACCACCTCCTGCACACGATGTACGAGCAGGCGGTCAAGCGCGGCATCGAAGTGTACGACGAGTGGTACGTGACCCAGCTTGCGGTCACTGACCACGACGACCCCGAGGACCGCGTCTGTCACGGCTGTGTCGCCTACGACATCAAGTCCGGGGAGATTCAGGGCTTCCGGGCGAACAACGGCGTCATCCTGGCGACCGGCGGTCTGGGGCAGGCCTTCGACCACACCACGAACGCCGTCGCCAACACCGGGGACGGCTGTGCGATGGCCTACCGCGCCGGCGTCCCGATGGAGGACATGGAGATGATCCAGTTCCACCCGACCACGCTCCCGTCGACAGGCGTGCTCATCTCCGAAGGGGTCCGCGGCGAGGGCGGCATCCTCTACAACGACGACGAGGAGCGGTTCATGTTCGAGCACGGCTACGCCAACAACGAGGGGGAACTGGCCTCCCGCGACGTGGTCGCCCGGGCCGAACTGACGGAAGTCAACGAGGGCCGCGGCGTCGAGGACGAGTACGTCGACCTCGACATGCGCCACCTCGGCGAGGAGCGCATTCTCGACCGTCTTGAGAACATCCTCCACCTCGCGGAGGACTTCGAGGGCGTCGACGGCCTTGAGGAGCCGATGCCGGTCAAGCCCGGCCAGCACTACGCCATGGGCGGCGTCGAGACCGACGAGAACGGCGAGACGTGCATTGACGGCCTCTACGCGGCCGGTGAGACCGCCTGCGTGTCGCTACACGGCGCGAACCGACTCGGGGGCAACGCCCTGCCGGAACTACTCGTGTTCGGCGCTCGCGCCGGCCACCACGCCGCCGGCAAGGACATGAAAACCGCCGAAATCGAGACTGGTCCCTCCGCCAAAAGCGAGCCTGGCGACGTGGAGCCACCGGTCGAACCCGGCGCAATCGACGCCAGTAGCGGCGACGTTGCCGCAGACGGGGCCGCTGTCGAACCGACGGCGGTACTCGAAAGCACCGTCGAGCAGGAACGCCAGCGCGTCGAAACCCTCATCGAGTCCGACGGCATCAACCACGCTGAAGTTCGCGCGGATGTCCAGGAGACGATGACCGAGAACGTCAACGTGTTCCGGACAGAGGAGGGCCTGGAGAAGGCCCTGCGGGACCTTCGGGAAGCCCGCAAGGAGTACGAGAACGTCGCTGTCGAGGACCCCTCCCGGACCTACAACACGGACCTCATCCACACCATCGAGACGCGCAACATCCTCGACGTGGCCGAGGCCATCACGCTCGGCGCACTTGCCCGCGAGGAGTTCCGCGGCGCACACTGGCGTGCGGAGCACCAGGAACGCAAGGACGACGAGTGGATCAAGCACACGATGCTGGCATGGAACGAGGGCCAGCCGGAACTGTACTACAAGCCCGTTATCCTCGAAGGCGACGAAGAGACCTACGAACCGAAGGTCCGGTCGTACTGACGACCTGCCCACCGCCTGGGTTATCTGTTTGTGCGAGTTTCAGGGCGCGCCGACGAGGATAAACGTGCTCTCAGTATCGCCGTTGTGGATCGCTCGCTCCGCCTCCGGCGGAAGCCTGATTGCGTCGCCGGCTTCGAGGGACACCTCGTCGCCGTCAACCTCGACAGTCGCTGTTCCCTCGACGAGGACGTACACCTCTTCGTGACCTTCGTCGGCGTGGTCGTGCGGTTTGCCGGTCCAGCCAGCCTCACAGTCCAGCACAGTGACGCCAACCTGCTCACAGTCCAGCGGGTCCCGGAGGAAGTGCATCGCATCTGCGACCGGTTCCACGTCGGTGTAGTTGACTTTCGTGTATCTCACGTCCAATACTGTCGTCGGCCAGCATGAAATAAGCTGTTGTGGATCCGATAGGAATAGGCAAGGGACAGATACCGCTCCGACGATAAACGGTACCACAATGGTCCAGCAAACGCCCGGCTAAACATCACTCGACTGCCGGGAGCGTTGCGCGCGGAAACACCCGGAATCATCACTTACTTGGTTGTCAGGAACGTATATTGGGTAGCTTGGAAGGGTGGCTCAGTGGTAGAGCGCTACCAGCCAACATGCCAGAATCGGTTGGTGGTTACCCCGCAAAGGGCTCCGCGTGGTTCGACTCCCGCCCCTTCCATTTTCCGTCATTCATCGTGAGCGGATGCGACCGGCTTCGATGTGCCACACCGGAAGCTCAGCCCTGATAGTTGGGCTGGCCAGAATTACTGCACACACCGGAGGGGCGGCTGGGAGCTACGAACTGTTGGCGTGGGAGCTAGCGGCTCACAGGAAGTGGAAAGGTAAGGAATGTGGGGGTGGGGGGTGGGGGTGGTGCGGCACCAGTACGGTGCCTATCTGGAACAAAGCGGGGAGATGTATAAAAAATCACCGCCGAGATTATCAGATCTGATTTTTCGTCAGGCCGTCAGTACCGGGCACCACGCCATCGCCGTAGATAACAAAGAGAGAAACAACAGCGACGTGTCCCGGTTTCGACCAGTTACTTGTGGGTGAATAGCACGACGTTCCCGTCGTTGATGGTCGTACAGAGGTCCATCTCGAAATCGAGATTGAGCGACGTGAACTCCTGCTTGCAGACGACCATATCGTCGAACGGCTCTTCACAGGACGGACAGGCTACAGCCGTCGTGTTCTGGTACGAAACGATCGCCTCGTTATCCTCGCGCGGCGTCAACGACGAGCGGAGTTCGTCGAAGTCGTCCATGTTCGGGCAACCGCGGGCGTGCGTCATAAATCATGCGCCACCCCGTCACCAAGGTATTAAAGTTTATTTGTGGTAATACAACCACAATGACTTCACCCGGTGTCGGAACGCGCTTTGCACTCGTCGCAGGAACCACGGAAACCGCAAGTCGGGCGGGTATCAGCGCCGCTGGAGCCGATCCCGAGCTCATGTCAGTAACGCCCGCGGCGGATGCAGAGTTGGTGACATACGGCAGTCCGGTCCGGACGGACGTGACACCAGTCAGTCCAAGCGGCTGTCCGACGCCGGCACTGGTGACACGGGCTGTCCGAGAAGTCCTGGGGTTTGATACCACAGTTATTGACGGCGGACTGGCGGAGCGAACGGGAGCGCCAACGGTCGCTGTCGGCGCACGTCCGGGAAAAGACATCGCAGAGCAAGACCCGGTGTCGACGGCCCACGGGGCATTCGCGGCCGCCCGACAGCTCGGGCAGGCGCTCCCGGCCGACGAGTTGTATCTTGGCGAGACTATTCCCGGCGGGACAACGACGGCCCTCGGCGTCCTCCGGGCATTGGGTGAGGACGGGATGGTCTCATCGTCGCTTCCAGAGAATCCCACAGAACAGAAAGAGAAACTGGTCGCCGAGGGACTCCAAGCCAGTTCGTTGTCACCGGGTGACGCCGCAAACGAACCGAAACGGGCGGTCCGCCGGATGGGTGACCCCGTTCTGGCAACGCTCGCTGGTCTGACCGCGGGAGCCGTCGAGAGCGATACAGCTGTGACACTCGCTGGCGGCAGCCAGTGCATCGCCGTCGCTGCGCTGGTCCGCCACGGCGGCTACGAGGGACCGCTCGGACTGGCGACGACGAGCTACGTAGCTGACGACGAGAGTGCCGACGTGCGAGCCTCCGCTGCTCGGCTCGATCTCGACCTGACGGTAACGGACCCCGGATTCGACCAGAGCGACCACGTCGCGATGGAGCGGTTCGTCGCCGGCGAGGCCAAGGAAGGGGTCGGAATGGGCGGCGCGCTGGCGCTAGCCGACCGCGCCGGTATCCCGATGGCAGAGGTACGGGACCGGTTTGGGGCTCTCTACGACGACCTGATCGGCGACGCGCCCTCAGCGACAGCCGAGGAGAGGACGTGAGGATGGACGGGGTCGTCCTCGCCGGCACAAGCTCCGGCGTCGGCAAAACCGTTGCCACGCTGGCGACTCTGACAGCGCTCGAAGACGCCGGGTATCAGCCCCAGCCGGCCAAGGCTGGCCCGGATTTCATCGACCCGAGCCACCACGAGGCGCTCGTGGACACGCCCTCGCGGACGCTCGACCCCTGGCTCGCTGGCGAGGCTGGTATGTGTCGCACCTACTGGCGCGGCACAGGGGATATCTGCATCGTAGAGGGCGTGATGGGGCTCTACGACGGGACGAAGACGTCGACGGCAGCCGTTGCCGAGGGGCTTGACCTCCCGGTCGTTCTGGTCGTGGATGCAAAAGCCGGGATGGAGAGCGTCGCCGCAACGGCGCTGGGGTTCGCACGGTACGCCGACCGCATCGGCGCTGACATCGACGTGGTCGGCATCCTCGCACAGCGCGCCCACGGCGGCCGGCATGCCGACGGTATCAGGGACGCGCTCCCCGAGGACCTCACCTACTTCGGCCGGATTCCGCCGATGTCGGACCTGGAGATTCCCGACCGGCATCTCGGACTGCACATGGGCGCAGAGGCCGGCTTAGACCGCGACGCGCTCTCGACAGCGGCGGAGACTATCGATGTCGAACGGCTTGTCGACGTGGCCCGGACACCGCCGGCAGTCGAGACGGCGAGGACGACTACTGACGGCTCACTGGCCGACCGTCGGGTCGCCGTCGCACGGGACAGCGCGTTCTGTTTCACCTACCCCTCGGTACTCGAACGGCTCCGTGCCGAGGCGACCGTCGAGCCGTTCTCGCCGGTCGCCGGCGACCCAGTCCCCGACGCCGACGCGATATATCTGCCCGGTGGCTATCCGGAACTCCACGGCGAATCGCTCGAAGCCGGCGGCACACTCGACGAGCTAGCCAGTCGTGCCGCCGACGGTGTCCCCATCTACGGCGAGTGCGGCGGCCTGATGGCGCTGTCGGAGTCGCTGACGACGACCGGCGGCGACACCCACGAGATGGCCGGGGTCCTCCCCGCGGACATCGAGATGCAAGACCGGTATCAGGCGCTCGACCACGTAGAGCTAGCGGCGCAGTCAGACTCTGTCGTGGCTGGGTCCGGGACACACCGCCGCGGCCACGAGTTCCACTACTCAGCTGCGACCCTCGACAGTGACGCGTCGTTCGCCTTCGAAATGGTTCGAGGCGACGGTATCGACGGCGAACACGACGGCCTCACAGAGTACAACACCGTCGGCACGTACTGCCACTGCCACGGAGAAAGCGGTGCGTTCGACCGTCTACTGGCAGTGCCCTCGACGGACATCTGACGGCGGGCCTGCCGTCGGACGCGCGGCTGACTGCCCGCAACCTTTTTTTCGACAGACAGCATCGTTCTGATAATGAACGAGTTGCGCGACCTGCTCGGAGACCTGGTCGCAGACGTCGACGCCGTGTTCCTGTTTTCCCCGAACGCGTCGTTCTTCGAGGAGTTCGCCGACGTCGATGAAGAAATCGTCGTTGTCGGCCCGGAGAACACCCTCGATGCGGAGCCGTTCGTCGAGCTACCCATCGATTTCACCGACCTCGAAGGCCGCCTCCGCTTCGGTATCGAAGGCGCACTGGAGCAGGGCATCGTCGACGAGGGCGACGAGGTCCTCTGCGTGACCGAAGTGCTGGACGGTTCCGAGAACACGCTCGTTCGGGTTCAGACGAACGACTTCTCGCCCTCTGGTGTGTACGACATGTTCGTCAACTCGCGGGCAGACGCAAGCGTCGTCCGCGACGTCTTCGAGGTCGCTATCGAACTCGGAAAGAAGGGGCAGAAAGGCAAGCCGGTCGGTGCACTGTTCGTCGTTGGCGACGCCGGTAAGGTGATGAACAAGTCCCGGCCGCTGTCGTACAACCCCTTCGAGAAGTCCCACGTCCACGTCGGCGACCCCATCGTCAACGTGATGCTCAAGGAGTTCTCGCGGCTCGACGGGGCGTTCGTCATTTCAGACGCCGGCAAAATCGTCTCCGCGTATCGGTATCTCGAACCCTCCGCGGAGGGGGTCGACATCCCCAAAGGACTCGGTGCGCGGCACATGGCGGCGGGCGCGATCACCCGTGACACCACCGCGACGGCTATCGTTCTCTCTGAGAGCGACGGGCTCGTACGGGCGTTCAAAGGCGGGGAGCTAGTCCTCGAAATCGACCCCGAGGAGTACTGAGGATGCAACTCGGCTTCGACTGGGCGACGATCATCCGGCAGGTGTTCTCACCGCAGGGAACGTTCATCCTTTCGCTCGTGGTACTGGCTGTCGGTATCGTCCTCGGCTATCTCGTCTGGCGCTCCTCCCGGCGGTTTATGCGCGAACTCGGCGTCCCAGAGGCAGTAGAGGGAACCCCATTCGAGCGGACGGCACGGGGGCTCGGCACATCGACCGTCGGCATCGTCTCGAATCTGGCGGCGCTGTTCATCTACATCACGACGGTCACTGCCGTCCTCAACATCGCACAACTGACCGACCCGGAACTGTACTGGGCCCGTTTCACGTCGTTCCTGCCCGATCTGTTTATCGCCCTCTTTGCCGTCATCATCGGTCTCATTGCGGGCGATAAAGCCAAGCTCATCGTCTCCGAGCGACTGCGCAGCGTCAAGATGCCCGAGGCGACGGTGTTGCCAGAAGTCGTCAAGTACAGTATCTTTTATCTGGCAGTACTCATCGCGCTCGGTCAACTGGGCGTCGAGACCCTCGCCCTGCTCATTCTCCTCGGGGCGTACGCGTTCGGGCTCGTGTTCGTCTGCGGGCTGGCGCTGAAAGACATCCTGCAGGCCGGTGCGGCCGGTCTCTACCTCCTGTTGACAGAGCCATACAGCATCGGGGACGAGATCGTCATCGGCGACCAGAGCGGCATCGTTCAGGAGGTGGACATTCTCGTCACGCGTATCGAAAGCGACGGTGAGGAGTACATAATCCCGAACAAGCGGGTGTTCAATACGGGTATCGTCCGTATCCGGAGCTAAGCGCTGTGTTACGGTTCTTCGGTCGCTGTGTCGTCCGAGCCCAGCGGCTCGGCCGGAACACCGGCGACGGTCGTTTCCGGCGGCACGTCGTCAGCCACGAGCGAGTTCGCCGCGACCTGTGCGCCCGGACCGATTTCGACGCCGGGAAGGACAACCGCGCCCGCACCGACCATCGCCCGCTCACCGACGACGACCTCGCCGGTTCGGTACTCGTCCTGCAGGAACTCGTGACACAGCAGCGTCGCGTCGTAGCCGATGATGGCGTGGTCCTCGACAGTGATGAGTTCGGGCCAGAACACGTCGGGCGTCGATTCCAGGCCCCACGCGACGCCGTCGCCGACGGTGACGCCCAGCCGGGACAGCAGCCAGTTCTTGAGCCGAAGGCTCGGCGAGATGCGACAGACGAGGATGACGACGTAGTTGACCATCACCCGGAGCGGGTGTTTACCGTCCGGCCACGGGAATAAGGAGTTGTACGGGCCGGGCGTCGGGTGCTGGCGCAGCCGGTCGTGTCGTGGACCACTCACGTCCGTCGTGTACGGGGCCGCGATAATCAAACCCGTCGGCTCGCCGGCGGTCACCGCGTCCAGAACGTCGGCGTCAGCATCACCAGCACGGGGACAATTTCGATTCGGCCGACCCACATCAGCAGTATCATCAATACCTTGCTCGACCGGGCGAAGCCCTCGTAGGTCCCGTACGGGCCGGCCTGTCCGAACGCGGGGCCGATGTTGAAAAACATCGACGCGGCGGCACTGAGGGCCTCGAACTCGGTTATCGGCGCCCCAGAGCGCTCCCCATCGACGACGAGGAGAACAGTTCCGATGACGAAAAACACCATTGCCACTAACGTGTAGGCGTACACGTCGCGGACAGTGTCTTCACTGATAGCCTCGTTACTGAGCCGTACTGGGCGGATGCTCCGTGGATGGGCCGCGACGTTCAGGTCCCGCCAGAAGGACTTGGTGACGACGAGCCAGCGGAGCGTTTTGATAGAGCAGGTGGTGCTGCCGGCCATCCCGCCGATGAACATCATGACGAAGAGGACGTTCTTGGCCCCGGCAGACCAGGTATTGAAATCCGTCGAGGCGAACCCGGTCGTTGTGACGATAGCGGCGACCTGGAAGACAGCGTGTCGGACAGTGTCCCCGACACCGCCAGTGACGCCCTGGTCAAGTACCAGCAAGCCACCAACAAGCATTGAGCCGACAGCAAGGATTCCGAGATAAAAGCGGAACTCCTCGCTATTGCGCAGTCTGTGGGTGTCGCCACGGAGCAGCGCATACAGCAAGACGAAGTTCGTCGCGCCGACGATCATAAACAGCGTGACCGCCCACTGGACGGCCGGCGAGAACGCGCCGATGCTCTCGGCTCGCGGAGAGAATCCGGCGGTTGCGATGGCGGTGAACGCGTGTGCGACTGCGTCAAAAAGCGTCATCCCGGGCGCGAGACCGCTGGCACCGAGCGCAGCGAGAATTAGCGCTGCCCCTGCGGTCAGTCCCAGGTACAGCAGTCCGAGGATGCGCGCCGTCTGCTCGATACCGGGAGTGAGCTTCGTGACGTTCTCGGTCCGCGCTTCGGTCTCCATGAGCTGTGCGCCCGCGACCGAGAGCCGCGACAGCACGGCCGTCGCAAGCAACAGGACGCCCAGCCCGCCGAGCCACTGGAGGACCTGCCGCCACATGAGCAGCGCCTGCGAGTGAGCGTCGAAGTCCCTGATGACCGTCGCGCCGGTGGTCGTGATGCCGCTCATCCCCTCGAACAGGGCGTTGACTGGGCTGGCAAACACTCCTGTGCCCTCGATGTACAGCGGCATCGCACCGACGACAGCGATAGTCAACCACGCCAGGGACACCGTGAGAAACGCCTCACGGTCGCGAATGTGTTCGCGCTGGAACCAGGCCAGCGCTTTGCCGACGCCGAGAGTGACTGCTATCGTGACCAGATACGGCCACGGCGACTCGGCGTAGAGCAGGGCCACGACCACCGGAATCGCCAGCGGAACGGCTAGCCACTGCATGATAGCCCCGAGGACGTTCAGCGCGGACCGGATATCGACGGTTGTCAGTGCCACCGCAACTCACCGTCCGGCGGGCCGCCACCACGTGACCGCTGACGCTGCAACCACGCGCTCAGTCCGCACCGCCGCGGATGTCGTCCATATGGTCGATGCGCTGCTGAACGAGGTCGTCTTTGCCGATATCGTGGCGGACCCGAAGGCCTTCGGTGCCGGCGCGCTCCAGCGACTCCTCGGCGATGGCTTCCGCATCCGCGATGGTCTCCGCGAGGCCGACGACGGCGTAGGAACGGGAGGTGGTGGTGTAGATACCGTCCTCGCGGTCGTCGACGCTCGCGTAGAACAACAGCGCCTCGGGAGCGGTGTCGGCCGCGTCACCGGACTGGTCGGCGTGCTCTTCGACGACGCTCGCGATGACACCGTCGTCGATAGTCACCTTCGCCCCGGCGTCAGGGTCGGTCGGGTAGCCGTCCGGAACGGCGTACTTACAGACGGTCGCCAGCGGGCGGAAGGACAGTTGCGGGAGCGGGTTGTCGTCGCGAGCGGCGGTCAGCACGTCGAGGAAGTCTGTGTTGAGGACCGGCAGGGTGTTCATCGCCTCGGGGTCGCCGAAGCGGGCGTTGAACTCCACGACGCGCGGTCCCGTCTCTGTGAGCATGAACTGGCCGTACAACACGCCCTTGTAGCCGTCGAGGGCGTCGACGGTCGCACGGAGCACATCGACGGCGTCCATGTAGTCGTCCTCGTCCATGAACGGCAGGTGGAGGCTGGCGTCGGAGTAGCTCCCCATCCCGCCGGTGTTCGGCCCCTCGTCGCCCTCGTAGGCGCGCTTGTGGTCCTGGACGGCGGGCGTGACGCGCAGTTGCCCGTTGGCGACGAACGCCTGGACGGTGAACTCCTCGCCGACGAGTCGCTCTTCGAGGACGACGCGGTCGTAGTCGGCGTTCCGGAGGTACTCCTTGGCCTCCTCGGCGGTGCACTGGTCGCCGATGACGCGGACCCCCTTGCCGCCGGTGAGGCCGGCGGGCTTGACCGCGAGGTCACCGTCGTACTCGTCGATGTACTCGCAGGCGGCGTCCATGTCCTCGAACGTCTCGAAGTCCGGACAGCCGGGGATGTCGTGTTCCCGCATGAACCGGCGCTGGAACGCCTTGTCTGTCTCGATACGGGCCTCCTGCTCCTGTGGCCCGAAGGTGTAGATGCCGGCGTCGTCCAGCGCGTCGGCGACTCCAGCGGCGAGGGCTGCCTCGGGTCCGATAACCGCCAGCGTGGCGTCGACCTCCCGGGCGTAGGTCGTCACGGCCTTCGGGTTGGTCGTGTCGAGTGCCTCGAAGCCGTCGGCAAGAGCGACGATGCCCGGGTTCCGGTTGCTAGCACAGGCGTACAGCTCCCCCGGCGAGTCCGCGAGCGAGCGCGCAATCGCGTGTTCCCGGCCACCGCCACCCACGAGCAGCACTGTCTCTGACATACCCGAAGGCCGGATTGGCTCTCACGTAAGTATTGTCTTTTCGCCGGTTTTCGCTGACTGTGGCGGTCGTTTCTGTTTCGAGTGCGCTCGTGTACAGGTCGCTGGATGGAGACCGGGAGCTACTTTACCCGACCGTCTGACACACGGGTACATGTCCCCCCCGCCCATTTGTCGACCCCCCAACAGGAGAGCTGGACACGGCCCAGATACTCTCGGAAGCCGTTCCGCTCGCGAAGCTCATCGGCGTGTTCGTTGCCGGAAGCCTCCCTCTCTATGCCATCGCGTTCTTCGGCGCGGAGAACTCCGCACTGGGTGCATTACTGGCCCTGCTCGGTGATTTCATCGTCGCCGTCGGAGCCGGTGTCGTCCTTATGTACGTCATCGCCCGTGGAATCCGGCTGGCCGGCGAGTAAGTCCTCGCTGCCGGCGTCGCGTTCCTTTTCACCGCGGCGCTCCCAGCCACGGGTATGAGCGACGCCACGGACCCGACGGCCCGAAACCGACTCGACGAGGCGGAGAGCCCGTATCTCCGCCAGCATGCTGACAACCCCGTCAACTGGCAGCCCTGGGACGAAACGGCCCTGGAAGCCGCCAAAGAGCGGGACGTGCCAATCTTCCTCTCTATTGGCTACGCGGCGTGTCACTGGTGTCACGTCATGGAGGAGGAGAGCTTCGAGGACGAGGCCATCGCCGAGCAACTCAACGAACACTTCGTTCCGATAAAGGTCGACCGCGAGGAACGCCCGGACCTCGACTCGGTGTACATGAGTATCTGTCAGCAGGTGACCGGTGGCGGTGGCTGGCCGCTGTCGGCCTGGCTCACGCCAGAGGGCGAGCCGTTCTACGTCGGGACCTACTTCCCGCCGGAGGAGAAGCGCGGCCAGCCGGGCTTTGGCGACCTGCTCCAGCGCCTTTCAGACTCGTGGTCGGACCCCGAACAGCGCGAGGAGATGGAAAACCGTGCCCAGCAGTGGACCGAGGCAATCGAGAGCGACCTCGAAGCGACGCCCGCCGCTCCCGAAGACCCCGCTGAGGACATCATCCAGACTGCCGGCACGATTGCCCATCGCGGGGCGGACCGTCAGGACGGCGGCTGGGGCTCCGGCGGGCCGAAGTTCCCCCAGAACGGGCGGCTCCATGCACTTCTGCGAGCCCACGCGGACGGCGGTCAGGAAGACTACCTGACCGTCGTCGAGGAGACGCTGGATGTGATGGCCGACCGGGGACTGTACGACCACGTCGGCGGCGGCTTCCACCGTTACGCGACCGACCAGCAGTGGGCGGTCCCGCACTTCGAGAAGATGCTGTACGACAACGCCGAGATTCCCCGTGCCTTCCTCGCGGGCTACCAGGCCATCGGCTCCGAACGCTACGCCGCGGTCGTCCGGGAGACCTTCGAGTTCGTCCAGCGCGAACTCCAGCATCCAGACGGCGGCTTTTTCAGCACGCTGGACGCCGAGAGCGCGCCCGTCGATGACCCCGAGGGCGAGACGGAAGAGGGGCTGTTCTACGTCTGGACGCCCGAGCAGGTCCGCGAGGCCGTCGACGACGAGACCGACGCGGACATCTTCTGTGACTACTTCGGCGTCACGGAGCGGGGGAACTTCGAAGGCGGGACGGTCCTTGCGGTTCGAAAGCCCGTCCCGGCGCTCGCCGAGGAGTACGAACGAAGCGAGGACGAAATCACGGCGAGCCTCCAGCGGGCCCTGAACCAGACCTTCGAGGCCAGAAAGAGCCGACCGCGACCGGCCCGCGACGAGAAGGTGCTGGCCGGCTGGAACGGCCTGATGATTCGGGCGCTCGCCGAGGGCGCTCTCGTGCTGGACGACGCCTACGCCGACGTGGCTGCCGACGCCCTCTCGTTCGTCCGGGAGCACCTGTGGGACGCCGACGCGGGGCGACTCAACCGCCGGTACAAGGACGGCGACGTGGCCATCGACGGCTACCTGGAGGACTACGCGTTCCTCGGTCGCGGCGCGCTGACGCTGTTCGAGGCGACCGGCGACATCGAGCACCTCGCGTTCGCTATGGACCTCGGACAGGCCATCACAGAGGCGTTCTGGGACGACAAACAGGAGACGCTGTTTTTCACGCCGACCGGCGGCGAATCGCTGGTCGCACGGCCCCAGGAACTGACCGACCAGTCGACGCCGTCCAGCACCGGCGTCGCCGTCGACCTCCTGCTGTCGCTGTCGCATTTCAGCGACGACGACCGCTTCGAGGACGTGGCCGAGCGGGTCATCCGGACCCACGCCGATCGCGTCTCCTCGAACCCGCTCCAGCACGCCTCGCTCACGCTGGCGACGGACACCTACGAGCAGGGCGCGCTGGAACTCACCTTCGTCGGCGACCGGTCGGAGTACCCCGACGAGTGGACGGAGACACTTTCCGACCGGTACATTCCGCGCCGTCTACTGGCCCACCGACCGGCCGACGAGAGTCGTTTCGAGCAGTGGCTCGGAACGCTGGGACTGGACGATTCGCCGCCAATCTGGGCCGGCCGCGAGCAGGTCGATGAGCGGCCGACGGTGTACGCCTGCCGGAACTTCGCCTGTTCGCCACCGAAACACGACCTCAAGACGGCGTTAGACTGGGGCGCGGGAACTGACGACGCGGCGTGAGAATCAGGCCATCTCGGCTTCGATTTTGTCGGCGAGGTACACCGCGATAGGGACCGGCTCCTCCTCGACGAATCGGGCAATCTCCTCGCCATTGTGTTCGACGACGACTGTCGGGATGAGTTCGATGTCGTATGCCTCGACCTCCGGTCCTGTCTTCGAGTCGTCCTCCTCCTTCTCAACGGGGTAGTGGTGGACCAGTGCGTCGGGGACACCGGCGGCTTTCAACGCCGCCCCGAAGTCGGGGAGCTGTGCCCGGCAGTCCTTGCACCAGTCGCCGCCCCAGATCTTGTACTCGAACTCGTCGGCGTAGCGCGTGAGAACGTCGACAGTGTCGGAGTAGGCGTCTTCGACCCACACCGGATTCGGCTCCATGGTTTCGAGCGTCTGACTCATGACCGGCTATATGTATTCGGGGGGCTTGAAATCCCCGGCCACGGACCCCCCGGTTCAGACGGGCTTCTGCGGAAAACGCCGCGTTTCAGCCGAGGTAACGACCGGACACGCTACCGGTCGACCGCCACAGTCGTCCGAACGTCCCGCGACGACCGCCCGATTTCAACGGTGTACGTTCCGCTGTCGACCGTCCACCCGGAGTCGGGGACGTACCGCGAGAACGCGAGGTCATCCAGCGTCAGTGTCACCGTCTGTCGTTCACCGGCGTCCAACTGCACAGCTTCGAATCCGGCGAGTTCACGCACGGGGCGGTCAGCGTCCTCGACGGACGGCGGTCGGACGTAGGCCTGAACGACCTCCCGGCCCGGCCTGTCGGCGACGTTCTCGACAGAAACTGTGACGGTCTGCTCCGCCGTAATTTCGGCATCGCCGTATGCGAATGTCGCATACGAGTGGCCGTGCCCGAAGGGGTAGGTCAGGTTCGCGTCTTCGTCGTCGAAGTGTCGGTAGCCGATAAAGACGCCTTCATCGTAGTGGACTTGATCGTCAACGCCGGGGTAGCGGCGCTCGGGTCCTGCAGTCGGGTACTGGCTTTCCGGGGCGAACGTCACCGGGAGCCGGCCGCTGGGGTCGCGGTCGCCGTAGAGGACTGCCGCCGCCGCGTCGCCGTCCGCCTGTCCGGGGTACCACTGTTCGATGATCGCGGCCACGTCCTCCCGCCAGGGGAGTTCCACTGGGCCGCCAGACCTGACGACGACGACGGTGTTCTCGTTGGCGGCGGCGACAGCCGAGACGAGTGCGTCCTGTCGGCCCGGCAGTTCGAGCGACTCGCGGTCCCGGGCCTCCGTCGTTGCATCACGGACGAACACGACGGCGACATCGGCTGCCGCGGCTGCGTCGACAGCGTCGTCAAGCGACGGCTCCCGTCGGGTGTCGTCCTCAGCCGTACCGTCAGCATCGTCGTCACCGACGAACGGTAGAAGGTCGAACAGCGAGACGGACTCGATCTGTGGGATGCCAAACGCGGTCGTGACAGCGCCCACGGCGCGAGATTCGATTCCTTCGACTGGTGTGACCGAGTGGACCGGCGACGTCTCGGAGGAGCCACCACCGCCAAGTTTCGGCTCATCGACATTCGGCCCGATAACAGCCACGTCCGCCCCATCGGCCAGCGGCAGGACGCCGTCGTTGTCGAGCAGGACCGTCCCGCGGGCCGCCACGTCCGCCGCAATGTCACGGTGGCGCTGACTGTCGATTTCACCCACCTCATCGTCGTTTTCACCGTCGTCGGCAGCAGTCCGGCCGCCGTCCAGTCGCCCGAACCGGTCCATCTGCCCGAGCACCCGCCGCGCCATGTCCACCAGTCGGTCGGCTGGAACCTCGCCGCTGTCGATGGCCGCTGCCAGCGGGTCACCGAACAGGCCCGCGCGTGTCGCGTCCGGGATGCCGTCGGGCCACTCGTAGCTCCCGGTTCCGTCGTCGGGGACTTCCGCCACGCCGGGCATCTCCATGTCAAGACCTGCGTTGGCCGCGCCGACGGTGCTCTCCAGCCCGTACCAGTCCGAGACGACGTAGCCGTCGAACCCCCACGCACCTTTGAGCACGTCACCGACGAGGCGCTCGTGGTCGCTCATGTGCGTGCCGTTCACTCGGTTGTACGCCGTCATCACCGAGCCGACGCCGGCGTCAACGGCCGAACGGAACGGCGGGAGGTACAGCTCCCGGAGCGTCCGCTCGTCCGCTTCCGCGCTGACGGTCGTTCGGTGGGTCTCCTGGTTGTTAGCGACGAAGTGTTTCACCGTGGCGACGACGTCAGCGGACTGAATGCCGTCGATAAGGCCGGCTCCGACAGCGCCGGCGTGGACGGGGTCTTCGGAGAGATATTCGAAATTGCGGCCACACTGCGGGACCCGGATGACGTTCACACCGGGCGCGAGCAGCGCGTCCTGTCCGAGTGCCGTCGCTTCGCGTCCCATCGCCGCGCCCTGTCGCCGGGCCAGATCGGTGTCAAACGTCGCTGCCGTCGCAATCGACGCGGGAAAGGCGGTCGCGCGATGGCCCTCTGCACGGATGCCGAGCGGCCCGTCGACGAGACGAAACGGCGGAATCCCGGCCTCTTCGATGCTCGGGAGGTACCCCGTCGCTGTGCCCTCTGGGTCGGTTGCGCCGCGAACAAGCGCGAGTTTCTGTGCGCGAGACAGCCGGGCGAGCAGCGCTTCGATGTGGTCCTCATCAGCCATACCGAAGTTCACGACCGGGCGGGCCTTAGGCTGTCGACTGGCTATGACACCGACTCGGACCGTTGCGTTGATTCCGCTCCGAGTCCCGAGACGACGAGTTTCGCGCCGCCTGACCGGCTTTCCGTCATCTCGACATCCCACCCGTGGGACTCGACGACGTGCTGGACGATTGCCAGTCCGAGGCCGGTCCCCGACTCGGAACTGCTGACGCCGTGTGTGAATATCTCCGCTCGTTTCTCGGGTGGGACGCCGGGCCCGTTGTCGCCGATTGCGAACCCTTCGGGGGTGGCGTCGACGCGTATCGTCACTGCCCTGTCCGCGGCGTCGTCCGACCGCCCGCCTGCGGCTCCGTGCTCCACACTGTTCCGAACCACGTTCTCGAACAGTTGCAGGAGCTGGTCACGGTCGCCGATAATCTCTCTGTCGCCGTCGATCTGCAGCGTCGCCTCGCCGGTGTCGACGTGACCCCAGGCCGCCTTCGCCAGCGCCGAAAGCCGTAGCTCGACCCGGTCGGTCGTCTGCTCGTCGCGGGCGAAGGCGAGCACCTCGTCGATGAGGCTACTCATCCGTTCGTGGGCTTTCTCCACACGGTCGAACTCCTCGGGGTCGTTGCGTTCCCGGGCCAGCGCCAGTCGGCCCGAAGCCACGTTCAGCGGGTTCCGCAGGTCGTGTGAGAGGACGGCGGCGAACTGGTCGAGCTGCTGGTTCCGGCGTTCCAGTTCTCGCTCCCGCTGCTTTTGTGCGGTGATTTCGTGGACGAGAAAGACACGCCCGACCAGCGCGTCGCGGGCGTCGTGCAGCGGTGTGAGCCGGATGTCGAAAAATCGGTCGCGTTGCTCGACGACGGCTGCTGTTTCTTCGGCGTCGTCGTTCAGACTGCGGTACTTTTCGAGAAGCTCAGGCGACGTTTCGAGCGCAGCCGCGACGGGCTGGCCGACGAGAGCTTCGTCTCCGAGGAGGCGGCGGCCAGCGTCGTTGGCTTCGAGTATCCTGTCGTTCGTGTCGACGACGAACACAGCGCTGTTGAGCGACTCGACGACCTCACGGTGGGCGACCGGCGAGATGTCCAGCAGTCGCCCCCTGAAGAACGCCCACGAGAGCGTGATTCCGGTTCCTGCCAGCAACAACGGTGTGAGTTCGATGCTGGTGTCGCCGAAGATGCTGAGAACGCTCCCGAACCACGGGAGGCCGATAGCCAGCAGAACGGCGTACACCTGCTTTCGGTACAGTTCACCGGAGCCGAGCCCGTAGTGGATGATGAGCGCACTCGACGCGGCGATGAGTGCGTAGGAGTACACGAGATGTCCCCAGAAAACAGGCCCGGCTGTGATCGTCCAGCCGTACATGCCGGTGTCCGTCGGGCCGGATACAGTGTATACCAGCCCGTCAGAGCCGGCGAGCAGCGCAGTAAAGAACACGATTGGCTCGATGCTCAGGAGCGCGTAAGTCCACCGATTGAGATACCGGTCGCGGTTGGTGTATGCCAGAGAGAACACGAACAGTCCGGCTATCGCGGGCATTACGCCGACGTACAGGCCATATGCGAAGAGAAGAGCCACGTCGGTCCCGCGCGTCAAGACACCGGCCGCGACACAGAGGTCCCAGACCGAGAGCCCGGCAAGCAGGACCGCGAGTGCGGTCCCGCCGGTGTAGTCGCGCCGCCCCCACGCGTACGCCGACAGCGTCCCGAGAACAACGGCCACGACGAGCAAAAGAAAGGCGTACGCAACAAGCAGCGTTGCCATTACTGAACACTCCTGCCCAGCGAGTAAATGGGTTCCGCCGGTTCGAGGGATTTACCCACTCGCTCGGCATACCGGCAGGTATGCCTGTCGACAAGCAGGAGTTCGACGAGATACTGTCGTTCGAGCTCCACGAACCTGCGGACATTCTCGACGCCGACAAACTGTACACTATCCCGGAAATCGCCCGCCTCCTGCAGGGGCTCCCGGCGGACGCCGAACTCAGCGAGGCCAATGAGTCGGTGTTCATCGACTGGGCCATCCCGTGGATGATATTCAATCAGGACGACCTCGTCATCGCCGACCCGCAGGACGATGATGTCGTCGGACTGTACGGTTTTGCCGAGTCATGAAGCTCCTCGTCGCCGGCAATGACCGCGTCGACGCGGGCAAGACCACGTTCAGCGTCGGCCTGCTCAAACGGACCAGCGCCCAGGGATTCAAGCCCAGAGCGGGCAACAACTACTGGTTCGACCACGACGACTATCAGCGGGCAACAAGCGAGGGGCGGCTGTACGGCAAGGACGCCAAGCGCCTCGCGGCCGCGTCCCCGGGCGACGTAGTCCCCGAGGAAATCAACCCGATTCACCGGCTGTGGCATCCCTCGCCGGGCGCGGAGACGGGCCTGCTCGGCAAGGAGAACCAGCAGTTCGTCGTCGACCGGGTCGGCCGCCCGAGTGCCGAAACCGGCGTCGAGTACGTCGTCAACGGGACCGTCGACGTGCCCGACTCCGTCGCCGAGCGTCTCCCGCTCGCCGACGCGCCGCGGGTCACCTCGGTCGCCGACTTCAACGACCTGATGCGCGTGATGCACGTCGAGGCCCTGGAGTCACTCGCCGCTGACATCGAGTCGGCCGACCGGGCGGTCGTCGAGTCCTACGGCGACGTGGCCCGGCCGCTGTCGGGTATCGAACCCGACGCCGTGGCCGTCGTCGAACCGGGCCGAGCGCGTATCTACGACGGCGACCGGTACGCCAAGGCCTGTCAGATTGCCACGGGCGGCCCCGGCGACGGCCAGCTGGAGGAACGGGTGCCCAACGTCGTCGACCTCATCGAGCAGGTCGCGGCAGTACGGCTCCCCGCGCTCGACAGCGAACAGCGCAGTGACCCGGCGGCTGTCGCCGATGCCTACGACCACGCCTACGACGCGTTGCTGGCCTGTGCGTTCGACTGAAACCTGTGCGCTCGGCCGCGCTCTCAGAACTTTGCGGCTTGCAGCGCCAGTTCGATGTCCTGATACGGCGCATCGGTAACGCTCGGTCCGTGACCGGTGTGCATCTCCTGTAGGTCCTCGTCGACAACCGACAGCATTCGGTCGATGCTCTCGACGAGCAGGTCACGATTCCCTTCGTCGAGGTCGGTCCGGCCGAAGCTCCCGTTGGCGAACACGAGGTCGCCGGCGAACAGGACGCCGGCGTCCGCAGAGTAGAAGCAGAGATGGTCGTTCTTGTGGCCGGGCGTGTGCAGCGCCCGGTAGCCGTGGTCGCCCAGCTGTATCGTCTCGTCGTCGGCGATAGCGTTCTCGATGCCGTCCTGCTCCGTGTCGTAGCCGTACACCGGCACGTCGAAAGCGTCGACGACGCTGTCGAGGTTCTCGACGTGGTCGTAGTGGGTGTGGGTGACAGCGATGGCGTCGATATCGTCGACGTGCTCTTTGACAGCCGACACCACGTCGAACTCGTTGCCGACGTCGACCAGCACAGTTCGGTCCCCGGTGACGAGAAACACGTTGCTCGTGAAGGCTTGCTGCCCGCGGGCGAGATTTCGAATCATTACCCGCCTATTTGCCGTCATGCCGGATGTGGGTGTCGTTCTGTCACCGGTCGAGACGCGCTGCACGCCCGCACCCACAGGGCTATGTACGTGGATATGCAAACGGGGGATAGTAGAACATCATGTCAGATTCGGACCTACCTGTAGTGCTTATCGTCGAAGACGAACCAGACGTTGCCGAGACGTACAAACTGTGGCTCCAACAGGAGTACGAGGTCCGCATGGCACAGAACGGCGACGAGGGTCTGGAGGAACTAGACGCGGATGTCGACGTCGTCTTGCTCGACCGGATGATGCCCGGACTCTCCGGGGACGAAGTGCTGGAACGCATTCGAGAGCGTAATCTGGGCTGTCGGGTGGCGATGGTCACCGCCGTCGAGCCGGACTTCGACATTCTGGAGATGGGCTTTGATGCATATCTCTCGAAGCCGATCCGGAGCGAACAGCTCCACGAAACGGTCGACAATCTGCTGGACCGCTCCGAGTACGACTCCCTGCTACAGGAGTACTACGCACTCGTCGAGAAGCAGGCAACGCTCGAAGCGACGAAATCGAGCGCAGAGCTGGCGGAGAGCGACCAGTACGACGAACTGACCCAGAGAGTCGCGGAGATGCGAGACGATCTCTCGGACACACTCGGTGGCATCGAAGACGACTCCGATTTCATCGCGACGCTTCGCGGACTGAGCAACGATGAAGACAACTGAGCGACAAACAATGTATGATCTCACCTCAGTACTAGAGTTCGATGCGCTCAGTGAGGTCCGGCCAGGGTCCAGCATCCTGATCTCCGGCCCGGCAATGAGCGGGAAGGACCGGCTTGCATACGATATTCTTGCCGACGGTCTACGCGAGGGGGACGGCGCGGTGGTCGTGACGACCGGTGACGGCGCAGGCAGCGTCGTCGAGGAGTTCCGGTCGCTCGTTCCCGACCTCGACGACTCCCAGCTCGGTGTCATCGACTGTCGCGGCGAGGGTGGCACGGACGAGGAGGTAATCGGCAACGCCCACGCGCACCACGTCTCTTCGCCCGGGGACCTCACCGGCATCGGTATCGGCATCACGAAGGCGCTGGAGGGGCTGCACAACGCCGGTAACGAGCAGGGCCGGCTGGCCCTCGTCTCGCTGTCGACGATGCTGACCTACACGGACAAGAAGACTGTCTTCAAGTTCTGTCACGTGCTGTCCTCGCGGCTGGATTCCGCGGGCTACATCGGCGTGTTCACCATCGACTCGGGCGCCCACGACGACCAGACCCTGCAGGTAATCAAGCAGGCGTTCGACGGGATGATCGACGTGCGCGACGCGGAGGGCGGCGGCCGAGAGGCCCGCGTGCTTGGCCTCGCCGGCGAGCCGACAGACTGGCAGGATATCTGAGTTCGGAGTCATCCGCGGGAGGTCCGAACGCCCTGCCGGCCCGGGAAGGAAGTATTTTGCCGCTCCGGGACACCCACCCGATATGGACGTAAAGCTGCTCGAAGCGACGGACGACCCCGAGGATCTCATCTGCAAGGCAGCACGCAACGACTACAGCGACACCTCCGTCGGCAGCCAGTCGTTCGAAGCGACGATGGCCGAGGTCGACGGCGACACACTTGACGACAAAAAGGAGACGCTCATCGGGCATCTGCTCGACCACGGCCACTTCGGCCCCTTCGAACACGCGCAGGCCACCTTCGCCGTCGAAGGCGTCTCCCGCTCCTGTATGGCACAGATCACCCGCCACCGCCACGTCTCCTTCGACGTGCAGTCGATGCGGTACGTCTCCTTCGACGACGTGGACCCAGAAGCCGTCCGCGAGGGCGAACTGGTCGTGACACCGCCGTCCGCGACAGACCCGGACTGGATCGGCCGGAACCAACAGAAAGCGAGCGTCTCCGACGAGGAGTTCGAGAAGCGCACGGAGGTATTCAAAGACACCATCGAGCAGGCGGTCGAGTCGTATCAGGAACTGCTCGAACTCGGAATGCCGCCGGAGGACGCCCGGTTCGTGCTGCCGATTGGCACCAGGGTGAACATTGTGATGTCGATGAACGCCCGGATGCTGATGCACGTCGCGGATATGCGAGCGGCGGCAGACGCACAGTGGGAAATCCGGGAGATGACCGAGGAGATGCTCGACCTGGCGGCCGACTGGTGTCCCAAGACCTTCGAGTACTACGAACGGGAGATGAAGGGACGCAAGAACCGGCTCGCGCCCTGACGTATCTGGGACCCCGCACGGCGATTCAGCGCGGCTGTCTCCGGCCGTTGGCATCGACGATTGTTGAATCGGCCTTGATACTCACAACGGTAATGGCAAGACGTAAGTCGTTTTCTTGCGTATACGGTCGGATTTCAGAGTATCAAAAGACGAAACGAGTACGACACATTCATTACCGCACATCCTAGATGAACAATTGTGTCTTACGAGGTTGAACGTCCCACCCATCGGTCGGGAACTGCGTCTGATGTGATGTGTGCTGTCGACGATGTCGACGGTCAGCAGCGGTTCGTCATCGCCGATATTGCCCACGATGACACCTGGATTTCGATGGTAGCGGACGAGACCTGTACACTTACAGCCTGGCGATAGCGGACGACCACTGGCTGAAAAGTTTTTGGTGGCTGCTCTGTGACGTTGGAGTATGGAATACGACGATATGCTCGACCGGGCGATGGAGGAAACGCCTGATATCGACGGCACAGGTGAACGGTTCGAGGTCCCGGACCCGGATGTCCGACAGGAGGGGAACGTCACCGTCTACGAGAACTTCCAGTCGACGTGTTCCCGACTCGGACGCGAGGACGACCACGTGATGAAGTTCCTGCAGAACGACCTCGGGACGAGTGGCCACATCGACGAGAGCGGGCGGGCGCGGTTGACCGGCGAGTTCGACGCCGACCGTATCGAGGCGTCCATCGACGAGTACGTCGAGGAGTTCGTGCTCTGCTCGGAGTGTGGACTGCCGGACACGCAACTGGAACGGGAACAGGGTGCGCTGTTGCTCCGCTGTGAGGCATGCGGCGCACGCTCGGCAACAAGCGAGTAGTTACTGCAGCCCTTTCAGCGTCTGTAAGTCGTTTTCGGTGCGGGTGAAAACAGCGAGCCGATGGCTCGCGTGACAGTTCGGACAGTGGAACGTCGTGTCGTGTCGCGGCAAATCTGTCGGCGTCGACTCCCAGTCTTTCTTACACTCGGGACAGAGCAATCGGACGTACGCTTCTTCCATGTATGTTACTCACACACATACCCGATGATTAAAAGCCTTGGCGTCTCCCCATAAGTCTGCCTTCACCCGGGCGTCAGGCCGGGAGGTCCTCGGCTTCGAGGAGTTCCTTGTACCGGTTTCGGATTGTCACTTCGGAGATGTCAGCGACGTCGCTGACCTGACTCTGCGTGACTTTCTCGTTTGTCAGCAACGCGGCGGCGTAGACGGCTGCAGCGGCGATGCCGACCGGCGACTTGCCGGAGAGCATCCCGGACTGACGAGCGCCTTCGACGAGGTCGCGGGCCTGTCGCTGAGTCTCCTCGCTGAGGTCAAGGTCGGAGATGAACCGCGGGAGGTAGTGTTCCGGGTCAGCGGGCTGGACTTCGAGGCTGAGTTCCCGGACGATATAGCGGTAGGTCCGTGTGAGCTCCATCTTTTCGACGCGGGAGACGCGGGCCATCTCGTCGAGCGACCGGGGGTTGCCAGCCATGCGGGCAGCCGCGTACAGGGCGGACGTGGCGACGCCCTCGATGGAACGGCCCGGGAGCAGGTCGTCACCGAGTGCGCGGCGATAGATGACGCTGGCCGTCTCACGGACGTTCTGGGGCAGGCCCAGCGCAGAGGCCATGCGGTCGATTTCGCCAAGCGCCTGCTTGAGGTTACGCTCCTTGGAGTCGCGGGTCCGGAACCGCTCGTTCCAGGTCCGGAGCCGCTGCATCTTCTGGCGCTGCTCGCTGGAGAGGGAGCGCCCGTAGGCGTCCTTGTTCTGCCAGCCGATGTTCGTCGAGAGGCCCTTGTCGTGCATCATGTTTGTCGTCGGCGCGCCGACGCGGGACTTGCGGTCCTTCTCGGCGGAATTGAATGCACGCCATTCCGGGCCGCGGTCAATCTCGTCCTCTTCGATGACCAGTCCACAGTCTTCACAGACTGTTTCACCATGCTCGGCGTCGGTAACGACGTTGCCACTACATTCGGGACAGGTCTCTACAGCCTCCTGTTCCGTCGGTTCGGTTATTTTCTCGTCTCGCTCTCGTGTGTTTGTCCGCGTTGTTGATTCACTCATGATTGGGAGTCCTGTTCTGCCGGGTGCAGAAATTTTAATATTGGTTGGGGAACTGTCTTACCCTATAGTTAGTTCGTAAAGTATATAAACCTTTCGCCGATTTTTCGCTCGAACCGCAATACAACGGCATGATAGGGTTCACCATGGCTCACTGTAAGGGTATATAATTTTGGCGGTCGTCTCCGACTCCCGTGTGTAGCGCACAAATCGGGGGGCCGCAACATCGTGTGACTCTGTCGGTGTACTGCAGAACAACCGCCGCCTTGCTGCTACAGTCACCCCGATTCAGTCGGAGACAGCGAATGGGCCCCGAAATTATCGGGCCAGTGGGAGTCACAGTGTGGTTCCGCACATCGTGGAGGGGTGATGAGGTGTAAAGAACGATGTTACCAGTCACCACATTTTAGTTGCATATACATTCCAGATACGTACAGCAATGACGGTGACATCCTGTTTGGGAAGTATCGCTGCGACCGCTCAATCGAGTGAGATCCACGCCAGAAACAGCAGCCCACCCAGTTCCAGTATCGCGACAAACGTCATCGCGCGGCCGGCGACAGGGGCGGCGTTTCGTAACAACACGGCGACCTCTGGGTCAAGCACGTAGTAGTAGACGGACAGGCAGTTCTCGGCGAGTAACAGGAACCCGAAAACCGTCAGTCCGAGTGCGTGTTTCGAGCCCACCGACAGGTAGTTGCGGGCCCAGACAGATAGCAACGCAAGCAGCACCACGACGTTGAGCGCAGACGCGACACTTGCCGCGGTCATCCAGACTGCCATCTGTCCCCTCCTATGCCGGCTCGTGGTAAAACTCCATGCTCGATTTCAGCCATTGTCACTCTATCTCCGCAATGATTTCTTCGATGGTGTCCCAGTACTGTTCAGTCCTGTCCGTCAGCGTGTAGACGGACCCGTAGTCGCCGCCGGTGTTGTCGACAACGCCATTGTCCAACAACACGTCGAGGTGATGCCGGACAGTTTTGTAGTCGAGGTCGAGGTCCGCCGCGAGTTGGTTAGCATTCCGGGGCCGTCGCTTGAGGGCCTTGAGGATACGGGCTCTGTTTGGCCCCCCACGGGTCCCTGAAAGAACATACCAGAGGACACCCTCCATCAGCGGACTCAACTCTCCGGGCACACGTATATCCTCTGGCCAACTCCATGATAGCTGCCTACGACCGAAACCAGGGCGGCTATGCATCAGCGGACGCAGCGGGACCCGGGTCGACCCGGCTGGACAAAAAGGAGGTGGTCGTCGGAGGATGGCCGTTCTGGTTTGCTGTCATACCCACGCAAACTGTGGTGTGCGCCGGGCTATGGAAGCAAGACACCAGTGCCATCGACGTTGTCGCCGTTGATGGCGTGAATGTACCCGTTTGAGGCTTCGATGTTCGTGTCGACGATGGTGGCCTGGCCGCTGTTGAGGACGGTCCCGTCCACATCTATTTTCGCTCCGTTGAGTGTCGGCACCTGATCGGAGGTAGTGACCGACTCGGCGTCGCGACGACCCGGTGCCACGTGGTACGTGAGGATTTCGGCGAGGTCGTCTCGTTCCAAGAGTTCGTCCTTGCTAATACCTAAGACGCGCAGCAAGTTTTCGAACGCCGTATTAGTGGGCGCAAACACGGTCAGTTGTCTGTTTCCGTCGAGTGTCGCCACAAGGCCTGCTTCGCCCAGTGCCTCAACCAAGATCGTGAATCGGTCGTCATTCGAGGCAATGTCGGCAATTGTCTCGCCGTCTCTCGGCGGTGCGGCGCTCGCGGCACCGACGCACCCGACTGCGACTGCTGTTCCGGCACCGATACTCCGCAGGACACTGCGCCTGGTCTGTTTCATGATGTGACCCGGGAGATTCGGAGGACTGTTGACACTTAACCGATTGCCGAACTGAGACCCAAATTAGACCATAGTTTCAGACCGTAAACAGATGTCCTTCGGTCGGGACGTCAAAGAGCCCGATACGTGCGCCCGCGTCCAGCCACGCGTGCCCGTACGAAAATGACGCCAGCGCGTTCACGAGGTCGTCGTCGTCTCTAAAGTGACGCCCATCTTCAAGATACGACGACGCCATCTCCTCGCACTCCAGAGCGGCGTCGTGCATCGGCGTTCCATCTGGAGGAGCGACTGATGCCGCGTCAAGTGCTTCGGCAAGCAGTCCCTCGTACCGGTCGGTTTTCTCTTCGAGGTCGGCGGCCATACCCCCAGCGAGCGGCGGCAGCGGCCTAAGCGTGTCGTCACGGTTCGAGTTCGGCGCACGACAACACAAGCTAAATACGGCCTGGTAGTCTAACTTGGCTAATGACAGAATCGGTCGAACACCGACGACTCATCGTCGCTGGAACGGGCGCAGCGGGACTGACAGCGGCTATCTACGCCGCCAGAAGCAACAATGACCCACTCGTTCTGGAAGGCGACGAACCCGGCGGGCAGCTCACGCTGACCAGCGAAGTCGAGAACTTCCCCGGCTTCCCGGAGGGCCTCTCCGGTCCGGACCTCATCAATAACATGAAAGAACAGGCCCAGCGCTTCGGCGCTGAACTCGAACACGGTATCGTCGCCGACATCGACGACAGCGAACGGCCGTTCCGCGTGGAACTGTCGAACGGCGATGTCTACACCTGCGACGCGTTCATCGCCGCTTCCGGGGCCAGCGCCCGCACGCTGGGCGTCCCCGGCGAGGACGAGCTGATGGGCTATGGCGTCTCGACGTGTGCGACCTGTGACGGCGCGTTCTTCCGCGGCGAGGACATGCTCGTCGTCGGCGGCGGCGACGCAGCCATGGAGGAGGCCCACTTCCTTACGAAGTTCGCCGACACCGTCTACATCGCGCACCGCCGCGAGGAGTTCCGCGCCGAGGACTACTGGATCGACCGCGTTCAGCAGAAGGTCGACGAGGGCGAAATCGAGATCATGCGGAACACCGAACTGCTGGAGATGCACGGCTCCCCCGAGGACGGGGTCGACCACGTCACCCTCGCACAGAACGACGAGGGCCATCCCAGCGAGAAGCTCGACGACGACGGGACCGAGAGCTTCGACTTCGACGTGGGTGCGGTCTTCATCGCTATCGGCCATACGCCGAACACCGACTATCTCGAAGACACCGGCGTCGAACTGGACGACACTGGCTACATCCAGACCCACGGCGGCACCGGCGGCGACCAGACCGCGACCGACGTGGACGGTATCTTCGGTGCCGGCGACGTGGTCGACTACCACTACCAGCAGGCCGTCACCGCCGCCGGGATGGGCTGTAAGGCCGCCATCGACGCCGACGAGTACCTCGAATCCCGGGCCGAGGCCGCCGCCGAGGCGGAGTCCGAGGCTGCGGCAGAAGCCGACGACTAGCGGTTCTGTTTCGCTGTCGTCGCTACATCCACAGACCCTTTAGGATAGCCCCCTGAGTCGGTGGCATGGCAACCGACACTGTCACGCTGACTATCGACGACGGCGAGGAGACCGACGAACTCACAGTCCCGAGCGAACTCGTGGACATCCTCCGGGAATCGCCCGAGGAGACGGACCCGCAGGTCGTCGGCGACATCGCGATGTTCGGCATGACCCAGCGGATTCACAGCGCCGTCCACCACGCTCAGGGCGAGCCGGACGAACAGATCGTCGCGCTCGAAGCGGAGACCAGCGAGCTGTTCGAGGAGCGGTTCGGACAGTCCTTCGCCGAGCTGACCGGCCACGACCACTGATTTCCGACGGCCGAGTTCCTAAAACGTCCAGTGCAACACCACGCCGTCGTCAACCCGGTCGACGTCGGCCAGTTCCGGCTCCGGGAAGTCCTCGATGAAGCCGTCGCCGTCGGACAGCGTCGGCGCGTCCCGGCCGCCGATGACCTTCGGACCGATGTAGACGAACAGGTCGTCGACCAGCGCCTCCTCTAGCAGGCCGAAGATGAGTTCGCCGCCACCTTCGACCATGAGCTGGTCGATGCCGTCGCCTTCCAGCTTCGCGAGCGTCGTCGTGAGGTCGACCCGGTCCTGGCCGGCAGCGATGACGTACGCCCCGGCGTCTTCCATCTCCTCAACGAAGTCCGGCGGCGCGGCTTCGCTGACGAGGAGGTAGGTCTGGGCGCGGTCGTCCAGTACCGTGGCGTCCGGTGGCGTTCGGATGCGGGAGTCAGCGACGACGCGTGCGGGGTTTTCCGGCTCGCCGCGGTCAGTCCGGGCGGCGCGGCGGTCGGGGTCATCGATAGTCAGTGAGGGGTCGTCGGCGAGAATCGTGCCGACACCGACCATCACGGCGTCGCTGTCGGCTCGGAGCTGGTCGACCCGGTCGAAATCCTCCGGTCCGGAGATAGCGATTTGTTCGCGGCGGCGGGAAGAGAGCTTCCCGTCGACACTCATCGCGGCGTTGACGACGACGTGCATACTCGTTCGTGCCGGTGACACGTCAAACGGCTTTTGGGTTACGCTCAGGTGGAGGTCGTCTCGGGGCGCTTCGAGAGCTTCCGGACATCGAGTTTCCGCACCCTCCCGTCCGCGGTTTTCAGTTTTAGCACCGTCTTGTTCAGAACCAGTTCGTCGGCATCAAGCGTCGTCTCGCTGGTCCAGCCCCGGAGTCTGACCATCCCTTCCTCGTCGATTTCAAGGAACGTCCGCGGCTTGCGCTGGGTGCCCATCGTCCACTCCTCGTCGCCGACGGAGAGTTCTTGTCCGCCGCTTTTCGCCCAGCGGAACACGCAGGCGAACTGCTCGCGGGGCTCGTCACCGCGATCGTAATCGACGCGGGTCCACTGCTCGAAGTCGACGCCGAAATGTGCGGCCCACAGTTCCAGATACTCGAAATCGAACTTCTTCGTGCCACCGTTGTTCCGAGCGCTCCGCCAGATGACGTGGGCCTCGGATGGTTTCGACCCGAACAGACTTCCCATAGTCAGGCCCCCCGATATCCGCGCCCAGTATCAGCTCCGATATTTTCCTGCCCGGTTAGCTTGACAGATTCGGTAACGGGACCTTCGGCCGTCTGAAACACACTAACTCGGTCAGAGAGCATACACTGAGAGATTGCAGTATCACAAATAAGAATTTTGGGCGATTTCAAACAGGTGTCGACGGCCATGCCCGCAAAGGCTGGCCGAAAACGCTTTTGAGTGCTCCCGTCGAACCGTCAGTCGATGTCTCTCGAAGACCATGCCGAGGAGCTCGCCTCCGACCTCGGTGTTGACAAAGAGGAGGTCACACGCGACCTGAAAAACCTCGTGAACTACTCCGTCCCGATGGACGAGGCCAAACAGAGCCTCAGACGGAAGTACGGTGATGGCGGCTCAGGCGGCGACAGCGCGCCGTCGAGCAAGGCCATCAACGAGGTTTCGACCGACGACTCGAACGTGACAGTCACCGCCGTGGTGCTCACGTCGGGTCGCCGGTCCATCCAGTACAACGGGGAACAGCACGTCATCCGCGAGGGCGAACTCGCCGACGAGACGGGGAAGATATCCTACACCGCCTGGGACGGCTTCTCGGGCGACCTCCAGCCCGGCCAGACCGTCCGGCTCGGCAACGCCGGCGTCCGGGAGTGGGACGGCCAGCCCGAGCTGAACCTCGGCGACAGCACCGACCCCGAGGTCGTCGACGAGACGCTGGACATCGACTACGAGGTCGGCGGCCGCGCCGCCCTACAGGACCTCGCGCCGGGCGACCGCGGCATCACTGTGGAGGTGCAGGTGCTGGAGTGCGAGCAGAAGGTCATCGACGGCCGCGACGGCGAGACGACGATTCTCAGCGGCGTCCTCGGCGACGAGAGCGGCCGGCTCCCCTTTACTGACTGGGAACCCCACGCGGAGATCGAGGAAGGGGCGTCCGTACGCCTCGAAGAGACGTTCGTCCGCGAGTTCCGCGGCGCGCCGTCGGTGAACGTCTCGGAGTTCTCGACCGTGACCGCGCTGGACCGCACGGTCGAGGTAGCCGAAGACGCCCCGCGGCTGTCCATCCGCGAGGCCGTCGAGAGCGGCGGCCTGTTCGACGTGGAACTGGCCGGCAACGTCATCGAGGTGCGGGACGGCTCAGGCCTCATCGAGCGTTGTCCGGAGTGTGGCCGTGTCATCCAGAACGGGCAGTGTCGCTCCCACGGCGCGGTTGAGGGCGAGGACGACCTGCGGACGAAGGCGATTCTCGACGACGGGACCGCCACCGTCACCGCAGTGCTGGACGACGAACTGACCGCCAGGGTGTACGGGGGCGACCTCGACGACGCACGCGAGCACGCCCGGGACGCGATGGACAAGGAGGTCGTCGCCGACCGCATCGCCGACCGCATCGTCGGCCACGAGTTCGTCGTCCGCGGGTCGCTGTCGGTCGACGAGTACGGCGCGAACCTCACCGCATCGACGTTCGCCGAGGCCGACGACGACCCGGCGACGCGTGCGCGGACCCTGCTACAGGAGGCGGAGTCATGAGCGAATCCGGAGACAGCGGCCCCGGCCGCCGTGAAGTCGCCCATCGACTGTTCGCCGCGGAGTTCGACGACGCCGACTTCTCGTATTCTGAATCCGACGAGGAGCGCGCGCCGAACTACGTCGTCACGCCGACCGGCGCGCGGGTCAACCGCCTGTTCCTCGTCGGCGTCCTCACCGAGCTCGAACAGGTCAACGACGACGTGTTGCGCGCCCGTGTCGTGGACCCGACCGGCCCCTTCGTCGTCTACGCCGGCCAGTACCAGCCCGACGAACTGGCCTTCCTCGAAGCCGCCGACCCGCCGATGTTCGTCGCCGTCACGGGGAAGGCCCGGACCTTCCAGCCCGACGACAGCGACCGGGTGTTCACCTCGGTTCGGCCCGAGAGTATCAGCGAGGTCGACGGGGACACGCGGGACCGCTGGGTCGTGCAGGCTGCCGAGCAGACCGTCTCGCGCATCGGCCAGCTGGCCAGCGCGAAGCAGGCCGGCCTGACCGGCGACGAACTCAGACTCGCGCTGCTGGACCAGGGCATCGACGAGAGCGCCGCGGCCGGCATCACGCTCGCGCTGGACCACTACGGCACAACCGGCGACTACCTCGACGCGCTCCGGACGACGGCGCTCGACGCCGCCCGCGTCGTCGCCGGTGACACGGACGAGGCGGAGGGGCTGTCGCTGTCACCGGGCGACGGGACTGACGACCCGATTCCGCTGCTTGCCTCCCTCGACCTCGGTACTTACCCTTCCACCCCGGAGACGACTGACGAAGACATCGCCGCGACGGCCGAATCGGGGTCGCCATCGGAGGCAGCGACTGACGACGGGGAAGCGACCGGGCCGAGCGCACAGACGGCCGAAGCGTCAGATATCGAATCATCGACGGCCGACGAGGCCGACGCGGCCGAGAGCGGTGCGCCCGCAGACGCCGCCGACGCCGAGCCGGCCCCAGAGTCGGCCGGGGCCCCGGCCGGCGACGAATCGCCCGAACCGGACGCCGACGCGGCTACGAGCGACGCACCCGCCGAAACACCCGAGACAGCGACCGACGCCGGACCCGACGAGACGACCGCCGGCGACTCCGCGGGTGAGGACGCGCCCACGACGCCCACACCGAGTGAGTCCGTGAACGGATCTCCGGCACCGAGCGAGCCGGCGACCGACGCCGATTCGACGGTGGAGGACGAGCCTGAATCGTCGTCGGAACCCGGGGCGGACGAGGACCTCGGCGACTTCGACACCGAGTTCGAACTGGACGAGGACGAGCGCGAGGAGATAGAACAGGAGTACGGCACGGACTTCCAGAGCGGGACCGAGGTCGACGAGCCCGGCGAGGCCGACATCGAGACGCCGGACCCCGAGGAACTGGCCGATGCGGCCGAAGAAGGGGCACCCGCAGACGCCGCCGACGCCGCCACCAGCGACGCTCCCGCCGAAACCCCCGAGACTGCGACCGACGCGGTGGCCGACGAGACCACTGCCGGCGACTCCGCAAGCGAGGACGCCACAGAGGATGTGGACCTCGAAGACGCCGCTATGGAAGTCATGGACGAACTCGACGACGGCAGCGGGGCCGACCGCGAAGAACTCCGCTCGACGGTCGCGGGCCGCTACGGCACGGACGCTGACGCCGTCGAAGACGCCATCCAGGACGCGCTGATGGGCGGTCGCTGCTACGAGCCCGAGGACGGCAAGCTCAAGCCAATATAACCGAACGACGGCTCATAGCCGGTTCCGGGAGCGCTCTGGGATCGAGCCGCGGTGCTTTTTTCGCCCGACAGCTAACACAGGAGCGATGCGCGTCGAACCGCTTCCTGACGTTCCAGCGGCCACAGTCGATACCGACGGAGAGCGGTTGCTGGCGGTGGCTGATTACCACGCTGGCATCGAAGCGGGGCTCAGATACGAGGGCGTCGAACTCAAGTCGGCCGCCGCGGACCGTCGGGAGCGGTTGCTGACGTGTCTGGACCGCGCCCGCGCCGACCGGCTCGTGGTCGTCGGCGATCTGGGCCACGCTATCGGCGACCCGTTCGATGACGAACGGGAGGAGCTCGAAGCTCTGTTCGCCGCCCTCGATGTACCCGTAACGCTGGTGAAAGGAAATCACGACGGCGGGCTGGAGTCCACTCTGGCCGCCTTTGATGCCGACGTGGAAGTGACGCCGGGACATGGCACCCGCGTTGGTTCGGTCGGGTTCGCCCACGGCCACACCTGGCCTGCGCCGAACGTACTCGAAGCCGACGTCGTCTGTGTCGGCCACGAACACCCCGTCGTCCGACTCGAAGACAGCGTCGGCGGCACACAGAAGGAGCGCGCCTGGCTCCGCGGCTCGCTAGTGGCCGACCCCTTTGCCGAGCAGTTCGGCCAGCCGGTCGATGCCGCGCCTGATGTCGTTGTCTTCCCAGCGTTTAACGACCGCTCCGGCGGGACGTGGGTCAACGTCGACGGGCAGGAGTTCCTCGCTCCGTTCCTGCCCGAGGGGCTGGCCGACGCCGAGGCGTTCCTCCTCGATGGCACGCGGTTGGGGGCCTACCGACAGGTCTGAGCCAGCGTTCTGTACCCGCCTATGTTTCCGAGAGCGCCGCTTCGAGTTCGTCGACAAGTTCGGTGTTGCCGAGGAACGTCGGCGTCCGGTCGTGGATACCATCCGGTTCAACGGCGAGTAACGACTGCGACCCATCGCTGGAAGCGCCGCCGGCCGCTTCGACGAGATATGCGAGCGGGGCCGATTCGAAGTGGACCCGGAGTTTACCGTCCGGATACCCCGTCGTCGCCGGATAGCCGAACAGTCCGCCGTACTCGAGGACCTGCGCCAGATCGGCGACAGTCGCCCCACCGTAGCGGAGCTTCAGGTCCCGCTCGAAGGACTGCGCGATGGCGTTGAACTCGTCGGTGCGCTCACCGGTCTTGCCCGCGAGACCGACAACTGTCGCCTCCGCCGGCAGTTCGAACTGGCCCCAGCGCTCGCTGTGCCCGTCCCGGAGGAGGTGCTCCTGGACGACATCGCGGTCGGACCGGGCGATAGTTAGCGTCGTGTACGGGCCGTACAGCACCATCAGTGAGGCGACCATCGAGCGCCCGCTCGCCGGCAGTTCGGCGTCGTAGACCCCAATTATCGTCCCCACAGAGTTGTTCGAGGCGAGGTTCGAGGAGCCATCGAGCGGGTCGATAGCGATACTGTAGCCCTCGCCGCAGTCGACCACGTCGCTGCGCTCCTCGCTCGCGTACGCGCCGATACCGTCGATGTGTGCGAGCGCGTCGAAAAACAGGTCGTCGGCCCACACGTCGCCACCGACCTGTTGCTCCCCGCTCGGGTTCTCGCCGGCAGCTCTGTTGGCGTAGTTCGCCAGGTTCCCGCTGACGTAATGCGCCGTATCCTTCACCGCTCGTTCGATTTCATCGAGCGTGTTCACGGGCCATCACCGGTCGCAGTTGCACAGGCGTCAGTCATGGTTTCACATGTCTCTGTGCAACGACATAAGGCTGTACCCGCCATTCCCCTGCAACGCCCGCAGTCCTTCGGTTACCGACAGCGGACGAGACGATGTGACACAACGTGTTTAACCCGGTGTAGTCGCTAGAAAGGGGCGATGACTGACGGGGTCGCTCGCGGCGATGACGCCTTTACCGCACTCGGTCCAGCCGTCCGCAGTGCGCTCTCAGAGCGCGGCTTCACGACGCCGACCGACCCACAGCGAAAAGCAATTCCGACCCTGGCTGACGGGCGGGACGCGCTGGTGGTCGCACCGACCGGTACCGGGAAGACGGAGACGGCGATGTTGCCGGTCTTCGATGCACTGGCCGAATCCGAAGACCGATTCGGCATCGGCGCGCTGTATATCACGCCGCTTCGGGCTCTTAACCGCGACATGCGCCAGCGTCTGGATTGGTGGGGCGAAACGCTCGGCCTCGAAGTGGATGTTCGCCACGGCGACACGACGGACTACCAGCGCCAGAAGCAGGCCGACGACCCGCCGGACGTGCTCGTAACTACGCCCGAGACGCTCCAGGCGATGCTTACCGGGTCGAAGCTCCGGACTGCGCTGGCAGATGTCGAACATATCGTCATCGATGAGGTGCACGAACTCGCCGCGGCCAAGCGCGGCGCGCAGCTGACCATCGGACTCGAACGGCTCCGAGAGCTGTCCGGGCAGTTCCAGCGCATCGGACTCTCGGCGACTGTCGGCGACCCACACGAGGTCGGCCGGTTTCTCACCGGCGGCCGGACGTGTGCCATCGTGGAAGTGGACATCGGCAGTCGACTGGACATCGAGGTGGTCCGGCCCCAGATTACCGACCGTGACGAAGAACTGTCGAGCACGCTCGTCACCGACGCTGGAACGGCCAGTCACGTCCGCTACATCGCGGACCTCATCGATGACCACGAGTCCGTCTTGCTGTTTGTCAACACCCGACAGACAGCCGAGGCGCTGGGCTCGCGGTTCAAAGAGTTGGGAACCGATCTCGGCGTCCACCACGGCTCGCTCTCGAAGGAGGCCCGTATCGACGTGGAGGACCGGTTCAAGGCCGGCGACCTCGACGCCCTGCTGTGTACCTCCTCGATGGAACTGGGCATCGACGTGGGCCACGTCGATCACGTCGTCCAGTACGGCAGTCCCCGGCAGGTGTCCCGTCTCGTCCAGCGGGTCGGCCGGGCCGGCCACCGGCGTGACCTCGTCTCCTCGGGCACGGTTGTCACCACCGACACCGACGACACGCTGGAGGCGCTGGCGATTGCGAGACAGGCCGAAGCTGGCGACGTTGAACCGGCCGAAATACACGATGGCAGCCTCGATACCGTTGCTAACCAGGTCACCGGGCTAGTGATGGACACCGGCGAAATCCGGGCGATGCGGGCCTACGAGATACTGACCCGCGCGTACCCGTTCCGTGATCTCGGCGAGGCCCAGTTCAAGCAGGTCGTCGAAGAACTCGCAGCGAACAACGTCATCTGGCTCGACGAGGACCGGGACACCTTAGAGAAACGCCGCGGGACCTGGCAGTACTTCTATCAGAACCTCTCGATGATCCCTGACGAGGCCACCTACGACGTGGAAGACGTAGCCTCGGGCCAGCAGGTCGGGACCCTCGATGAGAAGTTCGTCGTCAACTTCGCCACGCCCGGCGAGGTGTTCGTCCAGCGCGGGGAGATGTGGCGCATCACGAACATCGACGAGGAGGAGGAGAGCGTGACCGTCTCGCCCATCGAGGACCCCGCCGGTGAGGTGCCATCGTGGGTCGGTCAGGAGATTCCCGTTCCGAGGGCCGTCGCTGCGGAGGTCGGTGAACTCCGCCGCGTGGCCGGTCGGCAGTTACAGGATGGGGCCGAGACTGACGCCGTCGCCAGAGACGTAGCGACTCGCTATGCCGCCGGCCCGGAAACCGTCGCGGACGGCCTCTCGCAGGTCGAGAAACACGAGGGCCCGATTCCGGACGACACGACCATTCTGGTGGAGTTCCACGGCCGGGAAGTTATCATCAATGCCTGCTATGGGCACAAAATCAACGAGACGCTGGGACGGATCCTCTCGGCGCTGCTCGGCCAGCGAGCGGGCGAATCAGTCGCGATGGAGGTCGACCCCTACCGGATTACGCTGGAAGTCCCGCGACGAATCACCGCCGGCGACGTCATCGAAGTCATCGAGGACACCGACCCCGACCACCTCCCGGCGCTTATCGAACTCAGCCTGAAAAACGCCGACGCGCTGAAGTTCAAGCTCGCGCAGGTGGCGACGAAGTTCGGCTCGCTCAAGCGCTGGCGGGGCCGGGGGTCGACTGACTTCGGCCGTGACCGCCTGCTGGCCGCGCTGGAGGACACGCCGATGTACGACGAAGCCCTGCGCGAGGTGCGCCACGAGGACCTCGCTATCGAAGCGACAGCCGACCTCCTCCGGGATATCCGGCGCGGCGACGTGGCGCTGGAAACGGTGGGCGAACACACGCCAATCGGGACTGGCGGCAGTTCCTCCGGGCGGGAACTCCTCTCACCGGAGAACGCCGACGCGAGCGTCATCAAAACCGTCAAGGAGCGCATCCAGAGTGACCGCGTCATCCTCGCGTGTCTGCACTGCAAGGAGTGGGACCGCAAACAGCAGGTCAAGCGCGTGCGGGAGCAGCCGTCGTGTCCGCAGTGTGGGTCCACCCGTATCGCCGCGCTGAATCCCTGGGCAGAGGAGGTCGTTTCGGCCGTCCGGACCGACGACAAGGACGACGAGCAGGAGAAGATGACCGAGCGGGCCTACCGCTCGGCCTCGCTGGTCCAGAGCCACGGGAAGCGGGCGGTAGTCGCACTTGCCGCCCGCGGCGTCGGGCCACACAACGCCGCCCGCATCATCAATCATCTGCGTGAGGACGAAGACGAGTTTTACCGGGACATCCTTCGGCAGGAGCGAGAGTACGCGCGGACCCAGTCGTTCTGGGGTTGAGGGCCAGCGTACGCCAGCAGCCTAGCTCAATTCCCGGATCGCTTCCGCGAGTCGCGGCTCGATAGCAGCAGGCTCAGGCGCTTCTATCGTGAGTTTCGTGTGTCGCTCGTCGGCGTCGGTCATCTCCGAGAGCAGTCCGGCGCTGCGGTCGACCTCCAGATACACCGTGAGATGGCTGTCGTCGAACACCGGGACGACTTCCACCTCGTCGACCTGCTCCGCGAACTCGCCGCGCTGTGGCCGGAACTCGAACTCCTGAACGAAGTTCGTCGAGGTGGTAAACAGACTCCCGGCTGTGGCCTCACAGGCAGAGGCATGGAGCGAGAAGCCAAGCGAATCAAGCGCGTCGAACACTGCCTGCGTGCGGTGTGTCGGTTCGACCTCGATGTAATCCTCGTCACCGGGGTCGACCGCCATCGAGATATCGAGTCCGGTCTCGATTTCGACGGCCGTCGAGCGTGTCGTTACAGGCGTCACCCGGGGAATATGGACGGTCGTCTCGAAGCGACGTTCCTCACCCGCCTCGATGGTGAACGGCTCGGTGAGTTGCCACTGGTCGATGATGGCGTCCTTGTACCCCTCGTCGGATCTGTACTCAGTTTCCAGCGCGAAGTAGATCGCGTCGATATCCTGGTCCGTCGAGCCGCCCTCAACGTGAACTTCTGCACGGACGGACTCACCGGCTCTGACGGAATCTGTCGGCAAGACCGTGTCCACCGTAGCAGACCCGATGCCGATTCTGGAAAGCACGTCTTTCATTGGTAGTGTGCAATTCAACCGTCATATAGTATAAAGTTCAGGGCGATACGGGGCGAAGAAATTGCGTATCGACGGACACGGGCGCCTGCGCGTGGCGGCCCGTCAGCACATAGAGCCGTCGATACCGACTGGTATCTGCGACAGTTGCCCAATCGATCAGGTGCCAGGGGCATCCTGACCGAGTATGACCAGCCCCGCTATGTTGTTATCCAGATCAGTCAGAGAGTGGACGCGGAACTTGTATGGCTGTCGCTGACCGCTGTCGAGTCGAAGGCTGGCCGTGACAGTCGTTCGGCCAGTACGGAGTGCGTTGTCAACCGCGTCAGTAATCATCTCCCGCTCGTCGTCAGGAAACAAGCCACTGATCGCCGTTCCAACGACTGTCTGTTCGGTGTGGCCAGTAGCCTCGAGTGCGCGGCGGTTACAGTGTTTGAGGGTGCCATGAGTATCTGTAACGAACAGTGGCTCATCGAGCGTGTCGAGCGCTTGTTGAATGACCGCCCGCTCCTCGCGTAACTCCTGCTCACGGGCGTACCGTTCGGTGATGTCGGTAAACGCGACGACGAGTTGCTCGACCTCACCGTCTCTGATAATCGGCGTGGTATTGACTTCATGGACGACTTCGCCGACCGGATGAGTAAGGGTCACCGTATATGAAATTGTTTCCCGCATGTCGACGCATTTCCGATACGCGCCGGCGACCGCTCTGGCATTCTCGTCGCCGAGTGCCTCCTGTGGGGTCTTATCGATAAGTTCTGACTCTGCAAGTCCGGTAAACTCCTGAACCCGTGAGTTACACCGACGGAAGCGAAACCCGTCTTGCTCGACATCAACAAGCAGGAGTCCGTTCCACGCGTTCTCGAAAACAGCGGCATACTCCTCTTTGGTCTCGCGTAGCTGTTTTTCCGAGTGATACCGGGTGACAGCGTTGTTAATACGGTTGGCCAGTAGTTCGTACTGATCAGTTCCGGATTGTTTCTGTAGGTAGTCAGTTGCGCCAGCAGAGATCGCATCGCTTGCGATCTCTTCGCTTCCTCGGCCAGTAAACAGAATGAACGGGAGTTTGGAGTGTTCCGCCCGGACGGCTTGTAAAAATTCAAGTCCGTCGATACCGGGCATCTCAAAGTCGGAAACGATGCAGTCAGGGGAGAAATCGTCGAGTAGCTGTAGCCCCTCTGTCGCGCTTGCAGCAGTCTCCACGTTGAACCGACTGTCATTGCGTTCGAGGAGGTCGGCAGTCAGGCTAGCAAGCCCCTTATCGTCATCGACATGTAGAATGTCAACGCCCCCCATATGCTTTGGTTGGACTGTACTGGATTATTTCTTTCCCTCATCTACCTGACAGCCACGGCCAGGAAACACACCGCAAAGACAGCGCATTCTACTCCACTGGTCGTGCAATGCTGTGGCTTAGTATCATAGCATCTAACGACCAAGTTCTGTGCTTTTGACACTATCCGGGTCACTCAAACCACTCGGGGCACAAAGGGGAGCATGACCGAGTGGCGTGACGCGTCGGCTCCCACCTGTCCAGAGTGTGATGAGTCACTGGAACCCACCGCGATGACCTGCCCACACTGTGACGCGACGCTGCTCACCGACGAACAGACCGAGATGCTCGACGAGCGCCTGACCGAGACGCTTGAGTCGATGGACTCGGGTGCACCGACGTGGGCAGTCACGCTCACTGGCCTCTCGCTCGGAATCGCCATTGCGCCGCTCGTGCTGTACGCGGTCGTCATCCTCGTCGGCGATCTCTCGCTTCCCGTGGCCGTCGGCGTCCTGCTGGCCGGCTGGCTCGTCCCGGCCGCATATCTCTCTCGGCTTCGCAATCCCAGCGAGGTGCTGGCCCGCGGGCTGTACCTCGTCGTCGCCGGTGTAGCCGTCGTCGTGGTCGTAGTGGGATATGAGGTCTTCCTGTCGAATGGCCCATCAGTCGTCTCCGAGCAGACTGCGCTCGTGTCGCTCGGTCTGGCGATTCCGGCGGCACTGGGCGCGCTCATCGCGCGTCGCGCCGCCCGACGGGCTGACCGGCAAGCCCGCGGAGAGCCGGGGCCGCTGCACGAGCGATTCAGTATCGACGACGAGTCCGACGACTGAAAACGCCTAAGCGGGCCGCCGTTCTCCACCCGTGCATGCGACTGGAGGAGTACTGGGGCATCGGCCCGAAGACGTCCGAACTGCTCACCGAGGAGCTGGGCGTCGAGCGGGCCATCGAGGCAATCGAGTCGGCGGATACACGAGCGCTAACCACGGCTGGCCTCTCTCGGGGGCGCGCAACGCGCATCCTCCGGCGGGCGACCGGGGCCGAATCGATGAGCCTGCTCGCCACCAGAGACACCCGCGACGTGTAGTTCACCTATTGCTAATTGTAGCGACGTTTTAGGCAGTACGTCGGTGCTATCGGTAGTATGTGGCTGTTAACTCTGCAAACATTGGGCATTATTCCACAGCAATAGGCACGGAAATCTACCCATGCAGTGTGGCACGACGCGGGCCACAGTTCGACGGCATTGCTAATCGCAAGACGGGAGTCGGATTTCCTTGCGGGCATTACGTGTGCGCATATCATTGGGCGGTTATTATTAACAACATGTATATATTATAGGTGGGTGAGTACTGCTGTTCTACTACAGTGTAAATAATACATAGCCACTTGGGTTACTACTATACGTTGGTAATACCGGAGCGCTCCCCCCGTATTTCTCGCCAGCAGTGACAGCAGAGCGACGGGGATATAGTTTTCAATATATCAACATGAACTATTCCAAATAGGTGGCTATCCTCTCAGACGCTCTGTATGGACGCTGAAGGTGGGGGACAAACTAAGACGATGCAAACCCCTTGCATTCTCAAAGAATCTACTGTGCGCCAAATATGAGCGAATTAGATGGGGTTGCACATCTTTGGAGAGTCGATATGCTCAGTAGTTATCAACACAGCCACCGCTCGGGAGGCCCAAGGACAGCCACCGCCTTTGCGCAAGGTAAACGCGCCTATCTCTCATAGCCTCTGAGACGGCGCTGAATCGATTTGAAGGTCCGTATGACCAAAACCACTTACTCTGCTCAGAAACTAATTGAGCGTCGTCACAGCAGGCTTAGAGTCGATATGTTCAGTAGTAATCACCCCACCTACCAAGATTAGGTTCGGTATGGGTCCCTACGGAAATCGGGGTGCGGGGTGGATACACGCCTGCTCTGTGTCAGTTTGATATCCCATATATAGCGACCCACCGACACGTTTTGAGCCTCAGAAATTTTGTGAGAGGATATAGGCCCAACTTTCTACGTCCCGACAAGTGTACAGACATAGCCTGTCAGTACGGTCTACTGCGGAGAAAGGAGAAGGAAAGCTCCTCTCTCTGTGCTGTGCAACTTTATCGTTTCCACCGTCCATGTGGTCGGACTCATCCGAAGTGGGCAGTCGTTCATTGTCATTCGGTCTTCCATTGCGTTTGGTGGGATGTTGCTACACCATATACATCTCACCATTACTCTTTTGTTGACACTATTCGTTTAGTTTCAACTATAAAGAGTCGGAAAAAGTTAGAAGTCGTTGGCAGAGACGGTTAGCCCGCGAGTTTCCTCCGTCTCACCCGTCTCAGTTTCCACCGACGTGCCACCGATTCGTCCGTCGTTTTCCTCGAAGGCAGAGGCTTGTTCCTGAGTTGTTGTCCCGCTGATAAGTCCTGCCTTTTTAAGGGTATCTTCCACAGACTGCGTATCTGCGACTGTGTGGTCGGCCAATACGTCGACTATCTCCCCGACTGAGAGGCCAGCCACGTATAGCTCAGATACCACCAAGACGTTCGACGGTGCTATCATCGAATCAGGTGGCTGGAATCCCAGCAGTTCTTTGAGACGGTTCGTTTCATCTGGATAGTCGCCGAAATAATCGCTAAGGTCAATTCCGAATACTTCTACAGCCTTGCGGAGAGTAATATTCCACCGCTGTTTGACCGTGGGGTTCTCAGCACATTCTTCCGCTGCGTCTTCAATGGAATTAACCAGTTCATGACTCAGTAGTTCGGTGAGGAAACTTCGATTCTTAGGGTCGGTTAGCTCTTCCCGCTGTGGATAAGCTGAATAGGATTCTGCGGCAAGTGGTTCTCCCTCACCCCGTCCCAGTTCGGCAGTCTGAATAATTTCGTCAATCTCTGCCTCTCGCTCTGCTGCCTGTCCGTCTCTTTCTCTACAGTCTGTAATTGTTGATTCATTGAAATTCATTGGTTGTAAGCCTCTCGTGGCGTCAGCACAAAAACCGTCTTACCGTCGACTCCCAGCACAATACTGCCGTCCGTCAAATCCACAACTCCGCTTTCATCGGCAGTCTGTTCGCCATAGACGTATTCTTTCGTCTCATCATTTGCACGGAAATAGGCACGCAGTCGTTGATTCTCGACATCAAATTCTCGCCGTGAATCAGCGGGAATCTCTACCACGTCGAACGGCCCTAACTCAGTGTCGAGAGTGGCAATTTCAGTCATTCGGCTTTCTCCATGTAGTGTACACCGTTGCCATCGAAATCGATAATCACGCAGTTTTCTGGAAGGTCGACACAAACATGACCACCGTGTGTATCCTTCTCATACTTGTGACGCCATTCCGCCGTATCAGCACTAAGACGGTGCTTAAACTCTATCACGTCACTACCCACCTGATGAATTTCTGAATCTTTTAGGTCAGATTGAAGATTGAGAGTTACGCCAACAGGGCAGTTCGTCGTGCAATATTGGACAGACATCTAAAAATGCACCTCGTTGGTATCCTCAGTAAGCTTTTGACACGCTTTACGGGCCACAAGTCCCATGGGTGTCGCGGCGTCGAATATCTTATCTCGGGCCTCTTTGATAGCTTCACGGTCCTGTTCGTTAATGCGGAGTTCGCTTTCTCTGGCTTCGTGTTCAGTCATTGATGTTTTCTCCTACGTCCCCAACTTCGTCGGGACGGTTCTGTATATAACATACTGTCAGGTAATGAGCGCCGTGTTGGTTGCTAAGGCGGCAGTTCTCACTTACGGAACTGTGACCGACTCAATGGGGTGGCTATCTTGTGAGAGAATTATTACTGCGTGGTATTACCAACTAATATTCTGGGACCGCCATGTCTTACACGTATGCGCGTTAGTAAAAACATAACTGAAAGGTATATTTTATCTCTAAATGGTGTGAATATAGGCCAGAATTGCGATTAGGAAGGTTTTATTTATATCTATATCAAGGCGATTTGTAGCTATACATTCGAAACCTTTAGAGCGAAGCCCTATTCGGGGTTCGGTCTATCGCTGAGTGCGATAGCACGAAACCTTGCTGTGTGACCGTCACAGCCACTGAGGGGCAGGTGGGTGTGATTGATTACCAAGCTGTGACCAATTCGGTTAGTCGTCGTCCGTCCACCCCGATAGCATTTTCTCGCCCACAGAGTCGTCCGATACGTCGAGATAGCGCTCAGTGGTCGTCACCTTGCTGTGTCCTAACGCCTTCTGTAGTGTCCGTAGGTCGACATCATTTTCCCACCTTCTGACTGCCCCACTATGGCGTAGGGTGTGAGCAGTGATTTTCTGCCGTTCGTGGCCGTGAGCCGTAGTATAGAGAGTATCCTGTATCTCAGCGTCTTTTGCCGCCATTTTCACGACGGTATTAAGCCGCTCTGGGGTGATATGACCGTCTCTATGGTCGGACGGGAATAGGTACTCAGTTTCCCCGAATTTGGCCTCTCTATCGACGGCCCACATATCGAAAAGCCGTTTGACCTTGCCATTGAACCGAACTGTCCGACTCTCACCAGTTTTTGATACCTCAGCACGGACGGTGAGGTCGTTTCCGTCGATATCAGACTGTTTTAGAGACACTACCTCACCACGCCGCAGCATACACTGGTAGCTGAGACGGCAGAGTAATTCGTTACGAACGGTGGGAGTTGGCACATTTTCGATTAGGGTTTCTACGTCAGCCTTTGGCAAGGCGTGACGGTCTTTCCGCCTATCCAGTTCTCTTTCCTTTTTCGTCCCACTGCCGTCCGTCACTGCCTTGGTGTCGACCTTTTGTGCTGGATTTTCAGCGGGTAGGTCGACTGCAAGGCGGTCAGCGTCAGCAAGGAACTGTCCCGCCTTGAATAGCCGCACAAGCCCACTGCGATGGGTTGTAACAGTATCATACGCATAGCCTCTATCATCCGTTAGGTGTCGCAGATAGGCGTCTATATCGACGTTATCCGCAGTCAGTGGGCAGTCATCAAACCACCGACTAAATACCCGTATGGCTGAGTTGTATTGCCGTGCTGAATCACTGGTTTGTTCGATACGTTCCATCACCGCTACGCAGTCGTCACAGAGGTTTGTTTCAGACATCTATGCCTCCCGATACCAGAGAATATCTTCCTCTGCCCGCCTATCTTGGCCGAAACCTTCCACCATTTCTCTATCGACACGTTTCACGGCCCCACTGGATTCTGCCAACTGAGGCAAGGCCGTTCGGACCTTCACGGGTGGTATTCCTGTTCTGTTGGCTATCTCGTTGGCCGTCACTGCGTTATCTCGACCGCGTGGCAAGGCTTCAAACACACCGCTGGTAGTTTCCTCACTGATAGCTGACTCTGCCGATAGCATGGCGTCAGTCGCCTTTGAGACGGTTTCGTCCATGTTGCTGATTTCCGATTCCACTGAGTCGAGACGGTCCACTATCTCGGTTAGGGCCTCTGCATCAACATTCGACCCACCGTCACCGCCACTGCCACCCACGTACGAATCTGATAGCTCACGACTGACTGCCTTCTTGATAAGGTGGGTCACACTATCATACTCATCGGTGCCTTCGACCGCATTTTGCCACTCTTTCTTTCGGCCTTCCTCTACTCGAAACGCAATGGTTTCAGTCGCCATATTGGAAAACAGTGGCTACTTCCCCATAAATTGTATGCATTGTTAACAGCCACTGACGGCCCCATACGTGGCTATCAGCGGTAGTACTGTTTCATTCTATTTCGGGTTCTAAGCTACACCCGCGACGTGTACAAGGAACTGCTTGACCTCGCCGAGGAATACGCGGTCACGGCGGCTGCGGCCGACAGCATCCGGGTGCTGACGCCGCTGCCGACCCGCGAGGCGATGGACGAGCGGCTGGACGACGTGCTCGAAGCGCGGGACACGTGGGCCGGCCTCGCCGACGAGGACCAGCGGGCCGTCCTCGACGCCTTCGATGCCTTCGACGCGGACGGAGGAGAACTGGCCGCGGTCGACGTGGCGCTCGCCCTCCGTGACACCGGCATCGAGAGCGGTGTGTTCGAGCCGCTGGCGGCAATCGACGGTGAGTCCCTGTCGGCCGGCCGGGCAGCTCTCGCCGGCCTCGCGGGCGACGGTAACTCCGTCGGCGAGGGAGCCGACGAGGGACTGGACCGCCTGCGCGACCAGCTGGGACAAATCGAAGACCTCGCGGCCGCCTCGATGGAGGTCGTCGAGGCCGTGCAGGAAGGTGCGCGGCGGCCCGACGAGTTCCAGGACGCCCTCGTTCGCCACGTCACGGATGAGACGGGCATCGACGCCGCCAGGGTGCGCGATGCGATGCCGCGGGAAGCAACCGATGCCCGTGATTTCGTCGACGTGGCGCTCCGAGAACTCCGGACCGCGCTACGAAGCGACGTGCAAGAACGTGAGCAGGCGGTCGCCGACCGGTTGGAAGACGACCTCGCCGATGCGCGTGCGGAGATCGACGCCGCGGTCGAGGCGGTAGACGACATCGCCTTCTCGGTGTCGCTGGCCCGGTTCGCCATCGCGTTCGACCTGACCCGCCCCACCTTCGTCGAGGGCCGCAAGACTATCGCGGTGCAACGGGCCCGCAACCTCACAATCGCCGACGTGGAGAGCGTCCAGCCGGTCACCTACGCCATCGGCGACCACACGCTGGAGCTAGACCGGGCGAACCGACCGCCCAGCGGCGACCGGGTGGCCGTTCTCACTGGCGCGAACTCCGGCGGGAAGACGACCCTGCTGGAGACGCTGTGTCAGGTCCAGTTGCTCGCCCAGATGGGGCTGCCCGTGCCCGCCGACGCCGCCGAGGTGAGCGTCGTCGACACCGTCGTGTTCCACCGCCGGCACGCCTCGTTCAACGCCGGCGTCCTCGAATCGACGCTGCGCTCTGTCGTGCCGCCGCTGACCGAGAGCGACCGGACGCTGATGCTCGTCGACGAGTTCGAGGCCATCACCGAACCCGGCTCCGCCGCCGACCTCCTCCACGGACTCGTGACGTTGACTGTCGACCGCGACGCGCTGGGCGTGTTCGTCACGCACCTCGCGGACGACCTGGAACCGCTGCCCACAGAGGCCCGCGTCGACGGCATCTTCGCTGAAGGGCTGAATCAGGACCTCGACCTCCAGGTCGACTACCAGCCTCGGTTTGGCACGGTCGGAAAATCCACACCGGAGTTCATCGTCTCCCGACTGGTCGCGAACGCCAAGGACCCCGTCGAGCGAAACGGGTTCGAGACACTCGCCACGGCCGTCGGCGAGGAAGCGGTCCAGCGGACGCTCTCAGACGCCCTCTGGACCGACGAGTAGGGTTACGCCGTAGTGGCCTGCGCTTTGCCTTCGACTGCCTCGGCGACGTTGTCCAGCAGCCGCCGCACCTCCCGGCGGTTGTACCACCGGATAAGCGGTGCGAGGAGCGCCTCTGGGAGTGGGCCCGGAACCTCGTAATCGGCCGCGTAAGTGAGGCGCGTGCCGCCGTCCTCGGGTTCGAACCGCCAGGCGATGCGTCCCGTCAGGTCACCATGCATCTCGTAGACAATTCGCGCCGGCGGTTCGTACGTCGACGCCTGCACCTCGCCGGTAAACGTGAGTCCGAACATGGTGTACTCGTAGGCGGCACGGTTCCCGGCGTTCGGCAACCGCTCGATGCGCTCGGCGCGGGTCAGGCTCGGCGTGACGGCCGCCTGGTTCGACGGCTCGTCCATGAACGCAAACACCGTCTCGACTGGCGCATTAAGCCACCGGTCGTCGGACGTATGGACGGTCATACATACCGCTTCGTGCGCCAGTATCTTACAGGCTCGGCTCACAGTGACCGCAAGCGAGGGTACCGGTTGTGACCGGCCCCGGCGGCTACAGCCGCCGAGTGCGGCGTGACCGGGTTCTGTTCTTCGAGTCGCGTCGCCGCCTGCCGATGACGGCGGCGAGGTATATTCGATGCATGGGTGTGGACTTCCCGGCAGGAATCGAACCTGCACCGGGCGGAGGCCCGGATCCGTCTGGAATGTTCGGGAAGACAGCGACAATGGAGGAAGGCGGGACTTACGCATCACCGGCCACGTCGACGCGGTTGACCGCCATCACGCCGAACCCTTCTTGCAGGAGTTCAGTGCGGTCGCCGTCGACCTGCATCGTCAGCGACACATCTGCGTCGACTCGGATATCGGTCCAGGTGGGCCGCACGCTGGTCACGCGGTCGACGGCCACGTCTTCGACGCCGTCGACGGCCGCGAGGACGTCGGCGACACCGGCTGCGAGGGTCTCGGACCCGCCACGCGGAACGCGCAGTGATACGTCGGCCGATACCTCGGTCGGGGGGGTCGCCTGCAGCGACATAACGCCGACGGCCGGGGTCGAACCGGGCCACGAGGGCACTCACCAGTCGAGTCGCGTCGGTCGGGAACCGCACGGGTGGCGGGCATGTACGTCCGGCCCGGAGCGGCCGGTACAGGATTCCCACACCGGGATGATGGGGAACCCGAGGCTGGACAGCGAGGTAGCTACGCGATGCAGTACAGGCTCAGGGGCGAGTGGCGACACACCGGTAGGCCACACTGGCCGGCGTAAGCCTCTCAGGCGGAACAGTCGAGCGGTGGGTAGAGTCCCGCTGCTCGACAGTGAGCCAGATCAAATCGCCGCCGCAGTGCGGCGTCCGTGAGTGGGAGGCCGGTCCCACGGCGGCGAGCTAGTCTATGGTGCCACGTGCGGAATTTTCACCGAACAGGTGTCCGCGGCGGCCCGTTCCCCAATAAGGGGTGCATACTCGATCGTAGCATCAAGGCTACGTTCGATTGCCGACCGCCCGCTGTACAGCCAGCGAGCGAACGACGTTGGCGCGGGAACGGGAATTGCGTAGGTCATGGGTCACCACGTCGGTGAAAGCGACGTATATACGACCAGAACCGGTGATATATTAAATCTGTTTCAGACATGATACCAGATGACAACCGGCTGCAGTTACTGAGACGGCTGCAGTCCACAATACGATGTCAGTCGGCCGCTGCTGGCTGTTTCGGTGCGGCCGGTTCGTCAGCATTCGCCTCGCCGTGTGACGCTGTCCCCGCCAGCGTCCGCGTGGAGTTGCCCACGACGAGCAGACTGCTCGCCGTCATCGCCAGGGCCGCAAACAGCGGATTGAGAACGCCGAGCAGCGCGAGCGGGAGCGCAACGGCGTTGTAACAGAACGCCCACGCGAGGTTCTGGCGGACCCGGGTGCGGGTCGCGGCCGTCACCGCGAACACGTCGGGGACGGCCCGCAGGTCGTCGGTCGTCACGACCGCGTCGGCCGCGTCGGCGGCCAGCGACGTGCCCGACGCCATGGCGATACCCACGTCGGCGGCGGCGAGCGCCGGCGCGTCGTTGCTCCCGTCGCCGACCATGGCGACGGTCCCGCGGGACTGCAGCCGCTCGACGACCTCGGCTTTCGCCTCCGGCGGGACGCCGGCGAACACCTCGTCGACGCCGTCGTGGCGGTCGAAGGGGGCGGCTGCCTCAGGGCGGTCGCCGGTGATGACGACCACGTCGCGGTCCCGGGCGAGCGTCGAGACGACCGACTCCCAGTTCGCGCGGAGCCTGTCCCCCGCGACGAGCACGTCCCGCGCCGCGCCGTCCCAGCCGACCAGCGCCGGGACCCGCCCGTTCTCGGTCGCGCGCTCACACCGGCTCCGGAGCCCGCTTGGCACCTCGAACCCGAGGTCCTCAAACAGCGCCCGGGTCCCGACGACGACCCGGTCTCCGTCGACCGTCGCGCTGACGCCCTGGCCCGGGTGTTGCTCGAACGCCGAAACGGCCGCGTCGGGGACCGGAACGGCGTCGGTCACCGCCTCGGCTACGGGGTGGTCCGCGAACTGCTCGACGGCGGCCGCCCGGGCCATCGCCCGGTCGTCGGCCCGCTCCAGCAGTTCCATCTCGCCGGTCGTCAGCGTGCCCGTCTTGTCGAAGGCAACCACGTCCGCGTCGGTCGCCGTCTCGAACACCGCGTCGCCGGTGACGACGGTGCCGCCGTCCAGCGCCCGGCGGATGCCGGCCGCGGTCGCAAGCGGCGTCGCCAGCCCCAGCGCGCAGGGACAGGAGACCACGAGCACCGCCAGCCCGGTCAGCATTGCGTCCGTCAGCGTTGCGCCGGTGACGAGATGCCCGCCGGTGGCGAGCACAGCCAGAACGACCACCAGCGGGACGAAGACGGCGGCGATTCGGTCGACCAGCCGCTGGACGCCGCCGCGGGTGCTCTGGACCTCCCACAGCAGGTTCGTCAGGCGGTCGACGGTGCTCTCGGCGTCGGACCCGACGCGGGCGACGACGCCGCCCTGTGTCACCAGCGACCCGCCGATGACCTCGTCGCCCGCGGTCTTCCGGACGGCCAGGGACTCGCCGGTGACGAGGGACTCGTCGACGGCCGCGGTCCCCTCGACGACCGTGCCGTCGACCGGGACGCGCTCGCCGGACCGGACGACGACTTCGTCGCCCGGGTCGAGGTCGCCGACCGCGACCTCCTCGTGGTCCCCGTCGGCGCGTCGCCGGGCGCTGTCGGCCCGCTGTGTCGTGAACTCGGTGAGGCGGTCCAGCGCCCGCCGCCGGACCCGGTCCTGGTAGTAGTCGCCGACCGAGACTGCCATGACGATGACCGTCGCCACGTCGAAGTACACCTCTGTATGTCCCAAAATGACGGCGACGACGCTGTACAGGAAAGCGGTCACGGCAGCCATCGCCACCAGCAGGTCCATGTTCGGCCGGCCGGCCCGGAGGCTGACGTAGGCCCCGCGAAGCAACGGCCACCCGGTGTAGCCGACCACGACGCCGGTCATCACGGCCATGTTCCACAGCAGGTAAGCTCCTGCCTGCCCCGACGGGTCGAACAATAACAGGGACGAATCGACGCCGAGATACGCCGGGTAGAGAAAGAGGATGTACCAGAGCATGGTCATCATCCCGAAGAAGCCGCCGACGATGAGCCGGCCCTCCAGTTCGTACTCGTCGTCGGTCTCCGTGGCCTGCAGGCTGGCGCCGTAGCCGGTGCCGGCCACCGCGTCTGTGAGGTCCGATTCCGTGAGTGCGTCGGCGTCATAGGTGAGTTTCATCGTCCCCGTCGGATAGCTGGCGGCCGCGGCGACGATGCCATCGTGGTCTGTGGCCCGCGCTTCGAGGAACGTTTCGCAGGTCGCACAGTGCATCCCGTCGACCGAGAGGAAAGCCGTTTCACCGTCGGCGTCGTCCGGATCGGGTCCAGTGTCGGCTGCGTCGCGGGTTTCCGTCGCCGGGTCGTCAAGGGTTCGCGCGACTTCCAGACAGCCGCGACAGCAGAACGTCCCCTCCACGGCATCGTCGGTGACGGGCGTGTCGACCGGCAGATCACAGAGCGTACAGTGGGTCATGTCCAGGGCATCGGCAGGGGTGGTTTCGGGATGGCGATACCGAACGCCGCAAGCCCGTTCGACAGCGGGACGAGCGCGAGCGCGATGAAAACGACACCGAGCGTCCGGTGCAACGTCGCGCGATGGCCCGGCGACAGTGTTCCGAAGGCAGTCCCGTAGGCGAACACCAGCGGAAACGTCCCGAGACCAAGCGCGGCCAGCGAGAGGCCGCCGGTGAGCGCGGAGCCGGTGGCGAAGGCGTACAGGAACGCCGGGTACAGCAGCGGGCAGGGGAGCAGGCCGTGCATCGCACCCAGCGCGACCATCCCGGGGCCGTCGACCCACCGGTCGACCCTGGCGACGAGCGACGCGGAGAGTCGCTGGAACAGGTCTCCGACCAGCGGCAGCGACCGGGCCACGTCGACGGCGCGGCCACGGGAGAGATACCCCAGTCCAACGGCAATGATAGCGAGGCCAACAAAAACCCCGACGGTTCCACGGACGGCGGTCCCGAAGCGTGCCAGGCCGGCCACGTCGTACAGTACACTGCCAGCAGCGCCAAGTACCGTCCCGACGAGCGCGTAGCTCACCGTCCGTCCAGCGTTGAACAACGCGTGTTGGCGTATCTCGTGGCCTGACACCGGCCCGCCGTCGTCGAGTCTGTCGGCGTAGGTTGTGACTAACGGCCCGCACATCCCAAGGCAATGGACACTCCCAATGAGTCCCAGCCCGACGAACGCCGCGAGCCCGGCCGTTTCACCGGAACTCAGCCCCGCCGTCCCGAACTGCATGTCAGACGGTACTCGACTCTGTTGGTTGTGTCATCCAGAACAGACTGCCGGCGATGATGACGACGCTAACCAGCGAGAGCGCGACGATGGAGCGGCCGGTTCCCTGCATGTAGTATGCGACCGGCGCGAGTCCGAGCAACACCAGCAATGTTACCAGCCGGGGGCTTGACGCAGACATGTCTGGCCGTACGTTAGAGGGATTATAAAAAGAAATGGGTCGTTCCTGCCTGCTGAAAACACCATCAGGGGTTTTTTTAGGTAATCTGCTATTCTCCCAGATATGGTACGGCACGAAGCTAGAGGCAGTCAGCTGCCGGATTCGCACGACGCGGTGGGGGTGCGACGATGGCGCTGAGTCGTCGACAGTTCGTCGGTGCCGCAGCCGGGACAGCGGCACTGGCCGCAACCGGCACGGCGACAGCACAGGAGGAACCGGACTACGGCGGCTGGTTCGATGACGTTTCGAACTACGACGGGACCGTCGACAAGCGCGGGCAAGACACCGTTACGATCACTGTCGGCGCGCAGGGGAACAACGGCGCGTTCGCCTTCGACCCGGCCGCGGTGATGGTCAGTCCTGGCACGGAGGTCGTCTGGGAATGGACCGGCGAGGGCGGCGGCCACAACGTCGTCTCGGACGGCGACGGGCCGCTCGACTCCGGGGGCGCGGTCAGCGAAGCCGGCACGACCTACAGCCACACCTTTGAATCGGAGGGTATCTTCAAGTACGTCTGCGTCCCACACGAGGCGCTCGGGATGAAAGGTGCGGTCGTCGTTCGGCCCGGCAGTTCGGGCGGGGGCAGCGGCTCCGGCGGCCAACAACAGCAAGGACCGCCAGCGAACCCAGACTACGGCGGTTGGTTCGATGACGTTTCGAACTACAACGGCACTACCGTCGACAGAACTGGCGACGACAGCGTCGAGATATCGGTCGGGGCACAGGGGAACAACGGCGCGTTCGCCTTCGACCCGCCCGCAGTGCGGGTGACGCCTGGGACAGAAGTGACGTGGAAGTGGACTGGTGAGGGAGGCGGCCACAACGTTGTTTCGGATGGCGATGGCCCGCTGGACTCCGGTGACCCAGTCAGCGAATCGGGGACCACCTACAGCCATACCTTCGAAGAGATGGGCGTGTACAAGTACGTCTGTACGCCTCACGCGTCACTCGGGATGAAGGGCGCTGTCGTTGTCGGTGGCCCGCTCGATGGCAGCGGTGGCGGCAGTGGCGGCGGAAGCGGACAGGAAGGTAGCGGTATCGAACTCTCCGGCCCGCAGTGGCTCCTCTCGGGCTCGGTCCTGCTTGCGTTCTTCTCGCCGCTGTTGTTCGCAGTCGCGATGCGACGACGCCAGAACGGGCGGCCGCCACAGACGGGAGGCAGTGGCGAGCTGCGTCGGGCGACCGGCCCGGAGCCGGTTGAAGAGGCTGCCGAAACTGAACCGGCCGTCGAGCTGGGCCACGACGAGTACGACCCGAAGGGAACGGCGGCGCTGGTCGCCTTCTACTTCGTGTTGATTGCCCTGCTGTGGGTGTTCATGTACTTCGTCGAGTTCCTCGGCCGCGTCTCCATAATCGGGTGATACCATGCAGGTTCATAGATTCGAAAAAGTTTGGCTCGGTGCAGCGATACTGCTCATCGTCGGGTTCATCGCGACCATCGCGTACGGTTCGGTCGGCGTTGGCGTCGGGATGGTCGATGATTCGGGCGGACAGATCAGCGCACAGGCGGTACAGAACGGGAACACTGGTACCCAGTTCGACGACCCCGGTGTCGTCAAAGAGGACGGGCAGTACGTCGTGTACGTCGTCGCCCGGCAGTTCCAGTTCGTTCCGGGAAGCGGAGACAATCCGGTGCAGGTGCCCGCAGGTGCCAACGTAACGTTCAGAGTAACCAGTGCAGACGTGGTACACGGCTTCTCTGTGGTCGAAACCAACATCAACACGATGGTCATCCCGGGCCAAGTTTCCGAAGTCTCGGCCCGGTTCAACGAACCCGGTACCTACGGGCTCATCTGTCACGAATACTGCGGGGCGGCCCATCACACGATGGGTGGCTCCGTCGAAGTCGTCCCGCCGGAGGAGTACGATATGCAACAGGAGAACATCGGTCAGTCCGCAGATGATGCACAGGCCCAGGAGGAGGCGGATCAGTAATGGTGTTCGTCGACTCCTATCCGAAAACGTCGAAACTCGTCCGGAGCGAGTTTATTGTGGCATTTGCCGCCCTCGGAATCGGCGCGCTATTTGGCATCATCCAGTCGCTTCACCGCACTGGCGTATTCCGCGGGTTCGTCAGTTCGGCGGACTACTACACGATTCTGACGGGCCACGGCGTCCTGCTGGCGCTCGTGTTCACCACGTTCTTCATCGCGGGGCTGTTCACATGGGCTGTCGCTAACAGCCTCGAACGCGAGCTACCACACCGCATCGCTTGGTCGGCCTTCTGGATAATGCTCACGGGGACAGTGCTCGCGGCCGTGTCCATCATCGGTGGTATCGTCGGCGCGCCGTCGGTTCTGGGTCACGACCTCGAAGCCGACGTGCTGTTTACCTTCTACGCCCCGATGAAGGCGCACCCGGCGTTCTACATCGGTGCCGCGCTCATCATCGTCGGTTCGTGGATCGCCGGCCTCGCGTACTTCAAGGCGCTGTGGGAGTGGCGCTCTGAGAACCCGGATGAGCGCATTCCCCTGCAGACGTTCATGGTCCTGACGACGATGCTGATGTGGTACGTCTCCACCATCGGCGTCGCCGTCGAGGTCGTCGTATTCCTCATCCCGTGGTCGCTCGGACTTATCCAGAACATCGACCCGCTGCTGACCCGGACACTGTTCTGGTACTTCGGCCACCCGGTCGTGTACTTCTGGCTCATGCCGGCGTACCTCGTCTGGTACACTATCCTGCCGAAACTGGCCGGCGGGCGACTGTTCAGTGACCCGCTCGCTCGCGTGGTCTTCGTCGCTTTCCTCCTGCTGTCGACCCCGGTCGGCTTCCACCACCAGTACACCGACCCCGGTATCCCGTCAGGGTACAAGTTCATCGCGATGACGAACACGATGTTCCTCCTGTTGCCCTCGCTGTTGACCGCGTTCACCGTGGTTGCCTCGGTTGAGCATGGGGCTCGCCAGCGGGGTGCAAAGGGCTACATCTCTTGGCTTCGGGATCTGCCCTGGGGTAAGCCGGCCTTCGCCGGCTGTATGCTCGCCGGGCTGATGTTCGCCGCCGGTGGCTTCTCCGGCATGATTAACGCCGGGATGAACATCAACTACCTCATCCACAACACCATCTGGGTGCCTGGCCACTTCCACCTCACCGTCGGGACCGCGTTCGCACTGACGGCGATGGCTATCAGCTACTGGCTGGTCCCACAGATCACCGGGAAGAAACTCCGACAGCGAAGCCTTGCTTCAGTGCAGCCGTACGTCTGGTTCGTGGGCATGGCAGTGATGTCGAACGCAATGCACCGTGCGGGCCTCGCCGGTATCCCGCGACGGACTGCCGAACCGACCTACGACGAGTTCGCGTTCGAGGGTGTCGCCGGAACGGTCGGCGAGATGCGCCTGCAGATCGCTATCGGCGGCTTCCTGCTGTTCGTCGGCGCGGCGATGTTCCTCATCGTCATGGCCGACACCCTGCTCGCTCGCCGTGGCGGGACGCTGTCGGTCAACGGCAATATCCCGGAACCGCTGTCCGGCGCCGATCACAGCCCGCGCATCCTCGACAACTACAAGCTCTGGACGGCGATTGCCCTGCTGCTCATCGTCATCGCCTACGGGCCGCCGCTCGCCAGCATGGTTGCTGACGGACTATTCGCGCCCGGTAGCCCGCCAATCCCAGTCTAACACCACTTCACTACTCTCTCATCATGTTCGAAGACGTCGACGGGCCGGAGCAGAAAACGCTGCTACGACTCCTCATCATCGTCGGAATCGGTTTGCCCATCCTCATCGAAGTCGTTACCTTCGGGAGTATGATGGGGCATCACTTGCTGGGAGACACCGGCGCTGAAGCGGTCCCCGAAACGCCGACAGCGGCGGAGACTGGTGCCGGCGTCGGTGACCCGATTCTGGAATCCGCGGATGTCTCGGCCCGGATCGATGCGGCGTCTGTCGTCACCGCTGACGAGGGGTGGCGGTTCACGCTTACGGTCAACGTGACGAACACCGGGGCAGACCCCGCAGCGGTTCGTCTCGACAGCGTTACTACCCGCGGCGGGGAGACGGTTGCGGATACCGCGAGCACTGGACAGCTACCAGTGGGAAACACTGATAACGTAACGCAGTCGTGGCTCCTCCCTCCCGGCGAGCGCCCGGAAAGCGTCTCTGTAACGGTGTTTGTGTATCCGGACGGGGACGGAGTACAGTCGACGCAATACACCGTCGCACTCGGTGATATTCCCGTTTCGAACCGCTGACCGCCTCACCCGTCGACGGGGTCGTCACAGGACGGGCAGATGTCGGCATCAGACGGAAGCGACTCGCCGCATTCGCTACAGTACGACTGGCCGGCGTCGCGGCCGCCCGGCGTGAAGACAGACGTATCATCCATCCACGCTTCGTCGGTTGTCTCATTCGTATCGCCCGGTCCAGCCGTCTCCGAGTCCATGTCTGTACCACTGTGGTCGACCGGGCCCTCAGGGTCCGCGTCGTCGTCTGACGACTGCGCGTTGTTCTGTGCTGATTCGTGAGCTGCCGGTTCCGCCGCCGGAACCTCGTCGGGTGAAAACACTCGTGTCCCGGTGTGCCCCGGTGACTCCACGTCACTGCCAGCGGCTTCCGTGTCGGTTTCCTCTCCAGTCTGGTCCCGGGACTCCGGTGCGGCGTCGGCAGCCTGTTCGGCAGCTGGGCTCCCCTCGCCGTTTTGCGCCGTCCCGACCGGCGGCATAACCGGGAACCGCTGGTCAGGACGGCGCTGCGGGTTCGAAAGCGGTGCGCGGATTCTGACGACGGCCCCGGCGAGCAACTGGAAGAGGAGGTACGCACTCGCCAGTACACCGGGGACGGCAATGCAGAGGAGTGTGGCCTGTGCTGGCTGGACGCCCATCAGTTGGAGTGCCGCCTCACCCACGGGACTAACGCCGGCCTGAGTCAGCCACGGTGACAGCCCCGACTGGACGCCGGGTGCGGTGACCATCTGGACCAGCCACCCAGTACTAAGCGAGACTGCGCTTACAAACACCAGCAGCGACAGGAATGAGGGGACCGAAAGTGTGTACACACGGTGACCGTAAGCGACGGTCCGAACGACCAGATGCACTGTTCCGAACAGTGCAACCACCGTGAGCGGCCCTCGCTGACCGAGACTCAGACTCACCAGCAGGCAGCCGAGGAGCACACTGCCGGGGATAGCGAGCAACAGACTCGGGTGGTCCAGCCGATACGCGTCGACGAGGTTGCCGTGCCTGTTCCGAAGCCGGCGGTTGATGAGGACGACGGTGGCCAGCGACGGACCGCCGAGCCAGAGACCAGTGGCAAGTACAGTTCGTAGCGAGACGGTTCGACCAGCAAATGTCGCGAGAACAGGTCGTTCGAGCCCCGAGAACTGCGCCAGCAGCAGCCCCGTCGCGAGTACCCAGCCACCGTAGACGAGCCATGCCACGCCCATGCCAACAAACAGCCAGGTTTCAACTCGCAGTAATGCGGCGGACTCACGGACTTCCAGCAACAGTCGACCACGCTCCATCAGCCTGATGTTTCCCGACCGACCGCTTAATTATGGGTGGTCACGCCGCCCGAATTGTCATCGTGGCGACACCAGACAGTTCGAGTTCGTCGCCCGGTTGGATTGGTTCCCGGTCGCCCTTCTGCAGTTGGGTCTCGTTCAGCCGCGTCGGGTTGTCCCCGAGATCGACGACATAGTACCCGTCGGGCTGTCGGTCAAACCGGACGTGTTCGCGGTGGATTCGGACCGCTTCGTCTTCCGGTCGCCCGGCGTCCAGTAGCGCCGCCCGGATTTCCCGGCCGATGCGGTCCCCGTCTTCGACGGTGATGTCTCGACCTTCGACCGCGAGGACGAGTTTGTCCGGGACCGTCGCGTCGTCGGTGGACTGTGAGGCGAGTGTGTCGACGGCGTTGCCCGTGGCTGCTGGCTCACTCTCCGTCTCGTCGGCAGTCGACGACTCAGCTGTCGAATCAGCCGTCGATGTGTCACGGTCGCCGCGATGCGCGTCGAGATCTTCCCCACAGTTGACACAGAAACTGGCGTCGTCGTCAACAGCGGTGTCACAGGACGGGCACGCGTCGAGTGAACCGTCGTCTTCCGGTGTGATGTCCTGTACGTCGGCACCACAGGCGACACAGAAATTCGCATCGGCGTCAAGTTCGTGGTCACAGTCCGGACAGCTAATCGTCGCCACGTCGTCATCTGCCTCCGAGGTTTCGTCGGATGTCTCGGCGTCCTCATCAGAGTCACTGCTGTGCTGTTTCGAGGTCCCATCGGCCTCGTCGGGTTCCGTCGTACCGTTCGGCCTGGTTCCGTTTTCGGCCTCGATGTCGGCGTCAGTTTCGTGTTCCGTCGCTGTCTCTGCCGTTTCCGCCGTCTCGTCACCGACCTCGGCTGCCCCAGTATCCGAGGCCGCATCCGCCGATGCTTCGTCTTCGGTGTGGCTATCAGGGGTGTCGGATTCGTCGGTAGCCTCTACGGCCCGGCCATCCATTGGGTCCGTCTCGTCCGTGCCTTCCGGTATCAGGTCGGCGTCGTCCGGTACCCCATCATCGGTAGCAAAATCGGCGGCGCTTTCGTCAGTGTGTTGCCACTCACCACAGTCCGGGTTTGTGCACCATCCGCCCGCGACTGTCGGATCAAAATCCTCGTCGCATATGGGGCATTTTACCGTGCGGTCGGATTCAGGCATGGATTTCGTTAGGCCCTACAGAGTCGAGAAATAAAATACTTGTCCCACGAAACTTTCTCTCTACTCGTCTGTCATGATCACTGTGTCACGTTCGGAAATATCGAGGTCTGGATCGATATCTCGAACTGGCATACCGCCGCTTTCCGGCGTTTTCGGGAGCGCACTATCAGCAAACAGGAGCACGGAGATGTTGTCCTTCCCGCCGCGGTTGTTTGCCAGTGACACGAACTCCTGACTCGCCGCGTCGAGGGACGCTGCGTCGAGGACAACGTCACGGATCTCGTCGTCCGTGACAGCCGCTTCGCGGATACGCTCGGCCACCGTATCGGCGTGGTCCGAATCGACGTACTCCTCGTACAGTTCCGGTGCGTCGGTCTGGGCGTCGATGAGTCCGTCGCTGGTCGCCAACACCGTGTCTTCCGCGTACAGCCTGACTGTGCGCGTGTCCACCCCGACAGTCGCCTCGTCGGGGTCCTCGTAGCCGGACCCGCCCAGCGCGCGTGTGATCTCGTTCCCGTTCGGGTGGACGTGTGCCTCGACGGGGTCGATTTCGTCGTTGTCGACCCATTCCTGAACGACGGCGTGATCTCTGGTCAACGGCGAGATCGTTTCACGGACACTGTTGACGACGTAGGCCCGGCTATCACCGACCCAGCCGTAATGGAGCTTGCCGTCGGCGTAGATCCCCGCGACAACCGTCGTGTAGGATTGGGTCCCGGTCTCGTTTGCGTACCGGATGATCTCGCGGTGGGCCGCCGTAATCGCCTCCGCCACGGCAGTTTCGAGTTCGCGCTCACCGGGCGGGTCCGGAAGGACGTCACGGGCCACATCCACATCGAAGCCTCCGGGATAGCTCCGGGCCGTCCGGATCGCCACGGGGGCAAGCTGTTCAGCCACAATAGTCGTCGTGATGTACGACGCGATATCGCCGGCATCGTGTCCGCCAGCGCCGTCAGCGACCACGAACACGCCGGCCGAGCGGTTCATCGGCTTCCCATCGCCATCGGTGTCAGACGTATCTGCGTCGGCAGTGTCGGCTGCGTCCGTGTCGTCAGCGGTATCGGCCGCCGTCTCAGTACCGGCTGTCTCGCCTGTCACATCCGCCGTCTCGTCGCCGCCTGCTGTGACCGGCTCCTTCGACTGTGGTCTGTCTTGCCCGCGGTAGCCGTCTCGATGGCCCTCCTCAAACACCGTCAAAGAGACGCTGTCCTCGTTGATGCCCTGTCCTCGCTTCCTGTCGCCGATGTCATAGTTCGTACTGTATCTCATGACTCCTCCGGGTGGAACTCGAACGTGACCCCGTAGGTCGGATGGACCAGCGACACCAGATCGCCGTCACTGAGTGTCACCGATTCGGGGGGCACGTCGCCGTGTCTGTCGGTCGGGTCCTCGCCTTCGGAACGCAGGCGGTTGCGTCCGGGTTCGGAGAGGACTCGCTGCCAGCCAGCCCCTTTCTGGACGAATGTCCCGTTGAGGCTCCGGTCGTGGAGGGCCCACTCGCCGTCCTCGATATCGAACTGTACCTGCACCGAGGAGATGTACTCTCCCTGCGGATCTTCGATTGTTATCGATGCCGGGGGACCGCTCGCGCCCTGTCGCCCGATAGTGTCGCCCGGTTCAACGGTGAACTGCCTGTCCGCCTGGATGTACGTCACCGACGCTGTCGCGGGCGGCGTCGGATCGCGCCGTTCAAGCACCTCCTTGAGGACCGTCGCGTTCCGGTATCGGTCGCGGTAATGTGACTGCGTGGCCCGTTCGACGATTTCAGCCAGATAATCGTCGCAGTCAGCCCCGAAGGCCTGCGGGTTCACCCCGTCTTTTTTCGGGACGCTCCCTTTCAGGAGGAACAGGAGTATCTTTCCGATCGAATACACGTCCGACCAGGGACCTTGCCGAACGTCGGTTCGGCTGGCCTCGGCAACTTCCCGGGGCTTGAACGGCCCCAGAATCGTCGTCCCGGTGTTCCCGGAGGACGGATCCTCTGTAGCATCGAAGCCCGTCGCCGTATTGAAATCGATCAGCGTGGGCGTGATGTCGGGCGTAAGCATCACGTTCTCCGGTTTCAGGTCCCGGTAGACGATTTCGTTCTCGTGCAGAAATCCCATCGCATCACAGAGGTCGATGCCGATCTGACGGACCTGTTCGCTGTCGTCAATCGGGCCGTGCTGGTCGATGACTTCGTCAAGTTCGATCCCGTCGACGATTAGCTGAACGACCAAGAACGGAACGTTACGCTCCGTGACTTGGTCGTAGTAGTCCATCACGTTCTCGTGGCCGCCGGCCCGACGAATGCGTTCCAGCGAGCCGACCTCCTTTTTGAAGTATTCCTCGATGATGTCGGGGTCGTTCTGGGATTCGGTGTAGTTGGGGTATTTCACGGCGACCGACTCGCCGCTGTCGATGTCTCTGGCGCGGAACGCCTTTGCGAACCCCCCCTTGCCGAGGAACTCCTTAAGTTCGTACTGGCCGGCAATGACATCACCGCTCTCAGGTTCCCAGTTCATGAATCACCTGTTTCTCCGGCCAGTGGCGGCCATGCTGACAACACAGATCCGGACAGTCACTTCTGGATACCTTCGTCAGTGACGATTTTCGTCGCTTTGTTCTGCTCTTTGCGCCCGCCTTCCATCACGATGCGCGTCTCCCGCTCGGCTGTCTGGACGGCTTCGGCGTCCTCACCGTGGATGCGCGTCATCCGCTCCAGTTGCGTCTGGGCTTCGGCGACGTTGCCCTTGCCGAGTTCCGTCTTGATTACAGTCTGGCGGTGGTCCACGTCGACCTGTTCGTTGTGCTCGGCAAGTTTCGACTCGTCGTCGGTGTAGTCGACGGTGATTGATTCCCGCGTCGTCTCACCGCCGGCGTGCAGCGTGACATCCGCCAGAGTCACGGCGTTTTGCGGGTCATTGGCCGGGGCGTGTATTTTCAGTACGACCCGCTGGGTTTCCCGCTCAAGCAGGTCGGGCAGCGGCACGACCGCCGTGTTGTCCTCCCAGTCGGGGTTCACGGACTGCGTCTGTGGGAGCGAACGGTACACCTCGCTCACTTCGACACCGTCAGCCACGTCGAGTTCGAGACGGGCGTCAGGAGCAACAACGGTCCCGGCCTCTTCAACTGCGTCGCCAAAGAACGACTCGATGTCACCGGCGGCGTCCAGATGTGTCCACTCGCCGCGAGCAACGGTCCCAAGCGTCCGAATCGTCTCCTCGCGGTAGTCGCTCCCGATGCCGGCCGCCTTGATTCTGATGCCCTCAGTGTCGATTTCGCGGGCCAGCGTCCCGAACGCTTCCGGGTCGTGGGAGTTGTCCTTCCCGTCAGAGAGGAGCAGGACCCGCCGGGCCGTGTTGTCGTCGGTCGGTAAATCCTGCAGGGACGCCTTCGCTTCCAGCAGGCCGCTGTACATATCAGTGCCCCCGCCAGCGGAAATGTCGGCGACCGCGTCCACTGCCGTTTCGCGCGAAATAGTTCCCCACCGCGTCGGCGCAAGCACCGTCGTGACCTCATTGTCGAAGGCGATGATCGAGACGTAGTCGTCTTCGTCGAGAAGCCCGAACACCCATTCAGCGCCGGCGCGTGCCTGCTCGATGTCGTCGCCGGCCATCGACCCACTGGCGTCGATACAGAGGGCGATCTGTCGCGTGGGTGGTTCCTCCAACCGTCCGGGCTCAACTTCGATTTCAGCGGTCAGTTTCGCCCCGCCCGTCGGCACGTAGGGTCGGTTGACCTCGCTCACGACAGTAGCGGTCATACTGGTAGATGGGTCGTACGGAGTAATTATATGTTTCCCTCAAATCGAGGAAAAAAGTTTCACGCACCGTCCGATTCGGTAGCCTGTTGCTACTATCTGTTCTGCGGCGGTAGGAACTATCTACGGTGCCCGTCACGCTGTCTCAACTCGACTCCCCACCCAGAGAAGGGTTCCGAACAGCGCCACGATGGTGAGCGGGAGGAGCCACTGGAACAGTGAGAGCAGCCCAGCGCTTGCCTGCACGCCGACAGCGAGCAGGATAGTGGGCCCACAGCAGGCGAACCCAGAGAGTAGTCCCGGGAGTCCCGACACAGCCCCTGCACCCGGGCCGAGACGGCAGGCCGCTGGGCCGCGCCACGCGACGACGGAGACAGCGAGGTTGAGTCCGACCAGCAATGCCAGGACTGCCCCGAGAAGCATATTCAGCGGGGCCACGAGCAGTTCGACCGGGCCGACGACCACTAGTGCAATCGGTTCCCACTGGAACGGGCCGACCTGTCGGAACGCACGGGTAAGCGGGTTACTGACGACAGACACCTCGTAGCCGGCGGGGCCGAGACCGAGGTGTCTGAGACCAGCGAGGTACAGCAGGAAGTACGTCAGTCCAGACACAGCCAGGCCCACTTGTCCGTCACGGCGGCTAAGCGCTCCGCTGACCGCAACCACGGTGTTCCGAAACAAGCGTTGGATGCTGGCAGCCACAGCAGCCCGGTCGGTCGGATTGTCAGTTGACATACGCACTCTCCGGATAGAAACCGGCCCAGGCGAACCACATCGCGTCGAAGGACAGCGTGCGGTCCAGCGGGAGTGAATCGGCATCATACGCCGCCCCAGCAATCGTGTAGCCGTCGTCCGATGCCGTAACTGACAGCGATTCCGGGTTCGCGTACACGTACCCGGTTTCGAGGGCAGTATCCGCGACAGCGACGTACGGCGTGTCGTCGATACGACCGGTCAGCACCCGCTCGCGCAGCAGTGTTTCCTTGTCGAATGCGAGCGCCCCTGTTTCGGTCCGGGTTCCGATGACGACAGCCTTCGGATGTGCGCGGCTGTCGTCGTGTAGCGGCTCGAACAGCGTCCGCGTGCTCGAATAGTAGCCGCGCTTCTCGTTGTACTGGCCGTACGGGTCAACGCCGTAGCGCCGCTGGAAACCGGTGTCTTCGGTGAGGATTCGCGTCTCCGGGTAGGTTCTAGACCAGCGATCCCACGTCGTCCAAGTGACCCGGAACTCCTGCAGTGACTCGCCAGTTAGCGGGCCTGTAATCGCTGTTGCCAGCATCTGTGGCCACCAGCTATCCGTGCCCCGGTCGTACATCGTCAGATTTGAGTTTACCAGTCGCCCGGAGACACCGAACTCCACCGGGCCACGTTCGAACCCCTGTGCGGTGCCCGTCAGCGGGCAGTACGTCACAGCGACGGCGTCGCCGGCAATGGTGTCGTTCACGATTTCGTGGTGGACAAGAATATACTGCGGATAGGCTTTCGCCTCCCCATCCCGGACCAGACCGAATACCGGGTCGTCCGCAGCCAGTCCGTCCGGGGGCGTGTCGGCGAACGTCGGGTCGTCGATGGCCGGAATACCGTCTTTACGAACACCGCCGCTGACGATGTTCTCTTCGAGTGTCCCGATTTCGAAGTCCAGATGCAGGCGGCTGTCCGCTGTCGGTGGTTCTGGTCTGTCGTTCTGATCGGTTGCCGTCGACGCCGCGCCGGTTCCAGTACCAGACCCGGGTGCCGAGTCGGGTCCAGCAGTAGAACCGTCACTCCCAACGCAGCCTGCGCTACCGAGTGTCACGCCGGCTCCAACCGTAGCGAGAAACCGTCGGCGGGAAATTTCCATATCATATATGCATTTCCCAACCACTAAGTCTCGCGGTGAGGGACCGGTAACTCCCTGCTCAGCCACTTATGCAAGAGATTTCGGTGAACGGTCCAGCGGTCGGGCCGCCTAACTGACGAGGGTATCGACCAGCGACGAAACGTACGCCAGCTCGTCCTCGTTCACGCCGTGACCCATTCCCTCGTAGATGCGTTCCTCCACGTCGCCGTTGAGTTGCTCGAAGACCGAGGCCGTGACGTGAACGCACTCTTCGGGGATGTGCGGGTCAACATTGCTACAGCCCAGAAACACCGGCGTCTCCTCAAGGTCGCCCTCGTACTCACGCTCGTCGATAGACTCGCCGATGAGACCGCCACTGAGGGCCACAAGGCCGCCGTAGCGTTGTGGGTTACGAGCAACGAACTCGCTCGCGAGACAGGCTCCTTGAGAGAAGCCCAGCACGAGCACGTGCTCGGTCGGAATCCCGGCTTCCTCGGCCTCCGTGACGGCGTCCTCGATAGCCTGCAGTCCCGAGGTCCGACCGGGTTCGTTCTGCTCAACCGGCGAAAGAAACGAATTGGGATACCAGGTGTTTCGCGCGGCCTGTGGCGCAAGGAGAGCCAGTCCGTCCTGCTGGAACTCCGCCCCCATCTGGACGATGCTTCGAGCCGTCGCACCCCGACCGTGGACCAGCACCGCCGCTGCACTCGCCTGCGACAGCGCGGTGCCCGCGGTCACGAGCTGCTGCCCCTGATGAGGGCCGGTCATCGCTCTCTTCCCGGCCGTCGGCCGCGTCCTGTCACGCCCGTCCAGTCAGTTTCTGTTCTCGGTCGCCCGGCGTTCCAAGTCGGCCACAGTGTCGAGTGCATACTCCAGATAGCGCCCGGAGACACTTGACTTGGCACATCGGTCAGTCGGCCTAACTGTCCCGTATTCAGGTTCGCAGGCGGAGTTCGATGTCGTCGCCGTCGCGTACTGTGAGGCCAGTACCGGTTTCGGAGACAGCGTAGTCGGACTGACGCAGGCGCTTCTGTGTCGCATCAAGGGTCGCTTCGTCGGGGAGCCGAATTTCGAACCATGCCAGCCCCTGCCCGGCGTGGGGCTTGGATCGCCGTTTCCAGACGTTGGTCCCGATATGATGATGGTAGTCACCGGCCGCCAAGAACACCGCGCCGTCGTATGTGGCCCTGACGCGGAGTCCGAGTGCATCAGCGTAGAACGCCCGGGCCGTCTCCACTGACGAGACTTCCAGATGCACGTGTCCGATATCGGAGTCGGCGGGCATCGACTGTTCGCCGGTCGCAGCGGCCGCGACTGACTGCGTATCGAGGGGGTCGGTTACCATTTCGACGTGACCCGACGGTGTCTCCTCCCACGACGCCCGCGGAAAGTCCCGATAGATTTCGACGCCGTTCCCGGCCGGGTCCGACAGATACAGCGCCTCGCTGACACCGTGATCCGATGCGCCGTCGAGTGTCCACTCCGAGTTGATACGCTGGAGTGCGTCACCCAGCGCCGCTCGCGATGGGACGCGAAACGCGACGTGATACAGCCCGGTCGCTGAATCCTCTCTCACTGGTGCGTCTGGACGGTGATTTAGAATCAAGAGCGCCTGTCCGCCCGCACCGAGTATCGCGCGGTCGGCGTCTGCGTCTATAACGTTGAGGCCGACAACAGCACGGTAGAACTCGACAGTCGGTGATAACTCAGCAACAGTCAGGGCCACCCGACCAATCTTGGTGTCCGAGGGAAGGGTCGCTTTATCCATGTTGAAAATAGGCGTAGCCGGTCCATAATTCTGGGTGCCGGTCGTCGGCACCTGCAACACGTTTGAGCTGGCTGGCTCGGTCCGTCAACAGTAGTGTGTATTTTGCTACCAATCCTCCATGAGATTTTAGAAATGGTAAAATTTAGAGCAAAATATCTAGAATATACTCCGTGGCAAGAATTATGCATAAACTATTACGTAGTACTAGCACAGCCGTGTGTTAACCTTCATCAGAGTAGTACTATAACCTTCGAGTTGTTACCTTGGGTTGACTATGAAAAAGCAGGAGCTCATCCACCTTCACGGCCTGCTTGCACAGGTACAGAACCACTACGAAGCCGAATCCGGGACAGAAGTAGACCACGATGAATACGAGGAACTTGGCGTCAAGCCGACATCGATTCACAAGTCGAAAACGGACCACAAGGCCGCTGTCTTTGCGATTGCTGACGGTATTGCCTCCGAGATGGCTGACGAAACCAAAGAGCCTGTTTCTGCCGCCGCGGACTAACGGTTCTCCGTAGCTTCTACGCAATTTACCCGACGAGCACTGCGGCTAGTGACTGTATAACCGCTATCAGAGATATGCTTGAGTTACAATACGCCGAGAGTGTCGCGCACTCCGCTGCTCGGGCGCCAGACTTACTCGTCGATTAATTCCTCGAACTCGGGTAACACGTCGTCCGATTCGTCTCCGGACTGGTCCGATGGCAGGTCGCCGGATTCGGCTGCCGGTTCCGCGGACGAGGACTCGTCTTCAGTCGTCTCGTCGGACTCCTCTGGAATCTCCTCGATTTCCAGCACGTCGAGCGGGATGTTCTCCAGTCGCTGCCCGATCTCCTTGCGGGCGATCCGGGCGGCGTGTTCGTCCCGTTCGACGTTGAATACAGTCATCTCCAGTTCGAGTGCGACGAGACTCTCGTCGGCTGCGAGAAAGGCAGGTTCCAGTGTCTCACCGCAGTGCGGACAGTGCCGGTCTCCCATGTTGATTTCGACGTAGTTGAGGTCAGGATTCAACATCTCGCCCGTCTTCGAGATGGCGATGCGAACTGCCTCATCCGCAGATGCCACGTCGTACACTGGGACTGCGGCCTCGACAACAACTCGGCAATTCATGGTAGTATGTTTGTTTCCCAATATAATGAAGGTTAGCCCTGACCCAGAGAGTACCACACGCCACGGATATCAGGAGTCAGCAAGACGGAACGGACGATCAAGCGGTACACAGACGGCTGCTCCAAAACATCACGACGACGAAACGCAGGGATATGCGAGCAACCCGCGGTTTCCGAGTTGCGAGTGTGTGCCAACACAGCGCGGACAGAACTCGTAACGCCATTACCTCCGGGGCCATATACTCGGACAATGGAGCAGGGCGTCATCGATGTCGGGTCGCTTGCCGGCGGTATCGATTTGCAGGCAACTGTCGAGAGCGGACAGTCTTACCTCTGGAACCGAGAGGATGGCGAAATGTACCAGCGCGACGGGGCAACCGGCGGCGGCGCGTGGTACTGGACGACAATCCAGCGAGACGGGTCACCAGCGGTCATCCGCGTCCGGCAGCGAGACGGGGTGCTCGAATGGGAATCGACAGTCGACGCTGAGACGGCGCTCAGGCGACTCCTTCGACTTGACGACGACCTCGACGCGATTCGGGCGACGGCACCGGACGACGACGTGGTCCAGTCAGCCTATGAGACGTTCTGGGGGATGCGACTCGTTCAGGACCCCCCGTTTGGCGCCCTCATCTCGTTCATCTGCTCGGCCCAGATGCGCGTGGCGAGGATTCACAGTATGCAGCAGGCGCTCCGCGACGCGTTCGGCGAGGAAATCGAGTTCGGCGGGCGGACGTACAACGCCTATCCGACGCCGTCCGCGCTGGCAGAGACAACAGAGGAGCGGCTCCGGGACCTCGGACTGGGCTATCGCGCGCCGTACGTCCAGCGCACCGCGGAGATGGTCGCCACTGGCGAAGCCCATCCCGAAGAAGCCGTCGGACTAAGCTACGAGGACGCCAGAGAGTCGCTTACCCGCTTTGTCGGCGTCGGTGACAAGGTCGCGGACTGCGTGTTGCTGTTCTCGCTTGATTACCTCGAAGCAGTCCCATTAGACACTTGGATTCGGACGACCATCGAGGAGTATTACCCGGAGTGTGAGCGGGGGAACTACGCTGACACGTCGCGAGCAATCCGGGCCGCACTGGGTGGGGAGTACGCCGGTTACACGCAGACGTACCTGTTCCATTACCTCCGAACGGGCAGTAACGAGGAGTGAGACGCGTAGCGGAAGGCGACAGTATAACGGAGTCCGCCGGCAAACTCTCTGCCATGGCTCGAACGCGAGCACATGTGTTCGTCTCCGGTCGTGTTCAGGGTGTCTATTACAGAGCGACCACGCGGGAACGCGCACAGGACCGGGGCGTCGACGGGTGGGTCCGAAACCTCGACGATGGGCGCGTCGAAGCGGTGTTCGAAGGCCCCGAAGCTGACGTGGAAGCGATGGTCGAGTTCTGTCACGAAGGGAGCGAACGCGCGAACGTCACCGACGTCGAAGTCGAGTACGGGGACCCCGAGGGCATCGAGGGCTTCGAGGTCAAGTGGTAAGTCCCGTAGAGTTACTTCGCTGGCGGGCGAACCCGCGGGTATGCTCACCGGCTCCGAAATGGGTGTCGTTGATGAGAATGCCGCCGCGCTCGGCGTCCCGCGCAAGCAGCTGATGGAGTCGTCCGGTCACGCCGTCGCGCAGGCGATCCGTACCATCGCTGACCCCGGCGAACAGGTCGTCATCGTCGCTGGACGGGGAAACAACGGTGGAGACGCGCTCGTCGCCGCCCGCTTTCTCGACGACTACGACCTCCGAGTCCTCCTGTTGGGCCGACCGGGTGCTATCTCGACGACGATTGCCAGGGAGAACTGGGATGCCCTCCAGCACGCCGAGTATCCGACAGAGACGGTCAGGGATTCCTCGGCACTGAACCTCGGCACTCCCGACATCGTCATCGACGCGATGCTTGGCACAGGTATCGCCGGTGATCTCCGGGAGCCAGCGGCGACGGCCGCCGAGGCAATGAACGAGAGCGACGCGACCGTTCTTTCGGTGGATGTGCCGTCCGGCCTCGACGCCGAGACGGGACGGCTGGCCGACAACGCCGTCGACCCCGACCACGTCGTCACGTTCCACGACACCAAGCCGGGCCTCCCCGCCCTCGACGTGCCGGTCACCGTCGCCGACATCGGCATCCCAGAGGCGGCGGAGCTGTTCGTCGAGCGGGGCGACCTCTCTCGCCTCGAACGGGACCCCGCGAGCCACAAGGGCGACAACGGCGAGGTGCTGGTCGTCGGCGGCGGCCCGTACACCGGTGCACCGGCACTCAGCGCACAGGCCGCGCTCAGAGGCGGGGCCGACCTCGTCCGGGTCGCCTGCCCCGCTGTCGTCGCGCGCGAAATCCAGTCCTACAGCGAGAACCTCATCGTGCGGCCGTTCGACGGGGACCACCTCGCGCCGCCGCACGTCGACCGCCTTGCTGAGCTGGCGGCGGACCACGACACGCTGATTCTCGGGCCAGGGCTCGGAGACACCGACGCGACGCTGGATGCTGTCGCGGACCTGCTGTCCGGGTTCGAGGGAACGGCCGTCGTCGACGCCGACGCGCTGTCAGTGGTCCCGGACGTCGAGACGGACGCAGAACTCATCTGCACGCCCCACCAGGGCGAACTTCTCGGGATGGGGGGTGAAACAGCCGAGGACTGGCGGGAACGGGCAGACCTCGTGGAGTCTTTCGCAGCGGAAATCGGACACACGCTGCTGGTCAAAGGTCCGTACGACATCGTCTCCAACGGCGAGCGGACCCGCGTCGGCCGGACGGGCAATCCGGGGATGACGGTCGGCGGAACCGGCGACGTGCTTGCGGGTGTGACGGGCGCACTCGCCTGCGGTCAGGACCCACTTGATGCGGCCGCTATCGCTGCCTACACTGTCGGCAGCGTCGGTGACCGGGTCGTCGACGACCGTGGCTACGGGCTGGTCGCAACGGACCTGCTAGACGAGATACCGAGCGTACTGTGGCAGCAAGAAGCAGAAGCGTAGCGTCCGCAGTCAGGCCGACGCACCGACCAGTTCCCCCGCTTTTGCCCGCGATTGCTCGATGATCGCCGGCCGCGCCTCGAACTCGATGACCACCTGGTCGCCGTAATCGACTGTCTCGACGCTGGCGTGGTCGTGAATCCACGAGACGAGGGTCATCGTATCATCGGTCATCGGAAGCACGAGCCGCTCGCGCTCGTAGTCCGGCAGTTCGTGGTCGATGCGCTCGGCCAGGTCATCGATGTTGAGCCCCTGTTTGGCGCTGACGGCGACGGGGTTCGGGGCCAGCGAGGAAAGGGCGTCCTTCTTGCGGCGGACCTCTTCGTCGTCGACCGTGTCGGTCTTGTTGAGGACCGTGACGATGGGAGCCTCGTTGCGCTCGTACAGCGTATCGTGGCTCGTCACCAGTTTCTCCCGGATTTCCTCGACAGACTCCGAGACGTCGACGACAAGCAAGACGAGGTCAGCGTGGTACACCGACCCCAGCGTCGACTTGAACGACTCGACGAGCCAGTGCGGGAGGTCCTGAATGAACCCCACCGTGTCGGTGACCAGCACCTCGCGCTTCCCGACCTCGGCGCGGCGAGTGGTCGTCCCGAGCGTTGTGAACAGCCGGTCTTCGCTCTCGGCCGTCGTGTCGAGGTCGGGGTGGAGGTCGTCGTTTTCGTCGACATCGAGGTCGTCGGCAAGGCGGCGCAGGAGCGTCGACTTCCCGGCATTGGTGTAGCCGGCCAGCGCGACGAGGTCGAAGCCGGACTCCCGACGCTGTTCCCGGCGATGTCGCTCGGTCTCCTCGATGGATTCCAGTTCATCCCGGATGTTGGCGATCTGCTTTTTGATGTCCTCTTCGCGGGACTCGTCGTACTCGCCGAGACCCATAAATCCCGGACGCTCGTCGCGTTTGGCGAGGCTGGCCTTGGCCTCGGCACGCGGAAGTTCGTACCGAAGCTCCGCGAGTTCGACCTGCAGCTGTGCTTTCCGCGTCTGGGCCCGCTGGCCGAAGATTTCGAGAATAAGCCGGAAGCGGTCGATGACACGCACCCGCTCGGGGAGTTCGTTCCCGATATTGTATGTCTGGTACGGCCCGAGCTGGTTGTCGAAGATGACGACGGCAGCCCCTTCGCGGGCGACTACGTTGCTCAGCCGCGTTACTTTCCCCTCGCCGAGGTGGTACGCCGGGTCCTCCGTTCTGGTCTGTGTGACCTCGCCGACGACATCGTACCCGGCCGCCCGGGCAAGGTCCCGGATTTCCGTCGTATCAGCGGTACCACTGTCGACGCGTTTCGCGATGACCGCTCGTTCGGTGGTGTGTGTCGCCGTCACTCGTCGTGAAGATACGGTGTCCGATTATTTAACCCCCCGGGCGGTTCACGGCAACATCCAGTGAGCCGGCAGTTCGGCAGTAACACGGCAGATTCCGTGGGTGAATAGCGACCGGTAGCTGAGATGGGAGCCCCCGGCTCGCGATAGCCACCACGGCAGTGGCGTTGCGCTGGCCTATTCGAGGTCGAAGCGGTCGAGCTTCATGACCTTGCTCCACGTGTCCACGAAGTCATGGACGAGCTTCTCCTCCGCGTCGGCAGAGCCGTAAACTTCCGAGATGGCTCGCAGTCGGTCATTCGAGCCGAAGATGAGGTCAATGCGTGTAGCTTCCCACTTGACCTCGCCAGTGTCGCGGTCGAGACCCTTGTAGACATGTTCGGAGTCCGCTGCCGGCTCCCACTCCGTGCCCATGTCGAGCAGGTTCACGAAGAAGTCGTTGGTCAGCGTCCCCGGCTCGTTGGTGAGGACGCCGAGGTCGGTGTCCCCGTGGTTCGCACCGATGGAGCGCATCCCGCCGATCAGAGCCGTCAGTTCCGACGCCGTGAGGTTCAGCAGGTCCGCGTTGTCGACCATCACTTCTTCGGCCGGTCGCGTGATGTCGTCCTGGATGTAGTTTCGAGCCCCGTCGACCGTCGGTTTGAGAGCGTCGAAGGAGGCGGCATCGGTGTGTTCCGGCCCGGCATCCACTCGCCCGGGTTCGAACGGAACCTCGACGTTGTAGCCGGCGTCGGCTGCCGCCTGTTCGACGGCTGCATTACCGCCCAGCACGATGAGGTCGGCCAGCGAGACACGCGTGTCGTCGTCCCGAGCGCCGTTGAATTCCTCTTGGATGCCTTCGAGCGTGGTGAGGACCGTCTCCAACTGTTCGGGCTCGTTGACTTCCCAGTTCTTCTGGGGTTCGAGGCGGATTCGCGCGCCGTTGGCCCCGCCGCGCTTGTCGCTGTCGCGGTAGGTCGACGCCGATGCCCACGCGGTCTTGACGAGCTGGGAGATAGAGAGGTCCGAGTCGAGGATTTCTGCTTTGAGCTCGGCGACCTCTTCGTCACCGATGAGGTCGTAGTCGGCGTCCGGGAGTGGGTCCTGCCAGATCATCTCCTCGTCCGGAACCTCCGGTCCGAGGAACCGCTCGGGCGGGCCCATGTCGCGGTGGGTAAGCTTGTACCAGGCCTTCGCGAAGTTCATCCCGAACTCCATCGGGTTTTCCTGGAAGGTTTCCATGATCTCCCGGTAATCCGGATCTCGCTTCAGGGCGATGTCCGTCGTGAGCATCATCGGCGTCTGCTTCTCGTCCGGGTCGTGGGCGTCCGGGACGCTGTTTTTCAGCTCCTCGCTCTTCGGAGCCCACTGCCACGCGCCGCCGGGGCCCTTCTCCGGCTCCCACTCGTAGTCGAGCAGGTTGTTGATGTATCCCATATCCCACTCGGTCGGCGACTGGGTCCACGGCCCTTCGATACCGCTCGTGATCATCTCGCCGCCCTTGCTGTTCCCGTTCTCGTTTTGCCAGCCAAGACCCTGTTGCTCGATGGGGGCTGCTTCGGGTTCGGGACCGAGATTCTCTTCGGGATCGTCAGCACCGTGGACTTTGCCGAACGTGTGTCCACCGGCGATGAGTGCGGCTGTCTCCTTGTCGTTCATCGCCATCCGGTCGAACGTCTGGCGGATGTTCTTCGCCGACGCTTCCGGGTCCGGGTTACCGTTTGGCCCTTCCGGATTCACGTAGATGAGGCCCATCACGGATGCGCCGAGCCCTTCCTCGATTTCACCGGGCTCGTCGAAGCGCTCCTGGGTTTCCATCTCGTCTTCTGGCCCCCAGTTGACAGCCTTGTCCTCCTCGAAGGCGTCTTCGCGGCCGCCAGCGTAGCCGAACGTCTTGAATCCCATCGATTCGATGGCGACGTTCCCTGCGAGAATCATCAGGTCAGCCCACGAGATCTTTTTGCCGTATTTTTGCTTGATTGGGAGGAGCAGCCGCCGTGCCTTGTCGAGGTTCGCATTATCCGGCCAGCTGTTGATGGGCGCGAAGCGCTGTCGACCGCCAGCCGCGCCGCCGCGACCGTCGGCAGTCCGGTACGTCCCCGCGCTGTGCCAGGCCATCCGGATGAACAGCGGGCCGTAGTGACCGTAGTCGGCCGGCCACCAGTCCTGTGAGGAGGTCATCAGCTCTTCGAGATCCGACTTCACCGCTTCGAGGTCGAGCTTCTGGAACTCCTCGGCGTAATCAAAGTCGTCTTCCATCGGGCCGACATCCCGAGCGTTCTGGTCGAGGATCTCCAGATTGAGCTTGTTTGGCCACCAATCCTGGTTAGATTTCGGTCGCTTCGAACGTCCGCCTGCGGCACCGCTCATATCGGAATTCGGTGTTTCTGCCATCTTAACAGTAAGAAGGATTCGTCCCTCGGATACAAATCTTTGGATATGAGTAAAGAAATAGTACCGTGTCGAAAATAATTCCCTGAATTCTTCGGGTAACCCAGGCAGCAGAAAAACTATTTCTTTCTGACACACTCGGATATAAGCAGAGACAGAGGCGAGCACAAAGGATTTAAAAGCAGACGGTCAGGTACGCGGTATGGGTGAGTTCGTACTCCAACTAGACGGGTTGGGCCTCCAGCAGATGGGCCTCGAATTCGGTGGCGGCGGCCTTATCGGCGGAATCATCGGGTTCGCTGCCAAGAAGGTCGCAAAGCTCATTGCCGTCATCGTCGGCATCGAACTGGCGCTGTTCAAGTTCCTCGAGACACGCGGAATCCTCGAAGTGAACTGGAACGCGATAGGCGGAGCCGCACAGAACGCGACTGGGACTGCCGGGAACGCGGCAGCGACACAACCGCCGTCTTGGGTCACGTCGCTGCTCTCGGCCCTGCCGGTCAGCGCTGGTTTCACGGCCGGCTTTCTCGTCGGCTTCAAGAAAGGGTAACGCGACGCCGCGGCGTTAGCGCGTACTGATGTCGTCTTCGTCTTTGATGATTCGGGTCTCCGCCTCGCCGCTTGTGTGTTCGTTTACCACGTCGTAGAAGTCGTTCTGGAGACCGGCCGGGAACGTCAGCACGCCGACCCACGAGCCGTCTGACTGCCACTCCTCGCGTTCGAGGTCGCCGAACTGCCGGATCTGTGCCTGTGCGCTCCCGGCGTAGTCTGCGGGGACCTGCACCGCGACGGTGACCTCGTCGAACCGGATCGGAATGACCGGCCGGAGTGCATCGAGGGCGTCGTCAACCTGTGCCTCGACGGGCTCCATCGGGTCGACCCTGAAGTCGGTCTCTTCGAGGGCCGACTCGATGCGTTCCGGCGGGTGTGGCGCGTCGTCCATCTGGGGGTTGACCGCGTTGCGCGTGATGCGCTGGATGAGCTGTTTGTGCTTTTGCTCCTGCATCTCGCGGCGCTGGTCGGCCGTGATCTGAATCTCCCCTCGCTTGATGACCTCGGGGATGATGGCCATCGGGTCCGTGGTGTCGAACACCTCTTCGAGCATGTTCTCGGGCGGTCGGTCACCCCGAGAGGCGTCCTCGAACACGTCCTCCGCGGCGATAACGTCTTCGAGGTCACCGTCGAAGTCATCGCGTTTTATCGCTAGCGCAGCGTCCGGTTCCACCAGTACCTCGAACCGCTGGCCGTGGGATTCGAGGCGCGCCGTCACCGCCTCGTCAAGCGATATCATACCCATCGGTAGCAGTGGACCACTTAAAGGCCTTACTGCGTGGTCGGACAGAAAAGAGCCGAGCCGCCCCGAAGGCTGTCGGAAGCGTTACTCTTCTTCGGTGTCTTCGTCGTCCTCGTCGTCGCCAGTGTCGAGCAAGTCGGCCTCCGCAAGATGGGTCTCCTTCTCCTCGTCGGTCAGCTGGCCGAACGTCTCCGTTTCGACGTCGACCGTGGCGACGCCGATGCCTTCCGGCGTGAGTTCGTCGTCATTGACCGACGCGAGCGCGGCCAGTGCGAGGTCGACGCCCTCATCGAGGTCCATCCCTTCGTCGTAGTGCTCTTCGAGGTAGTCCCGGATGTCGCCGCGGTCGGCCCCGACGGCGAGGGCCTTCCACTCGTAGGGCGTGCCGGAGGGGTCGGTCTCGAACAGGCGGGGCTCGCCGTTGACGATGCCGCCGATGATGAGCGCGACACCGAACGGGCGCGCGCCGCCGACCTGCGTGTACTGCTGGATGTAGTCGGTGATTTCCTTGGTGAGGGTTTCGACGCCGACCGGCTCGCCGTAGCGCAGCTGGTTCACCTGCGCCTGTCGGCGGGCGAAGTCGATGAGCTGTCGGGCGTCGGCGACGTGGCCGGCCGAGGCGATGCCGATATGGTCGTCGGCCTTGTGGATTTTCTCGACCGAGGAGCGCTCCATCAGCGGCGACCGGATGCGCTTGTCCACGGCGAGAACGACGCCGTCGCTCGTTCTGACGCCGATGCTTGCTGTGCCGCGTTTGACCGCTTCGCGGGCGTACTCGACCTGGTAGAGGCGTCCGTCCGGGGAGAAGATAGTAATCCCGCGGTCGTAGGCCTGCTGTTGGTTTTGTCCCTGCATAGTTATCGGAAATCGAGTGCTGTCGCGCCGACGAACGCGCCATCGGAGGCCGTTTCGACGTCGTAGCGTGGCGGCCGAACGGTAGCGCTCCGGTCTGCGTTCTCGAACACGACGTGTCTCTGTTCAGTGGCTTCCGGCGGCCCGCGTATATACTTTTCTTCACAGGCGCGGACGGTGCCGCTAATCCCCCGGATGCGGACCCGAACCTCGTGGTCGTCGACGGTGTTCAGGCAGGTCAGTGCGGCCCGTGCCGGGTCCGTCTGGCCGCGTCTGGTCCGGACGATGGCCTCGGCCGTGCCGTCGTAGTCGTGGAACTGGAGAACGGTCATATCCGTCTCGGCGCTGCCGGTGTCGCCCAGCAGGTTCTGGGCGGCGTACCACACCTCGCGCTGGAACGCCCGGCGGTCCAAGGCGGCATCCGGCCAGGTCTCGATGGCAACGGCGAGATACCGCCACCGGGGCCGGAGGTGTTTCGGGAGGTGTTTCATACACAAGCGTTGGAACGAAGCACAATGAGCGGTGCGGTGTGCTGACCAGTCAGGGTGGCGGTAGCAGAGCTACTGCTCGCCACCGTCGGCATCGTTTGCGTCGTCTGCCATCCGAACGCCCGGCTCGATGACGGCGTCGCTCTGGCGCCCGCGGTTGCGCTCCGCGACTCGGCCCCACTCCGTCAATCCCTCGCGGACGGTGTCGGCGTCGAAGCCGATGGTCTCCCCGACCGCGATGAGGTCCCGCGGTGCGCGAATCTGGAGATGGTTGCTCGGCGACGCCGAGACGACGAAGGGCGCGCCGGCGTCCTCAACCAGTTCCCTGAGCTTCCGGAGTTCCTTGATAGCCCGGACGCGAGTGCCGCCGGAGGCCCGGAGCACCGGGCCGAAGTCGAACTCGACGCGGACGCCGTTGTCGGCCGCCGCGTTCGCCAAAACGTGGTTGAAGTCGCCGTCCCCTCGCATCGGGTGGGCAAGCACGTCGACGGTCGGTTGCTCGACAGCGAACCGATTGATGCGGCGGTCGCCGCCGTGGACGACGACGACCGTCCGGTCGCTTCGGTAGTTCCCGACGAACCCACTCGCTCGTGAGGGGTCGTCCGCCCGGACTTCGACGCCGGCCGCGACATCGACGCCGTACGCGTCACTGATAGCGTCAGCCTCGTACTCAGCTGGCTTGTCGCCGTGGTTCCTGACGACGATACCGTCGTAGCCCGAATCGGCGGCCGTCAGCGCGTGCCGGGCGACGGTACTGTCACCGTCAGGGTGGGCGTAGACGGCCTCGTACATCACAACTCCTCTAAGAGTTCGCGGGCGTTAGCGACGGCTTTCTCCCGCTTTGCGGGGTAAGCCTCGACTTTCGCCCGGAGCGTGATGCCGTCGCCACGCTCGACGTCGCCACCGAACGCGGCCTGTTTATCGAAGGTGACGAAAAACGAACAGTTGTCGTCGACCCGGTCGTCCAGTTCCGCACGCACCGCGTCGATGTCCGGCGCTGACGCGACCTGCGTGAGCACATGCCGGATATCGTCGGCGTTCTCGACGCGAGCCGAGAGGACGATGATACGGTCGCCGTAGTGTCCCTCGCTCTGTGCGCGCTCGATAGGGTAGTCCTCAGGCAGGAACGTTCGGAGCGCTTGCTCGACACGTTTGTCGTCTTCCGTCGCGTAGCAAAAGGTCCGAAGGTCGACGTAGTGGAACGGAACCGACGACATCGAGGCCCTACTCGTCCTCAGCGGCTTCGAGGTTGTCTTCGGGGACGCCCTGCTCCTGCCCGTCCTCGAAGGAAACCGTGTAGTTGGCGTCGCCGAACATCGTCTCGACGACCTGCGTGATAGTGCCTTCCTCGCCGTCGTAGTCGCTGTGCTCGTCGTGGAGAATAACGCTGTCGTCCTCTTCGAATGCCATACCGTGCGGTACTCGGTGGCTCGTCAAAAAGGGACTGATTCGGGTTTGCTCGACTCAGCCGCGGACGTGGTCGGAAGTGTACCGTGATACGTCCTGTTTGAACCAATCGGGACGGCGACAAAACTCGGTCGGACGTAGGGTAGGCGGTGTGGCCACAAGAGACGACCGCCTCGATTGGGTTCTATCGCTTCCGTTACGAAATGGGCGAGATTAGACTAGTCTAAATATTTACTTAGATAAATAGAATTAAGTGGACAGGAGTTCCACATTGGCGTGCGTTCCGTGATTGACGGAACGCAAAGGCGTACAGATCGAGTGGGTAGAACGACCCGTCAGGTCGTCACAACAGCCAAAGAGTTCCTGCTACACGGGAGCGTGGCTATCATTGTTCGGACCGCTTCCCGTGTTTCGCTTCGGCTGAGTCAGCCCCCCATGTATCCGCGATAATATGTCTATTTATTGATAGCAGCGCATTGGATACAGCGGCGGAATCGCCCGGGAGAAGCCACGACAGCCCATCTGTCACAACAACTGTTATGGGACTCTCTAAACTATCAATCGACATGGTCAGCCCACCGCCTTCCCCCATCGAGACGGTTGTTTCGTCGAGGTGTCAGACACAGATAGGACACAGATGACGAGCGTCGACGACCTGTGGTACCTCTCCGACGGAGCCTGTCAAACGGCCGAGCAGACGTATCACGACCTCCGGAAGCGCTACACGGATTTCGTCGAGTTCACGCGCCATCGGAACGTCCCGCGGAACCGGTTTCGAGACGTGGCCACCGTCGCCCGGGACCACGGTGCGCCCTACGGCGCGCACGCGCTCACCTACCGACCCACTGGCGAACTACTGCTTGTCCGCCACGAGGGTGTCGACATGTGGGTTCTGCCCGGCGGTGAACTCGACGCCAGCGAATCGTTTCAGGAGGCTGCACTGCGGGAATTAAACGAGGAGAGCGGCATTGAAGCGACAATTGAGGGACTGGCGATGCTCGGACGAGTCGAGTTCTACTGTGACGGCAACATGGCCTGGGGCGTCCTACCGGTGTACGAGGCGAGAGCGGAGACAACCAGCATCGCCGTCGACGACCCGGACCACGAAATCAGTGAGGCCCGGTGGTTCGACGAACTGCCGGCCGACACGCGCGACCGCGAGGAGATTCTGCAGTGGCGCGGACAGCGGTTCGGCGACGGGGCGTAATCCGTCGAGATTGAACCCGCTACTCCGGCCCGAAAGACTGTCCCTCGCGGGCATCGGCGTTCATCCGCCGGATGGTCGCGCGGGCATTGCTGGCGTCGTACCCGAACAGCACGCTCTCGGCGTACTCGTCAGCCACCTCGACAGCCTTCGAGAGGTCGTCAACGTCCACGTCGACGGCGTATAGCTCGATGCTGAACGGGGTCGAGAGGCGGTCCTGCCAGCCTTTCGCGAGAATCTCCAGCCAGTAAGTCGTCGAGTACGCCATGTCGTAGATGGGGACGACGTACTCGTCGACGTACTCAGCGATGTCGTCGACAGCAACGCCGGAGCGGGCTTCGAGATGGCCGGGATAGGGGTCCGGATACAGCGTGAGGTACATCTCACCGGGTACGCGCTTGCGGGCCTCGGCAACGAACTCCGTGATGACGTTCGTGCGCCAGGCCGACCAGTCCTCGAACTCGCTCTCGGCGAAGCGCCGCTCGCACCGGTCGCAGTGGCAGTACTCGTCCCGGGGGAAGCCCACATCGTCGAGGCGGACATCCTCGTTGACAGTTGCCGCCTCCTCGATGATGTCGAGCAGTCCCTCGCGGTAGCGGTCGTGGGTCGGACAGACGTACGTCCAGTCGAAGTAGGGCTGATTCCGTGTCGCCGGCGTTCCTTCGTCGTCGAACGCGAGCAGGTCCTCCTCGCTCTCGACCGCGTTGTCGCCAAAACAGGACACCATGTTGACCGCGCCCGCAATCGGTTCGACAGCGCGGCCGGTCACGTCCTTGACCTCGTAGAACGCCCGGTCGAACTCGGACCACTCCGTCTCCTCCTCGTTACGGGTGACGACGCCGTACATACACGCTGGTACGGCGGTTCACCGGGTAAGGGTTCGGAAAGCGACGGCACTGCCGACGAAACAACTGAGAGAATACTGCCGACCGTCGGGCCCCCTCATACGACGCCGTTGGGGACCAGTGGGCAGGGCGGCCGACAGTAGGTTTAGAGGGCGATACAGCCGAGTTAGGCAGCCTTACCGCTTGACAACGTACACGAGGGCAAGCGCCGCGACCGCGACGAGGGCGATGACTTTCTTTTGCATCATTTCAACAAACGAACACCGATTATAAAGAACTATCGCCGTGCTAATCGTCGGCATGCTCGCCGGTATCAGAGCCGGTGTCGGCGTCAGAGCCGGGAATATCCGCCTCGTCGTGGGTACCGACGGGCGGTCGGTTTACCGCTGCCGCTGACGTGTCTTCGAGAGTCGTCCGGTCGTCGGCGTCTAGCGACTCCATCTCGCCGCCGGACCGCGCGTCCTGGTCGATGCGCATCGAACAGAACTCCGCGCCACACATCGAGCAGAAACGCGCCTCCTTGTAGTTGTCACCGGGGAGCGTCTGGTCGTGGTACTCGCGGGCGCGGTCGGGATCCAGCGCTAACTCGAACTGTTCGCGCCAGTCAAAGGCGTAGCGGGCCTCCGAGAGCGCGTCGTCCCAGTCCTGTGCGCCCTCGCGGCCGTTTGCCACGTCGGCGGCGTGAGCGGCGATGCGATAAGCCGCGAGTCCGTCCCGCACATCGGCTTTCTGCGGGAGCCCGAGGTGCTCTTTGGGAGTTACGTAACAGAGCATCGCCGCGCCGGCGCGGGCCGCCTCCGTCGCGCCGATGGCGCTCGTGATATGGTCGTAGCCCGGCGCAACGTCGGTCACGAGCGGGCCGAGGACGTAGAACGGCGCGCCGTCACAGACGTTCTGCTGGCGTTCGACCTGCTCTGTGATCTGGTCCATCGGGACGTGGCCCGGTCCCTCGACCATCACCTGCACATCGTGTTCCCAGGCGGTCCGCGTGAGGTCGCCGAGCGTGTCCAGTTCGGCGAACTGTGCGTCGTCGCCGGCGTCAGCGAGACAGCCCGGCCGGAGCCCGTCGCCGAGGCTGAAGGTCACGTCGTACTCGCGGAATATCTCGCAAATCTCCTCGAATTTCGTGTACAGCGGGTTCTCCATGCCGTTCTCCTCGATCCACTTCGCCAGGATGGACCCGCCGCGAGAGACAATCCCCGTTTTGCGGCCGTCGGTCAGCGGCAGGTGTTCCATCCGGACGCCAGCGTGGATGGTCATGTAGTCGACACCTTGTTTCGCCTGCTTCTCGATGACATCGAGCAGCAGTTCGTGGGTAATCTCACCCGGGTCGCTGGCGCGCTTGACCGCCTCGTAGATGGGTACTGTTCCAATGGGGACCGGCGAGTGCTCGACGTTGGCCGACCGTATCTCGTCAAGGTTGCTCCCGGTCGAGAGGTCCATCACGGTGTCCGCGCCGTAGTGGACAGCCGTGTGTAGCTTCTCCAGTTCGCCCTCGATGTCGCTTGTCTCCTCGCTGTTGCCGATGTTTGCGTTGACTTTCGTCGCAAACTCCCGGCCGATAATCATCGGGTCCAGCGCGTCGTGGCCGACGTTCGCGGGAATCACCGCCTGTCCGTCAGCGACTTGCTGTCGGACGAACGCCGGGTCGACGTTCTCGCGTTCGGCGACTCGCTCCATCTCCTCCGTGACGGTCCCGTTCTGCGCTGCTTCCATCTGCGTCATGATTACTAGGTTATACTACTTAGTTATAAAACACCGTGGTCAAAAATGTGAAAGGCGCCCTGTCAATACTGGGAACAACCCCAACACAGATGTACCCGAACAAGAAATGACCGAATAATGGCCCGACGTACCCGGCGTGCAGTGCTTGCGGCACTGGGAAGTGGTATCGCCGCAACTGCAGGCTGCGGGGCGTTCGGTCGAGGGCGAGTGGACGTGCTGGTCGCGGGGAGTCTGCAGAACGCAGCCAGTGAGACGCTCCAGGGCCAGACAGACATCGAGCTGGCCGTCGAAGCCCGCGGATCAGTACAGGCTGCTCGTCTCGTTGCCGACGGGAAACGAGACCCCGCTATTGTCGCCCTAGCGGACCCGACCCTGTTCAGCCGAGTCATGGACACTGCCTGGCACGCAGTGATCGCCGGCAACGAGATGGTGCTTGCGTACAACCCAGAAACGACCGACGGGACGCGCATCGCGGACGCAGAGCCGTGGTATGCCCCGCTTAGACGCGACAGCGTCTCGCTCGGCCGCACCGACCCGTCGCTCGACCCGCTTGGCTATCGAACGCTGTTCGTGCTGGCCCTCGCGGCGGACTATTACGACGAGCCCGACCTGTCCAATGCTATCCTTTCGCCGGACCAGACGTACCCCGAGACACAACTGCTCGCGCAGTTCGAGACGGGGGCCGTCGACGCCGCCTTCGTCTACCGGAGCATGGCGGTCGAACGCGACTACCCGTTCCGAGAGTTCCCGCCGGAGATACACCTCGGTGACCCCGCGCAGGCCGAACAGTATCAGGCCGCCAGCTACGAACTGCCGAACGGCACGATACTCACTGGCAGCCCTATCGAGTACGGGGCTGTCCGCCGTGCTGCTGCAGAACCGGCGCGTACAGCCTTCGAGGCAGTCCTGTCCGGAGACTGGCTCGCACCACACGGATTTACCGTCCGTCAGGCGTATCCTCGACTGGTGGGAGATGTCCCGAGCACTGTCACGCGGTGAGACCAGAGCCGGCCATACGGTCGGCGTGCGCGAGCTCGTTCCCGTTCTGGGAGCGGTGCTGCTCCTGTATTTCGTCGTTCCGGTGCTCGTGCTCGTTCTCACGTACTCCCCGACGGCGCTGCTGACGAGTCTGACAGAGACGTACGTCATCAACGCCGCAGTCACGTCTCTCGTTGCCGCACTCGGCAGTACGGTCATCGCTGTCGTGTTCGGCCTGCCACTGGCCTACTGGCTCTCGCGGACCACGAGTGTGCTGGCGACCGTCGCGATGGGTGCCGTCGTCCTCCCGCTCGTCCTCCCGCCAGTCGTCAGCGGGATGTTGCTGTTGACAGTCGTCGGCCCGAACGGACTCGGCGGTCTCACCGACCTGGCGGTGACGCGGTCGCTACTTGGCGTCATCGCCGCTCAAACGTTCGTCGCGTCGCCGTTTTTCGTCGTCACTGCCAAAGCCGCCTTCGATGGCATTGATGACCGGCTCGAAGAAGCCTCACGGTCACTCGGGCGCGACTGGGTTGGGACGATGCGCTCGGTGACGGTCCCACTCGCAAAGCCCGGGCTACTCGCCGGCCTCGTCCTGACGTTTGCCCGCGCGATGGGCGAGTTCGGCGCGACGATGATGCTGGCGTACTACCCACGGACGCTCCCCGTCCAGATATGGGCCTCGTTTATTTCGGACGGGTTGGACGCGGCGCTGCCGGTGGCGGTCGTCCTGCTGGGCGTCGCGCTCGGAACGCTGCTGGTGGTCCACGCGCTCCGGGCGACGCCGTGGCGGTAGCGGCCGGCAACGAGAAAAGAACGCCGACTTACCGCTCGTGGGCCCAGAACTCCTCGTCGACGGTGACTTCCTTCTTGAACAGCGGCACTTCCTCCTTGAGGCGGTTGATGCCGTCTTCGACAGCGCGGAACGCCTCGCCGCGGTGGCCGGCCAAGATGACGACGAAGACGATGTCCTCGCCGGCGTCGACCACGCCAGTCTTGTGGTGGAGGCGGACCGCGTAGACGCCGTCCCGCGCCTCGAGGTCCCGCCGGAGCGCGGCCATCTTCTCGGCGGCGACCTCGTCGTAACGTTCGAACTCCAGCAGTTCCGTCGGCGGGTCCTCCGGTCCCTCCTGTGCGCGGACGCGCCCTGTGAACGTCGCAATCGCGCCGGAGTAGACTTCGTCCGGGTCCCGCTTTACGTCCGCGACGAGCGTCTCCAGCGTGACGTAGGGGTCCCGTTCCTCCATCGCGGCGACGATGTCGTCGAGGTCAGCGTCCGAGCCGTGGGGCGCGCGGTGGAGGACGGGATCGGCGGCCTCGCGGTCGCCGAGGACCACCTTCGGGATGGTCGCCTCGGAGTACCCCTCGACGAGCGCGTAGTCGTAGTCGGGCGCAAGGGCGTCCAGCGTCTCTGTGAGCGTCCGCGACTGTCCCGTCGCGTACCACTCGCCGTCGTCGGTGAGCGCGACGGTCTCGGCCGCCCCGGCGTCGCGGTGTCTGGCGGTGTCCTTGCCAGCCGTGTCCACGTCCGGCGGGTGCGTACAGTGTTTCACCGTCGCGACGCGGCCGGACGAGGCGAGGCGCTCGGTCAGCCGCTCGACCAGCGTGGTCTTCCCCGTCTCGGAGTGGCCGACGATTCCCAGCACGTGCATGCGCGCCTCTAACACAGGAACATAGATAGGCCTTGTTCCTGACCGCGGGGCCGTGTCTACCGCTCGGCAGTAGCCGACGCGGTACCCGGCTCCTACCGGTCCGACGGGGGCATGCCGCGGGTGGTCGTACTCTATATTGATTACCTACCGGAGAATAGCGACGCTATGACTGTCGTGGCCGAGTTCACAATCGACTCGGACGAGTTCATTCTCGGGAAGGTGCTGGCGAGGGGCGACAACACGCACGTGGAGATGGAGCGGGTGGTGCCCGCCTCGGGACGGGTGATGCCGTACACCTGGGTCCACGGCGGCGGGTTCGACGAGTTCGAAGCCGCCGTCGAATCGAGCAAGTACGTCCAAGCACTGCGCTCGCTCGACCGCATCGGGGAAAGCGCCCTCTACCGCGTCGAATGGGCCGAGGACGTGGAGAGTCTCATCTACGGCATGGCGGAGACGAACGCCACGATTCTGGAGGCCAGAGGCAACGTCGAGTGGTTCTTCCGTATCCGGTTCGACGACCACAGCGGGCTCACGGACTTCCACAACTTCTGTACGGACCACGACATCGTGTTCCAGCTGGACCGCGTGTACACGCTCGCGGAGGAGTACGACGGCGGGTATATGTTCGACCTGACCGACTCACAGCGGCGGGCGCTGGTCCTGGCCGTCGAATCGGGCTACTTCGAGGTGCCGCGTGGCACGACGCTGGGCGAACTCGGGGCGGAACTCGGTATCTCGGAGCAGTCGGTCTCGGAGAGCATCCGCCGCGCGACCAACAAGGTACTCCACTCAGTGATGTTCGACTCGCCGAAATGGGAGCGATAACAGGCGTCGACATATAAATGGGTGATATAACAGGTAATAGTGCCTTACCCTTCCGGGACGTTCCTCAGAACAGATGTCCAAGAGAGAGACGCTGAACTGGAGTTCGGTCTTCGATTGCCTGGCGAACGACGAACGGCGGGCCATCCTGAGCTTCCTGGTCGACGAGGACGGCCAGGTGACGATAGACGACGTGGCCGGACACCTCGCAGTCGACGGCGACGACGACACCGCGGTCGGCCGGGCGCGCGTCCAGTTGCACCACGTCCACCTCCCGAAGCTCAACGCCGCGGGGCTCATCGTCTGGAGCCGCGACCAGGGCACCGTCCGGGAGACGACACTCGCGTACCAGCTCCCCGTCGGAGCCATCACGACCGCGCCGGTGACCACGGCCCAAGGTACTGAAACCCAACAGGTGAGCGACTGACGGAGACGATGGTCGATAGCACAGACAATAACGAGATCGTGGACGCGATGACCGAGCCGTACGACTCGGTCACCGGCGTCGTCGTCCGGGCCGTCTCGACAGCGAACGACTGCGACCCCCTCGACCTGCCGCCGCTGGCGGACACCGTCGACGGGGACGTTCTGGAGGCACTGTTCCCCGTGCCGGACAGCGACCTGACGGTGTCCTTCGAGTTCGCCGGCCGGGCCGTCGTCATCCAGAGCCCGGCGACGGTGTACGTACAGCCGGCGTCCCGGAGCGAGTAACCGGGGCGGTCCGCCTCGCAGGGCTTACCGCTCGACGGTTTTCTCGACGACACGGATGTCTTCGATGGCCGTGGTCGGGTACTCGCCGTCGGCGTCTTTCTCGTTTGCCTTCACCATATCCCAGACGACGTTGAGGCCGGTCGTCACGCCCTCCAGCGCTTCCATCTCGCAGCCGGTTTTGCCGACTGTCTCGACGGCAACCGTGAGTTCGACGGCCTCGTCGCCGACGGTGAACTCGACTTCGACGTTCGTGATGGGGATCTGGTGGCACATCGGCACCGTCTCCCACGTGTGTTTCACCGCCTGAATCGCGCCGATGCGGGCCGTCGTCAGCACGTCGCCTTTCTCCACCTCGTCGGCGTCGATGGCCGCCAGCGTGGACTCGGTGAGCCGAATCTGTCCGCGCGCGACTGCGCGGCGCTGGCTCTCGGCCTTATCGCCCACATCAACCATCTGTGCGTCCCCCTCCTCGTCGACGTGCGTGAACTCCTCGGGCATACCTCCCTGTAGCCGATGCCGGCCCAAAACCGTGCGGGTCCGTGCTACCGGCGGACGAGCCCCAGCAGGTGGCCCACAGCGGGCGCGACGAGTCGCTCCGCGCCCGTCCGAGCGGCGTTCTCGCTGCCGGGGAGACAGAACACCAGCCGGTCGTCGACGATGCCGGCGGTCGCCCGCGAGGCCATCGCCATCGGCCCGACTTCCTCGTAGGAGAGCCAGCGGAACAGTTCGCCGAAGCCGGGAATCGGCCGGTCAAACAGCGGTTCGATGGCGTCGACAGTCACGTCGTCGGGCGTGAGACCAGTCCCGCCGGTCGTCAGAACCACGTCGACCCCGTCATCCAGCAGGCTGGCAACGGCGTCTTCGATAGCGTCCATCTCGTCTGCGACGAGCCGACGCTCGGCGATCTCGTGGCCCGCGGCTTCGCAGGCCGCAGCGATGCTGTCACCTGCTGGGTCGTCGTCCAGCGTTCGCGAGGTCGAGACGGTGAGGACGCCTATTTCAACCCCTTCAGCGTCGTGGGCGTGATGGTCGTCGTGGGTGTGTTCCCTGTGGTCGTGTCCCACCTCGCTGTCGTTGGCGTCCTCGTCGTGGTCGTGTCCCATACAAGGGATGACAGTCGGCGGCAAAATATACCCTCGGCTGCGTGGCCGGCGGTCGCACTAACTCTAGCAGCGTCCACGACAAGTGCCAGTCGATATGAGCGGTGCTTATTCGTAGTATGGGAGCCGTTCGACGATCTCAGCGAAGGCCACGTTCTCGCGGACCTGATTCATTTTGACACGGAGGCGCTCCCCCACATCGGCGTCGGAGACGATAACGACGTACCCGCCGTCGATACGTGCGACGCCGTCGCCCTTGTCGCCGATGTTGTCGATTTCGACGACACGCGTTTCACCCTCAGCAACGGGCGGGGACGACGGTTCGAACTCAGGTTCCCCGCCCGGTTTGTCGGACCGGGAATCGGACTGGGTCTCAGACTTGGATTGTGAATTGGACCGAGGCCCGGGCTCCGAGTGGGAATTGGACCGAGGCTCGGGACTGGATTGAGACGGTGACTGGGGTGTGGGTGCCTCGGCCGCCGGCTCGAACAGCGCGATCCGGTACAGCGTCTCGGAGGCCAGCGTTCCCAGTTCGACCTCTTGTTTCGGAATCTCGATCACGTACGAGTCGTTGTGCTCCTCGACGGGTGCGGTAAAGAGACAGTGAAGATCTGAATCGGTCGCCATTAGTATAATTGGTTCGGCTAGGACCGGAACTGCATTGATTCTGGTGTTTTCGATCCGCCGGGCCGACCGCTACCGGAGGGGAGGCGAACAGGCTGTGCACGCCCGCTATCGAGCGAGCCGTCGGGCAGCGATCGGGGATTACTCGAACTCGAACAGCCGACGGAGCTCGCGCTCGATGGCGTCAGTGAACGCCGACAGCACTGTGTCGAACGTCGCTTCGTCGCCCGGCAGAGACTGCGCACGCGCCGCAGTGTCGTCGGGCAGCCGGATGCTGAACGTCCCGTCCCCCTCGTACACCGGCTCGCTCTCGCTGAGAATCTGCCGGTCTATCCCGCGAAGGACTTCGGAGTCGTACTGCCCATGCAGTTCCTGATACGCGTTCGAGTACGCCGCTTCGAGCTCCTCGAAGTAGTAGGCGTACTTCTCGTCGAATTTCTCGGCGTCGAACTCGGTCATGGCTGCAGTGTCGCCGGGGCGAGGGTAAAGGGTTCCGTGCCGCCGGGGACAGCACACCCGGTCGAGACCGACGCGCTCGAAGTCGGGTTTCGGTGCCTATCGGCTCCGGCCGGACACCGGCTATCGCTCCCCTGTAACCCCGATTTCACCGGCGAATTGCGTGAAGAACTCGTCCATGAATTCCCGACGCTGCTGACCAAGACGCCGGCCGGGGTAGGTGTACAGCATATCGACGCGTTCCTGCGCCCAGTCCCGGAGAAGTGCGATATCCGGAGAATCGGTGGACTCGACATCGGTAGCTGACGTGTCATCGATGACCGCGTATTTCTCACCCATCCGCCCGGACCGCTCGCCGACGATACAGGCCAGTCGAATGAGGCCGCGCGCGCCGGCAGCGTCCAGCTTGTCCGCGTCGAAGAGGAGTTTCGCCTCCAGCGTTTCCGGTTCCGGGGAACTCACCCGGATACTGTGTGTTCGGATACAGTGTTTCAGACGGCCGATTCGATCAGGTTCCACACCTTCGGCCGCGAGTAGTTGCGCGGCTTCTGCTGTGGCCCATTCGTCGTGGTCATCGATGTCACCGGCCCGCTCCCGGGGCCGACCGATATCGTGGAGCCACGCCGACGCGGCGAGGATATCCCGGTCGACCGAGCCGTCGCAGTCGTCCGCGAGTCGAAGTGCGATGTCTCTGACTCGCTTGGCGTGAAACTGGTCGTGGGCTGGGAGGGCGTCTTCGTAGTACGGGACCGACAGTGTTCGAGCGAGGGGACCAAGTTCCTGTGTCATTGGCAGCGGTGGCACCTCGCGTTCGGGCTGAAATAACTGCTGTGAAATACGTCTGCATCGTTGACATTTTTCGAGGGCGTGCCACTCAGCGGGCGTCAAGCAGGTCGTCGAGGAGCTTCCGCTGGGCGGCAGCGAGGTGTTCGGTGAACGTCGAGGTAGAGATGTCCAGCGCGTCGGCCACGTCGCCGGCGGTCGCCTCGCGCGGGTGCTCGAAGTACCCCATCTCGTGGGCCCTGGTCAGCACCTCACGCTGGCGGCTGGTCAGTTTTGCTCGGTCGAGGACGACCGGCTGGTCCGTCTCTGTGGACGTGTCCTCCAGTAGCCGTCGGAGTTTGACCGTCTCACCCTCGGATTCGAGGTCGTCGACGATGTCTCGCAGGGTCGGGATGTCGTCAACGAGGAACGTGACGACGATGGAGTCGGTGTCTGCCGAGAACTCCTGAACGACGCAGCCGGCTGCTTCGATACGTTCACACACGCAGCCCTGTCCGGCTGCCCGAGACAGCTGAAACACGTGTCGCTGGTCGTAGGCGAACACGTGGTCGGCGCTTGGGTCTGCACTCTGTAGCACTGACGGCGTTCCCTCACTGCCTTTGAGCGTGAACTCTTCGACAACCCGGCCAGCACCGCCACTCGTTGCGCTCCGGGAGACTGACGACACCGACCACTCCTCGTCAGCGTGCGGTTGCACCTGACACGACCGAGGGCCGAACACTTCGACCTCGGCAAGCATTCGGCCCGACATGTGTGGGGAATCCCCCGGCTAGCATAAAAGAGTCTGTGCGAACATGTTCGTATAAAAAACCGCCATATAATGGGCCTAAGATGTCGGGCTGGCAGTTCATCGGGGTGCTGGGACAAACCCCGAACACAGCGACGCAGATAGCCGTTCGAATCGCTGGCGAACCGAGATGACACAAGATTATGAGACGCAACACGATACTCATCGGTCTGTTGATAACGGCGGTGCTGCTGCCGATGTGGTACGTCGCATTGCACGGCGAGCCACCGTCGGAGGAAATCGCTATCGACGAGAGCGTCAGCGACATCCGGCCGCTCGAAGGCCCGGTCGAGACGCCGAACAAGCTGTCGCCGAGCCAGGTCGGCGTCGTCGTCTGGGTCGCCCTGTTCGGCCTCGTGGGCGTGCTGACGGCCGCCCACCAGTTCATGAACAGAGCGGTCCGGCCACCCGACGACGCCGAACCGGTCACCGACGGCGGAACCGTCTCGCTGCCGTGGCTCGACACGGAGAACCGCTGGGTCGTCGAGTACCACGACGCCTCGGACGCCATCGAAGGACTCGTCGCCATGAGCGGACTGACGGTCCTGTCTATCGTCTTCGCGGCGTTGTTCACCGGCGAGTACCTCACGCTCGCCCGGACCCAGTACTTCGGGCTGTACGCGACCGGGATGTTTCTCTCGCTCGCGCTCTCGACGGTCGCGTACTACGCCTGGTTCATGCCGCACGTCGAAGTCGCCGAACTCAGGGGGCACGAATGATAGAGTATCCGAAACCCGATGAAGACGACGAGGAACAGGGCGACGACTGCTCGTGTGACGGGGCCAGCGGTACGTCCCCCACGCTGTATGGGGACGCCCGCGCGGAGCTTCGCCGCCGGGACTTCGCGAAGTTCCTCGCGACCGTCGGCGGTCTGACTGCCGTCGCCAGCCTCACCGCACCCCTTGCCAGCACCACGCAGGTGTTCGAGCGAGGGTACAAGGGGCCGGTGTACTCCGACGGCATCCACCTCGTCGACGGCGAGGGCGAGCGCATCACGGAAAGCCGGCTCTCCGAGGGCGAACATATGACCGTGTTCCCGGAGCCCCGGCCCGGCATCGAGGACGCACCGACGCTGCTGGTGCGCTACGCCGAGTCCGACTACGGTAGCGGCGTCGCGGAGGGGTTCACCGTCAGCGGCTACGCCGCCTTCTCGAAGGTGTGTACCCACGCCGGCTGTATGGTCTCCGACAGGGAGGAGGACCTGGTCGTCTGCCCCTGTCACTTCGGGAAATTCAACGTCCTTGAGGGCGCAGCGGTCAGCGGCGGCCCGCCGGGGCGGGCGCTCCCGCAGCTCCCGATTACCGTGACCAGCGACGGATTCCTCGTCGCCACGGGTGACTTCGAGGGGCCAGTCGGCCCCGGAGGTGGATAATGTCCCGCGCCAAAGCCGTCTACGACTGGTTCGACACCCGCCTCGACCTGGAGAACGGCCAGACGTTCCTCGGCAAGGCGTTCCCGGCCGAGGACTCGTTCCTGCTGGGGGAGGTGGCGCTGTTCTGTTTCCTCCTCCTGATCCTGTCGGGGGTCTTCCTCGGGTTCTTCTTCGAACCCTCCACGTCCGACGTGGAGTACGACGGCAGCGTCCAGAAGTTCCAGGGCGAGGAGATGCCCGAGGCGTTCGTCTCGGTGTTGCACATCACCTACGACGTGCCCTTCGGGATGTTCATCCGCCGGCTCCACCACTGGGCGGCTCACCTCTTCGTCGCCTCGATAGGGTTGCACATGTTACGGGTGTTCTTCACCGGGGCGTACCGTAATCCGCGGGAGCCGAACTGGGTCGTCGGCACCGGGCTGGCGGCCCTGTCGATGGGCGCGGCCTACACCGGCTACGCCCTGCCGTTCGACGAGTTCGCCGCCACCGCGACCAGCATCGGCTACAACCTCACCATCTCCATCCCCCTGTTAGGTGATTTCCTCGGCCAGGTGGTGTTCGGAGGGGAGTTCCCCTCCAGCGCCACTATCCCGCGGCTGTACTTCCTGCACGTCCTCGTGATACCGGCGGCTATCGCCGTGGGGCTGGCCGTCCACATGGCCATCCTCATCCGGCAGAAACACACCGAGGCCCCGCGGGACGGCGACGTGACGGCCGGCCGCAAGCCCGTCGACGAGGAGGACGGCGACATCATCATCGGCCTGCCCGCGTTCCCGAATCAGGCCGCCGTCTCGGCGGTGGTGTTTTTCGTCACCGCGGCAACGCTGTCGGCGCTGGCGGGCCTGCTGCCGGTCCACAACGTCGCCGAGTACGGCCCGAACGACCCCGCGTCCACGCCGGAACTCATCATGCCGGACTGGTTCCTGATGTGGGTGTACGGCTTCCTGAAGCTCCTGCCACAGATCAGCTTCAACGTCGGCCCCGCCCACATCAACGGGGAGTTCGTCGGCGGCATCGTCCTCCCGGGACTGGTGTTTGCCGCGGTCGCAATCTGGCCGTTCATCGACCGTACCGAGCCGACACATTTCACCGCGGACCCGCTGGACCGCGCCTGGCAGACCGGTGTGGGCGTGGCCGCCGTCGCGTTCATCATGATAGCCTCCATCGCGGGGATGAACAACATCCTCGCGGGCCAGGTGCTTGGGACGACGACCGGTGTGGTCAACCCCATCCTGACGGCCGCGCTGCTGGTCGTCCCGCCCGTCTTCGGCGGGATTACGTACCTCCTGTTGCGCGACGGAGAGCCGTCGCCGTCCCGGGAAGGGGACGTGGCCGCCGACGGCGGCGCTGTCGACAGCGACGCGGACGCCACCGAACGGGAGGGAGACGGATGACGACGAGCGTCGAACTGAGCGAGCGACAGTATCGCCTGCTGGATACGACGAGTAAACTGGTCGGCCTCGCGCTGGTCGCCGCCGGCCTCGAAGTCGGCGGCAGCACATCGACCGGCATCGCACTAGCCGTGGCCGGCACTGCCTGTGCGACTGCGACTGTGTTCATCACCAATGAGTAGACACGACCCGACCGACGACGAGGCGGACAGTGCTGGAATCAGTCGCCGCGACTTCGTGCGCGGCCTCGGAGCCGCGTCGCTGCTGGGCGCAACGGGGCTGTCCTTCGCCGACGACGGCATGGACGGCCTGCAAGCGGTCGACGACCCCATCGGCAATTACCCGTACCGGGACTGGGAGGACCTCTACCGCGACGAGTGGGACTGGGACTCCGTCGCCCGCTCGACCCACAGCGTCAACTGCACTGGCTCCTGTTCCTGGAACGTCTACGTCAAGGACGGCCAGGTCTGGCGCGAGGAACAGGCCGGCGACTACCCGACCTTCGACGAGAGCCTCCCGGACCCAAACCCGCGTGGCTGCCAGAAGGGGGCTTGCTACACCGACTACGTCAACGCCGACCAGCGCGTGCTCCACCCGCTCCGGCGCACCGGCGAGCGCGGCGAGGGCCAGTGGGAGCGGATTAGCTGGGACGAGGCGCTGACCGAAATCGCCGACCACGTCATCGACGAGGTACAGGCGGGTCGGTACGACGCGATTTCCGGGTTCACGCCGATTCCGGCGATGTCCCCGGTGAGCTTCGCCTCCGGCTCCCGGCTCGTGAACCTGCTCGGCGGCGTCTCCCACAGCTTCTACGACTGGTACTCGGACCTGCCGCCGGGCCAGCCGATTACGTGGGGCACCCAGACCGACAACGCCGAGTCCGCCGACTGGCACAACGCCGACTACATCATCGCCTGGGGGTCGAACATCAACGTCACGCGCATCCCCGACGCGAAGTATTTCCTCGACGCCGGCTACGAGGGCGCAAAGCGGGTCGGTATCTTCACCGACTACTCCCAGACGGCCATTCACACCGACGAGTGGCTCTCGCCCCACGGCGGCAGCGACACCGCGCTCGCGCTTGGGATGGCCCAGACCATCGTCGACGAGGGGCTGTACGACGAGGAGCATCTCAAAGAGCAGACCGACATGCCGCTGCTCGTCCGGGAGGACACCGGCAAGTTCCTCCGGGCCAGCGAAGTCGGCCTCGCCGAGGACGCCGACGACCCCGAGAAGGTGTTCGTCATGGTCGACGCCGACGGCACCCTCCGGCGCGCGCCCGGCTCGCTGGGCGAACGGGACGGCCAGAAGGACTACTCGGCGAGCATCGAACTCGACTTCGACCCGCAGTTGTCGGTCGAGCGGACCGTCGAGACCGACGCGGGCAGCGTCGCAGTCCGGTCGGTCTGGGAGAACCTCACTGACGAACTCAGCCAGTATACGCCGGAGTTCGTCCACGAGGAGACCGGGGTCGGCGAGAACACCTACCAGCGAGTCGCCCGCGAGTTCGCCGAGGCCGACGCGGCCAAAATCATCCACGGCAAGGGCGTCAACGACTGGTACCACAACGATCTGGGCAACCGCGCCATCCAGTTGCTCGTGACGCTGACGGGCAATCTGGGCGACCCCGGCACCGGCCTGGACCACTACGTCGGCCAAGAGAAGATCTGGTCGTTCCACGGCTGGAAGGTGCTCTCGTTCCCGACCGGCAGCGTCCGCGGGGTCCCGACGACGCTGTGGACGTACTTCCACGCCGGCATCCTCGACAACACCGACCCCGACACCGCCGAGAAGATACGCGAGTCCATCGACGAGGGATGGATGCCGGTCTACCCCGAGGAACGCGAGGACGGGAGCCGGCCGGACCCGTCGACGATGTTCATCTGGCGGGGCAACTACTTCAATCAGGCCAAGGGCAACGTCGCCGTCGAGGAACAGCTCTGGCCCAAACTCGACCTCGTCGTCGACATCAACTTCCGGATGGACTCGACGGCGATGTACTCGGACATCGTCCTGCCGGCGGCCAGCCACTACGAGAAACACGACCTCTCGGAGACGGACATGCACACCTACGTGCACCCGTTCACGCCGGCCGTCGAGCCGCTGGGCGAGGCCAAGACCGACTGGGAAATCTTCCGCCTGCTCGCCGAGAAGATACAGGAGCGGGCCCGTGAACGGGGCGTCGAGCCGGTCGAGGACCGGAAGTTCGACCGGACCATCGACCTGACGACCATCCACGACGACTACGTCCGCGACTGGGAGACCGGCGAGGAGGGGGCGCTGGAGGAAGACAGGGCCGCCGCGGAGTTCATCCTCGAACACTCCGAGGAGACCAACCCCGAGGACACCGACGAGCAGATCACGTTCGACGACATCGACGAGCAACCACAGCGGTTCCTCGAAGCTGGCGACCACTGGAGTTCCGACATCAAGGAGGGGGAGGCGTACGTCCCGTGGCAGGACTACGTCCACGACAAGAACCCCTGGCCCACCTTCACCGGCCGTCAGCAGTACTACATCGACCACGACTGGTACCTCGAACTCGGCGAGGAACTGCCGACCCACAAGGAAGGCCCGGAAAACACCGGCGGGGACTACCCGCTGTCGTACAACACGCCCCACGGCCGGTGGTCCATCCACTCGACGTGGCGGGACGACCCCAAGATGCTCCGTCTCCAGCGGGGGGAGCCGGTGGTGTACATCAACCCCGAGGACGCCGAGGAGCGCGGCATCGAGGACGGCGACACCGTCGAGGTGTACAACGACCTCGGGGCCGTCGAGGTGCAGGCCAAAATCTACCCGTCCAGCGAGCCGGGGACCGTCCGGCACTTCTTCTCCTGGGAGAAGTTCCAGTACCCCGACCGGGACAACTTCAACACGCTCGTCCCGATGTACATGAAGCCGACCCAGCTAGTGCAGTACCCCGAAGACACCGGCGAGCACCTGCACTTCTTCCCGAACTACTGGGGGCCGACGGGGGTCAACAGCGACGTGCGCGTCGACGTCCGACCGACCGGAGGTGACAGCGAATGAGCACCGACCAACAGGACGAACAGGGCGAGGACGATACGCTGGTCAACGTCGCCGACGGCGTCGACCACCAGGTCGCGATGGTGATGGACCTGAACAAGTGCATCGGCTGCCAGACGTGTACTATCGCCTGCAAGAGCCTCTGGACGGAGGACGGCGGGTCGGAGTACATGTACTGGAACAACGTCGAGACCAAGCCCGGCGAGGGGTACCCGCGGGGCTGGGAGGACTCCGGCGGCGGCTGGGAGTCCAGCGAGCACTCCGACCGCTCACCTGGCGAGATTCCAGACGAGGAAGACTACGGCCGCGCCTGGGAGTTCAACCACAGCGAAATCATGTACGAGGGCAGCGACGAGCCGCTCCGGCCCCGCGAAGGCGCGGAATGGGGCCCCAACTGGGACGAGGACCAGGGGGCCGGCGAGTACCCCAACAGCTACTACTTCTATCTCCCGCGCATCTGCAACCACTGTACCCACCCCTCCTGTGTCGAGGCCTGCCCGCGCTCGGCGCTGTACAAGCGCCAGGAAGACGGCATCGTTCTCGTCGACCAGGACCGCTGTCGGGGCTACCGCTACTGCGTCGAGGGCTGTCCGTACAAGAAGGTGTACTACAACACCGTCTCGAAGAAATCGGAGAAGTGCATCTTCTGTTACCCGCGCATCGAGGGCGAAGGTCCCGATGGAGAGACGTTCGCGCCGGCCTGTGCCGAGGAGTGCCCGCCCCAGCTCCGGCTGGTCGGCTTCCTCGACGACGAGGAGGGTCCGATTCACAAGCTTGTCAACGAGTACGAGGTTGCCCTGCCGCTCCATCCGGAGTTCCGGACCCAGCCCAACGTCTACTACATCCCGCCCTTCGCGCCCGGCCAGCACACGGAGGACGGGGAGACAGTCGACATCGACCGCATCCCACGACAGTACCTCCGGGACCTGTTCGGCGACGGCGTCGACCAAGCCCTCGACACCATCGAGCGCGAGCGCCAGCGGGCCCGACAGGGCGAAGACAGCGAACTGATGGAACTGCTCCAGGACAAGAACCCGGCCAAACAGTACCGATTGGAGGTCTTTGACGATGACTGACCACCGACACACGCTCACACTCACGGCGGTGCTGGCGGGGCTCATCGTCGTTTCGACGGTGGCCGCGCCGATGGCCAGCGCCCGGCCAGCACACGAAATCCCGGTTTCGGAGGTATCGACGGCCGACCTCGCACAGCCGGACGCCGACGGGTGGACGGGGGTGCCGGCCTCTGACGTGCCGCTTTCGAGCGCCCCGAGTAGCGTCCCGAACGCCGACGACACGTCCGTCGAGACGGTCGACGTGCAGGCGGCCCGGACTGACGAGCGCCTGTACGTCCGTCTGCAGTGGCACGACGCGACACGGGATACAAACGCCAGCGCCACACGGGCGTTCGCCGACGCGGTCGCGGTCCAGTTCCCGGTCAACACGAGCTCCCGGCCGCCGATAGCGATGGGCGGCCCGGACAACCGCGTCAACGTCTGGTACTGGAGCGGGTCGACCGGGACGCAGGAACTGCTGGCCGGCGGAGTCGGTTCGACAACCGCCTTCGAGAACCCGACCGTCTCGGCCAACGCGAGTCACAGCGGCACCGGCGGCAACGCCACCTGGACGGTGGTCTACTCGCGCCAGCTTGACGCCCCGACCGAGAACCGGACCGACCTGCAGACCGACGGCGACCTCGACGTGGCCTTCGCCGTCTGGAACGGCTCCAACGGCGAGCGGTCCGGCCAGAAAGCGGTCAGCGAGTGGCACTACTACCCGTTCAGCGGCGGCCCGCAGGGCCCGCCCTACGAGACGCTGCTGTGGACCGTCGCCGGTATCGCCATCGTCGCTGTCGTCGGCGTCACCGGCTTCGGCATCTATCGGACACGGGGGGTCGAGTGATGGCGAGCACGCCAGCCGACTCGATAGATGACCTCGATGAGACTGCCGCTGCCCGCGGCGCGGTGTACGCGACGCTCGCCAAGGCGTTCGAGTACCCCGAGGAGTCGTTCCACAGCGCGGCGGCCGACGGGACGCTGGAAGCGGATTTGCAAGCGTGTCTCGACCGGACAGGCCTCGACGTGACCGTCCCGTCGCTCACCACCGGTGATGACTACGAGACGCTCGCGGCCCGCTACAACGACATCTTCGAACTCAGCTACAGCGAGTACACCGATCGCACCGACGGCTCGCTGGAGGCCGAGGGGCCGCCAGTCCCGCTGTACGAGTCCAAATACCGGCCGGACCACTCCTGGAACGACGTGAATCTCGACCTCTCGCGGGCCTACAGCCACTACGGCCTCGAAATCGACCAGGAGACCCGGGACAACCACGACGCCGTGACCTACGAACTGGAGTTCGCGGGCTACCTGGCCCGCCGGGAAGCCGCCATCGGAGACGACGCCGCAAGTGCCAGGCTTGACTTCCACGACCGCCACCTCGGCCACGCCGCGGCCGGCGTCGCCGACCGGCTGGCCGACGAGCCGGGGACCGACATCTACGGCGGCTTCGGCGAACTGCTGGAGGCGTTCGTCCGGGCCGACCGAAACGACCTCGCGGACCGACTGGAGGGGAAGCGATGACAGCCACCTTCCAGCAGCGAGTCCGGCCGCTACTGCTCGGCGGGGACCGCTCGCTCGCGGACCTCGCGGTCGGCACGGCGGCCGTCGCGGTGGCCGCCCGCTACCTCGCGGTTCTGTTCGTCAACGCGCCGGGATACGGGGTCCCGGTCGCGCCCGGCCCGTTGACGGTCGCGTCCACGGCCGTCGTCGCCGCCGCGGCGGTCACCGTCGCCGTCACCGACGCCGACCCGGCCGCCGGCGTCGGCCTGCTGTTCGTCGGCGTGTTCGGCCTGCTGTCCCTCGTCAGTAGCGCTGTGGCGCTCCCGGCGGCCGCCGCCGTCGTCCTCGGGACGGCGACGGTCGCGGCGGTCTCGGGCCGACGGCTGGACCCCGTCTCGGCGGCCGCGACCGCCCTGCTCGTCGCGGCGCTGAGCGTCGGGCTGGCGAGCGGCGTCGGCGGCTGGACGGGGCTCCGACCGGCGGCCTCGACCGCGGCGCTGCTCGGGGTCGCGGCGACGCCGGCGTTCGCCGCGACGGACTGGCGATCGCTGTCGACGGCGGACTGGGGCGCGATACTCGGCGGCGTCGCCGCCTTCGCCGTCGTCCTCGCGGTCGGCCGCGCCGTCCCGTTCGTCACCGGCGCGGTCACGCTCACCGGCAGCGGCGTTGTCGGAACGAGCCTCCCGGTGGTAGCACTGGCCGCGGCCGGCGCGGTGACGACGGCCAGCGCCGCCAGCCGGACCCGCCGCTGGACGCTGCTTGCCGGCGTCGCGCTGGTCGCGTTCGCCGGCGTCCCGGCCTCGCTCCCGCGGGCGCTCCCGTTCGCGCTCGGGGTCGCCGCGCTCACGCGCGGGGAGGGACAGCCATGACTGGGTGCCACGACGACGACGAGTTCGAGAAGCACCTCGAAGAGGACCCGGACCCGCAACTGGACCCCGAGCGCAGCCCGGGCCTGCACACCGACATCGAGGCGCTGGAGGACATCGAGGTGAGCCGCGAAGACGTGACGATTGGCGAGGCGACACCGGAGGAACTGGCCGCGAGCGACACCGAACCTGTCGAGGACGACGCGGCGGCGTCGCTGCTGTCCGACATCGAACACGGGGAAAAGACCGAGCGCCGCCGCGCCGCGCTCGAACTCAAAGACCGCGCGTCCACCGGCGAAATCGTGGCGGCACTGGCCCGCGCCGCGACGACCGACGACGACAGCGACGTGCGCCAGTTCGCCGTCGAGGCGCTGACCGCCCACGGCGGTGAGCGGGCCGCAGCGGTGGCGGTGGAACTGCTTTCCGACCCCGACCCGTGGGTCCGGGCCGAAGCCGTCGTCACGCTCGACAACGTCGACCGCGAGGCCCACGAAGAGGATATCGCGGCCGCTATACACGACGACCACCACGCGGTCCGGCGCAACGCGGCCATCTCGCTGTTCAAACTCCGTGGCGAGGGGATGGCCGACCTGCTGTTAGAACAGAGCCGCGACGACAGCGAGCGGGTCCGCGAGTGGGCCGCGCACATGCTCGGCGGCGTCGACGAGGACCGCGCTCGCGAGCGACTCCGCGAACTCACCGACGACCCGGCAACCGTGGTCCGCCAGACCGCCGAGCGGTCCCTCGAAGCGGACCCCGGACGGTTCCGGCGGCAGTTCGGCGGCGCGCTGGAGAACGACGCCCGACTCCTGCCCGGCGAAGACAGACTCAATCGGATGCCCGACCTCTGACGATGACTGACGGAACGCCCACCACACTGACCGACCGTATCGAAGCCGCACTGCGAGACGTGCGCGACCCGAACGCCGACCTCTCCGTGTTCGACGCGGGCTTCGTCGAGAACATCGACGCGGCCGACGGCGACGTGACGATTGAGGCCGACCTGACCGCGCTTGACGGCGGGACGAGCACGCAGGTCGTCCAGGCGATGCTGCACGCGGTCGACGACGTGGACGGCGTCGACAGCGTCCACGTCGAGCGGACGACGCCAACGAGCGAGAGGCAGGCCGGTGTCGAGTCGTTCGACCACGTTATCGCCGTCGCCAGCGCGAAGGGCGGCGTCGGCAAGTCGACGGTCGCCACGCATCTGGCCTGCGCGCTGGCCGCCGACAGCGACGTGGCGCTGTTCGACGCCGACATCCACGGCCCGAACGTCCCCGAGTTGCTTGACGTGAGCGGCCCGGTCCACTCCAGCGAGGAGGGCGACCCGCTCCCGGTCCGAGCGGGCGACATGGACGTGATGAGCGTCGGCCTGATGGGAAGCGGCGCGCCGCTGGCCTGGCGCGGCGCGATGGCCCACGACGCCCTCGACGACCTGTTCGAGAACACCGCATGGCGCAACGACGAGATACTGGTGCTTGACCTGCCCCCCGGAACCGGTGACGTGGTGCTGACGACGCTACAGGAGGTCCCCGTCGACGGAGTCGTCGTCGTGACGACGCCGTTTCACGCCAGCGTCAGCGACACAAGCCGGACGGTCGAACTGTTCCGCGACAACGACGTGCCGGTCCTGGGAACCGTCGTCAACATGGCAGAGTACGTCTGTGAGTGCTGTGGCGAGCCCAACGACCTGTTCACCGGTAATGCGCTTGAAGACCTCGACGCGGAGGTGCTGGCCGAACTCCCGTTCTCGCAGGACCTGCAGGGGACGCCAGCACCCGGCGACGTGCCCAGCGCGGTCAGCGATTTGGGGGATGCCGTGGAATCGGCCCTCGACACCGCCGGCGAGGTGGGCGTCGAACCAACCGCCGATATCCGGGGCCTGCCGCCACAGGAACGCAAGGATCTGGTTCGAGAGCAGTTCACCGCGCTGGACAGCGGCGAGTCGTTCGTCCTCGTCAGCGACCGCGACCCGACGCCGGTCGGGCAGTTCCTGGGCCGGCTCGCGGAGGCCCCGCGAGAAGCCTTCGACCCGTTCGAGGTCCGCCGAGCGACACCGTCCGACTGGGTGCTGGAGACTGTCAAGCCGTAGGACGGTCGCTGGCAGTCGACAGTGATAGCCGGGGACATACCTCGCGGGCAGGACTAAAGGCATAATTGTCCGCACCCGTAGTAGTAGCATAATGACCGCGATACTCGTGACAGCGGGTCGACTCCCCCGGGGTCGCGCACGCACCGTGCCCCGGCGGGTCGGAGGGGTAGCGTGACCGACGCGTTTGCGGTGATGAACGCTATCGGGCTGGTCGGGTTCGCGTTCGTCGGCGCGGCGAAGGCTGTCGAGGAGCGCTACGACGTGTTCGGCGTCACGGTCGTCGGCGTGATGACGGCGCTGGGTGGCGGGACGACGCGGGACCTGCTGTTGAACCGCGTTCCGAACTCCCTGCAGTCGCCCGGCGAAGTGGCCCTGTCGCTCCTCGGCGTCGCCGCCGCCGTTTTGCTCGTGCATTTCCTCGACGACGGCCACCAGCATCCGGTCGTCCTGACGGCCGACGCCATCGGGCTGGCGGCGTTCACCACCACCGGAGCGCTGCTGGGTCATCAGGCCGGCCTCCCGGTGTTTGCCGTCGTCGCGCTGGCGACGGTCAACGCGGCCGGCGGCGGGGCGATATCGGACCTGCTGCTGGGCCGGACGCCGTTCATCCTCCGCGAGGACTTCTACGCGTCCTGTGCCGTTATCGGTGGTCTCGCCTTCTGGGCGCTGGCACAGATGGGCGTGCCGCTCAGCGTAGCATCGGCCGGGTGCGCGCTCGCGGTGCTGTTGGCCCGGGGGCTGGGCATCGGTCGCGGATGGTCGCTCCCGACGGTGCAGGCGTGGGAACGACGCGACGCACAGTAGGACCGCGCCGCCGCTCCGGATTCTCGTCTGTCATGCCCCGCTCTCCTGCATCCGCTGGGCTTCGTCGCTGTGACCGACTGTGCGACCGCCTGCGGGAGCTGTCTCTCGTACTCGTCGCGATGGCGATGACGGCGCACACGACTCTGAGCGGGTATTGACCGCGAAAATGGATGAGGAAACAGTCAGCCGCCGCGACGAACCCGGTCAGTGCCCCGCAGGTCCGCTATTGCCCGAGCATCTCCCGGGTCGTGGCTGCCAGTGACGCGTAGAACGCTTCGCGTGTCTCTGCCTCGACGTGGCCGAGGAACTCGTCAGCCCACGCATCAAGATGCTCCGCACGGAACTGGGAAAGCCGTTCGTCGAGACCCGCTTCTGCCAGATAAGCGGCGAACTCCAGTTCGGTCGCAATGTGGTCCGGGAGGTCCGGATGGTCGGCCACAGGCTGGACGCCGAACTCCCGGTACCAGCGCACGACAGCCATCGTAGCTGGTCCCTTGACCGGGCCGAGTTCGTCCGGGTCGTCGCCGTCGCGATAGACGCTCTCGTAGGGTGGACACGGTGGCCCTTCCGGCCCGATAAACAGCCGGGTGTACTCGGCGCTGAGACGGCGAAGGTCAACAGAGCCAACGTCGCCGACTACCGGGACCAGTTCGCCGGTCTCGACGGCTTCGACCAACTGTTCGGTCGGTTCCCGCCAGCATTCGGCGAGGACGGCGTAGGTCGCTGCGGCGTCCGAGCGGAATCCGTCGCTGTCTGTGCTGCGCTCGGATGCTCGCTCACGCTTGGCGGGGGCATCAGTCTGTCCAGTCATTGTCGCTCCTGTCGACCGCCGTCAGTCGCGTACGACTCCGGTTTCTCGACTCGCTGAATCGGGACGTATTTCAGGCCGAGCGTGACGATGAGTGCGCCGAAGGCGACGATACCGAGGGTGACAACCACCTCGACCAGCGTCGGGGTGTAGGCCCCCGCAGTCGCCCAGATGTCTGTCGTGATGCCGGCGTACTCGCCACCGGTCGAGATGCCCGGTGGGAGGTCGATGTTAGCGACTTCGTATCCCGTGAACACCAGCCGGATCCCTTCGAACATCGTGCCGAAGACCGCGAGGAGGCTCGCGGTGAAGATGACCGACACGCGCTTCCGAAGCGATGGAATCATCAGCATGATGAGCGGGACTGCCCCGCCGACGACGGTCCAGAGCCAGAAGTAGACGGACTCGCCGATGAGGAAGCTGCTGGTGATGGCCCAGAACTCGAAGTGGTTCGCCCAGGCGTGGGGCAGTCGCTCGGCCGCAAGCAGGTAGACCACGTGCAGCGCGAGGAAGATGCCGAGTATCTTCCCGAGACTCGTGAGTTCCTCGCGGTCGACCTCGTAGTTCGTGAGCCGGTCTGCGAGTACCGACACGACCAGCAACAGCCCGAGCCCGGAGACAAGCGCCTTGGCGATGAACACGGGTGCGACGAGGGGGCTGAACCAGTCGCCACGTCCGATCTGCGTCGCGAAGATCCACCCGGTCACTGAGTGGAGTGCGACGGCGGTCGGGAGGGCGAGTGCCGCGGTCCAGAACATGAGCGTGCGGTCACGCTCGCGTCCGGCGTCGGTGTCATCGACACCCAGTGCGAGCGGCGACCCCCGCGCAGCAAGGTCGCGGCGAGTCAAGAGCCACAGATACCAGAGGTTTAGCACGCCATAGAGGATGACAATGCCGAAGTCCCACACCATCGGCGAGCGGAAGTCCGGCGAGGTGACAAACTGGTAGAGCCGCTCGGGCCGCCCGATGTCCGGGAGGATGAGCAGGCCCGCGACGGTGATACAGGCGAGACTGACCAGCACGCCGAGCCGTGCGAACCCCTCGTAGCGGTGTGAATGGAAGAACTTCGGTGCGCTGGAGATGATGAGCCCCCCGGCAGACAGCCCGACGAACAGGACGAACATCATGATGTACAGCCCCCACGAGAAGACGTTGCGCATCCCCGTGGCGACCAGCCCAGTGGTAAGTTGGTAGCCCCAGGCTGCCAGTCCAGCGACCATGAGGGTCGCGAGCAGCCCGAGCCACAGCTTTCCTTTCGTCCCGAAGGCCGGAATCGCGATCCGTGACGAGTCAGCGGCCATCAGTCATCACCTCCGGACCCCACTGCCGGGACGTGTGGATCTGCATCACCCACGATGGAGTGGTGGCTGCCACCCGAGCCGCTACTGTCGCTGCCACCGGCCTCAGATGGCACGTCCTCGGTCCCATCGGACCACGGAGAAACATCGTCGAGTTCGCTCTCCATCTTATCCGACGTCTGCGGCCGACCGGGACTCATCTCGCCGCTGATGTAGTGCGTCTTCGGGTCCGTTCCGCGGTCTTCGAGGAGCTGGTCCGTCTCGTACTCGTTGATGTACTTCGAGACGGTACTCCCCTCGTCGTCGAGGTCGCCGAAGATGCGTGCGTCGGCCGGGCAGTTGACGACACAGGCCGGGTCGAGTCCCTCGTCGACGCGGTGGCTACAGAACGTACACTTCTCGACGACGCCCTGTGGCCGCGTGGCAACGTCGCCCGTCCCCTCCTCGGGCATCTGCTCGGGTTCGTCCCAGTTGAACACCCGCGCGTTGTACGGGCAGGCGGCCATACAGTAGCGACAGCCGATGCACTTGTCGTAGTCGATCTCGACGATCCCGTCGTCCCGGGTGTACGTCGCGTTGACCGGACAGACCTTCACGCAGGGGGCGTTTTCGCAGTGCTGGCACGCCGTCGGCTGGTACTCCATATCCAGCGACCCGCTACCCCCGTCTTCGGGGTAGCCACCGGACGGGGTGTCGATCTTGTCGCCGCCCTCCGTCAGGACACGGTTCCAGAACTGTCCCATCGGGACGTTGTTCTCCTGTTTACACGACACTGCGCATGCCTGACAGCCGATACACCGCTCCTGGTCGATTACTAGGCCGTAGTTCGTCATCGTTAGTCACCTCCTGCGCGTGGTGCGTCGGCACCTGCTCCGCGCGGGTTATCGGTTTCGTACTTATCCGTGTCGACATCATCGGGGGCGGGTTCGACTTCGACCCGGACATCGTAGAACGCCATCGTCTGGCCGACCTCGCTGACCTCGTTGTGCGTGAGGTCGTTGTGGTGGCCCGCGATGTAGTCGCGTGACCACCACCCCTGGTCAGTGTTTACCAGCCCCGGCTGGAACGCCTCGTTGTACTTCGCCTTCACGATCATCTCGCCGCGGTCGTTGTACACCCGGACGTACTCGCCGTCCTCGATACCACGAGCTTTCGCATCCGATGGATGGATGTCCAGCTGCGGCTCGGGGTTGACCTCACGCACCCAGTTCAGCATCTCGTACTGCGAGTGGATGCGGAACCGACTGTGCTTCTGCATGAACATCAGCGGGTACTCGTCGGCCTTTTCGTAGTCGTCAGCTGTCCGGTCTTCGAGTGGGCGGGGAACGTCGAACGTGACGCCCTCTTCGCTCGGCGCATCGTCGTCGTACATCTTGATGCGCCCCGTGTCAGTGGGGAACTCGTCGGTGTATTTGACGATGGGAACGTTCTGTTTCTTTTGCGTCCCCTGTTCGAACAGCGTCTCGAAGTCGATTGCATCGTCCCGGCTGGCGAGTTCCCGGAGCATTTCGCGTTTCGTCTCCGGGAAGTAGTCGCCGAATCCGAGTCGCTCTGCGAGCCCGCGGATCGCGTAGTAGTCGTCTTTGGCCTCCCACATCGGCTCCTGGACCTTGTGTCGATAGCTGATGTGTGGATGGGACCCCCAGCTGGACGTGATGTCCTCCTGCTCGAACCAGTGTGGGGCCGGGAGGATGATGTCCGCATGCTGGACCGTATCCGTGTGGTGCATATCCGCGACCACGTACAGTTCAAGGCTCCTGATGGCCTCTCTGAACCGTTGCCGGTCCGGGAACTGGTTGCCCATCATGTTCGACTCAATCGAGTAGACGGCCCTGACCTTGTGTGGATCACCGTCGAGTATCGCGTCCGGGTACTCGGGGAAGAACAGCGACGGGCCGGGGTCAGCGTCCTCGGGAGCGCTCCAGCCACCGGCGCTGAGCGTCGCACCGCCGGCGTGGTGCGCGTGGATGTTCCCGTGCCGGCCGTAGTCACCGGTCAGCCCCATCAGCATCGCATAGGTCTGGCCGAAAATGTGCCCGTGTTTGTACCGTCCAAGCGCGTAGCTCGGGGCGATGCCACCGGGGCCGCGAGTCGCCAGCCATCGGACTGCAGTGCGGATATTCTCCGCGTCGACACCGGTCTTCGTCGCGACTTTCGATGGCGCGTAGGCAGCTACGTGGTCACGGAGCCGGGTCAGTGCTGTCTCACATTCGATGCCGTTGACGGTGAACTCTCCGAAGAGTGCGTACGGGCCGTCGGTCTCGGGTTCGAGTTCGACTGGCGTGTTGCTGCCCCGTTCGACGGCGACAACCTGGTCGTCGCTGCCGTCGTCGAAGACGGCACTCGACTTGAGTAGGTCGCCGGTGTCTTTTCGGATTAGCGCGGGACCGGTCGTCCGCTTGCGAAGGAACTGTTCGTCGTACGTCCCGTCTTCGAAGACAGTGTGCATCATCGCAAGCGCAAGATGCACATCTTTCCCGGGCTTGACCGGAAGCCACAGGTCGGCTTTCGACGCTGTCGTCGTGTACACCGGGTCCACCACGACAAGTTTCGCCCCACTCTCGACGGCGTCAAGAATCTTCGAAGCGTCCATCTGGAACTGACTGGAGAAGATGTCCGACCCCCAGACGATGATGGTGTTCGCGTTCTCCCAGTCCTCAGCCTCGTTCGTCGGCGGAAGAAAGAACCCAGTCCCGGTGACCCGGTTGAATCCGCGACCGACGTTGGCGTCGATACCCCAGGCAGACTGGGTTGCGCCAAACAGAGCGGCCAGACGGCTGAACGACTTACCCGTCTGCCCATAGTTCCCCGACCCCTCGTGGAAGAGGACGCTCTCTGCGCCGTGGTCGTCTTTCAGGGACTGCATCTTGGCGGCGACCAGATCAAGCGCCTCGTCCCACGAGACGCGCTCGAACTCGGCGTCCGGACCGCGTCCGTCGGGGTTTGGCGCGTCGGGCGACCAGTCTGTGCGCTTCATCGGGTACTTCAGTCTTGTCGGGTCGTACACACGCTGGGTGTGTGAGAGCCCGAGCACACAGGCCCGCTTGTACTGCTCGTCTTCCGGCGGATGTGGCTCGACCTTCTTCACCTGGCCGTCGCGGACGTGGACGTCGATGGGACACTTCCCGCGACAGTTCGGCGAGCAGACGGTCTGGATGACCTCGTTTTGCCCGACGTAGCTCTCGATACCGGAATCGCGGTTTGACGGCCCGGTTCCGTCTCCGCTTTCGGCCAGCGTCTGGAAGAACTCGCCCCCGCCAAGACCGAGGGCAGCGGCTGCTCCGCTGGCTTTCAGTACGTCACGTCGGTAAACGCCGTCGTCGTCAGTCATCGTCGAATCCCTCAGGTTTGGTCGGCCGCTCGTCTTCACCGAACTCCGCCAGTACCTCCTCGTGGTACTTTTCATGGAATTCGGCGTCGCTCAGTTCCCCGTTCGAGACGCGAATCGCGTCACGAGCCATCCGTAGCCCCAACTCAGTGTCGTACTCGACGCCGTCAAGCATCGCTGTTGCTTCATCTTCCCACTCATCAATCGGCGTCAATCTCGGCTGCTGTGGGTTATTCATGGCTCTAGTTGTCGATTTCTTTCGGACCTCGGTAGGACGCGCGCTGTATTATGAAGGGATTTAAGTACCGGCGGGTGTGCCCGTCCGCGGTCAGACCGATCGAGCGTATGCCAGAGACCCGGGACATAGCCGAAACAGACACTCGGAGAACGCTCTGTTCACGCGCAAGTCGTTCGGTGACTGGGGGAAGTCTCTCCGTCGCCAGTGCATCCAGCCCGAAAAGGCGAGTCTACGGATCGAAGGCGGCCGTCGCGAGTTTCGATTCGACGGCGTTCAGGCGCTGAGAGAGGGCTGATTTCGAGATACCGAGTGTCGATGCGAGTTCGTCGAGGGTCGTCTGTCGGGGCTGCTGGTAGTAGCCTTCGTCGACCGCAATTATCGCAGCTTCCCGTTGTTTTGTCGTGAGACAGGAGAGGTCGACAGTCGCGGGCTCCGACTCAGTCTCGTCGTCTTGACGGGATGTCAGCCGTCGCAGACGGACTCGTTCGGCGGCCGATTGCAACTGCTCGACTAGCTCGCTGATGACGCTTCGGTCTGAGACGTACGTTTCGATGAAAAGCGAGTCACCGTCTACGCGTCGCGTTCGTGGGACACACCCGACCTCGCTAAACGCGAGACAGAGACAGGCGTCACCGACCTGATTTGTCGAATGGAGGACCCGTGCGGTACCGGTCTCGTCAGTGACAGTCACCTCCGCGTGACAGACGCCATCGTCGATCTGGTTCTGAGCGTTTTCGATGTCTGCATCCGGCTCCGAAAGTGGACACGAACAGTCATCGGACAGTTCAATTTCGAACAGAACCTTGAGGGTCCGTTCGGTGGCGGTCCCCGATGTCGCCCCTGTAGGCCCGCTTTCGGAGTGTCCCATTCTGACTGTCACTCGACTATCTTCACTTAAATGCATTGTGTCGTATATCGCCATAATCGGTAGACAGCGATGGGTTCGTATCAAACGTTCATGCACAAATACGCGCCAGCGGTCACGACGGCCGCGGATGTGCAGTGTGGTTCGTCGCGATCTGTAGACGGCGTCGGTTGGCACGTGGGATTGGTGTCACCAGAGTCACAAGATAAATGCCGCCTCCGCCTGATACACAGGTAATGGTCCTCTCGGACGTGTTGCTTGCCCCCCTAGGGCTAGCTGCCCTCCTTCTTGCGGTGCCGATTGTGGTACTATACCTCATTCGACCGGACCCGCAGGAACTCACGCTACCGACGTTCCAGTTTCTCGTCGCTGGGGAGCGCCAGCAGTCAGCAACGCCGTTTCTCGAACGGATTTCACGCAGCCTCCTCCTGCTGTTACAGGTGCTAGTCGTGCTGGTACTCGCGGTCGGACTGGCGACACCGTATGTCACCGTCTCCGAGCGGGCGACAGTGGAGGAGACCGTCATCGTCGTCGATACGAGCGCGTCCATGCAGACTGCCGCCGATGGGCAGACACGCTTCCAGCGGGCCGTCACAGCCGCCCGGGAGGAGGTGACGGGGACGACCTCTATCGTCACCACGACCAGCGGTGGGGAGGTGGTACTACAGCGCGGTACGCCGACAGCGGCGGAGGGAACGCTTGACGGACTCAGCCCGACAGACACGCCGGAAGCGCTCAGCGGTGCCATCTCGCAGGCGACCTCGTTAGCCGGCGAGAACGCCAGAATCGTCGTTCTGAGCGATTTCGCGGGCGACGAGTGGACCACCGCGGTCACGACAGCCCGTGGACGTGGCCTCTCCGTGGACCTCCAGCAGTTCGCCGGCGGGGGCGACGGGAACGTCGGCTTCATCGACCGCCGATTCTCTGGCTCGGCGGTGACGCTGTCGGTGAAAAACTACGGCGACTCGTCGGTCACCCGGACTGTTCAGCTCGGCAACGCCCAGCGAGAACTACAGCTCGGGCCCGACGACGTGGGGTCAGTGACGCTACCGGTCCCCGCCGGCGGGAGCGAAGCCCGGCTCAGCCCGGGCGACAGTTTCACGACGGACGACAGCGTCTATATCGCCGCGCCGACTGACGCGGCCGTCGACGTGCTGGTGCTGACAAACGACCGGAACCGGTACCTGATTACCGCGCTGTCGGTCGTCGACCGGGTGAACGTGACGGTCAGGCAGCCGCCGACGACGATTCAGGGCGACTACGACGTGATTCTGTACAGCAACGTCGACAGGAGTTCGTTGCTCCCCGGGAACGTCGAAACCGGGCGCGAACTGGTCGAAGACGGCGGCGGCGTTGCGGTGCTGGCACAGGACACCCTCCCGCAGCGATACCGAGATCTCCTCCTCATCGAACCCGGCGAGACCCGGACAAGCGCGACGGTGGGCCAGACGGCACAGACACAGCTCACCCGCGGCATCGACTTCCAGCCCCCGGACGAGTACATTTCCGGGTCGCTACGTTCCGGGTCGGCCCAGGTCCAACTGGGTGACGGGACGCCGCTCATCGCGACGGAGGACCGGAACGGCGGGCGGGTCATGTACTACGGCTACATCGAGGACCGATCCAGCTTCAAGTTCAACTACCAATACCCCGTGTTCTGGAAACGAGCGGTGTACTACCTCGCCGACAGGGAACAGCTCCCGGCCCTGAACCACGCGACCGGCGAGACCGTCCGGTTCGGCAACACCACCGTGGAAGGGCCGTCCGGTTCCGTCTCCGGACCCACGGTCCCGCTCCAGCGGGCCGGCTTCTACCGGAGCGAGACCCGGCAGGTCAGCGCGTCGCTGCTGGACGAAAGCGAGTCAAACACCGCCGTCGAGGCGCTCGACCAGCGCTCCGGGACGGCTGGAAATCTCACCCGGACCGAGCGACGGTCAGTGCCGCGGCCGCTGACCGAGTACTTCGCGCTGGGCGGGCTGGTGCTCGCACTGGCCGAGGTCGGCTATCTGCGCCGCCGGGGTGACCTCTGATGGCGGTCTCGTACACCGTTGCGGAGGGGCTCACCGTCGGCGTCGAGCACCTCTGGCCGCTGGTCGTCCTGCCGGTCGCCGTCGGCCTCCTCGCGTACCTCGTCCGGCGTGGCGACGCCGGACCGCGGTCGGCTTCGAACCGGAGTCGCCGGCTCCTGCTTGCCAGCCGCGTGTTTATCGTCTGCCTGCTCGTCCTCGGCGCGATGGGGCCGTACACCGTCCAGACCAGAGAGACGCCGGGCGAACCGGGCGTGACACTGCTGACGGACGAGTCCGCGAGCATGGGCATCTATCCGAACACGACCGACGAACTGGTACGGGACATCGAGGACGAGGGTGTTCCGGTGACGCAAGCGACGGTCGGCAGCGGGTCGAGTTCGCGGCTCGGCGACGGCGTAGCGGCAAATCTCCGGGAGAACGGAACGGTCGTCGTCGTCTCCGACGGCCGCGTCACAGAGGGGCGGAGCCTGTCGAGGGCCGCAGAGGACGCCGTTACACTCAACGCCACGGTCCACAGCGTCCGGCCACAGTCGCCACGCACCGAGCGCGCTGTGGCGATAGCGGGGCCGTCGACGGTGAGCCGCGGCGTCCAGTCGCAGTACACCGTCTCGATGGCGGGCGTGAGCGTCCTCGAATCAGTGCCCGTCGAAGTGACTATCGACGGCGAGACGGTCACCGAGGGCGAACTCCGGCCAGATGGCACGCTCACCGTCGACCACACGTTCGAGGAGATTGGTTCACACCGCGTGACTGCGACACTCTCCGGCGACGACGAGTACGCACGAAACGACGTGTTCTACAAGAGCGTCCGCGTCGTCGAACAGCCCGACGTGCTGTACGTCTCGCAAGGCCAGTACCCACTGCGGAACTATCTCGACTCGCTGTACAACGTTTCGACGGCCTCGTCGGTCCCGGCGGACCTCGATGACTACGCCGCCGTCGTCGTCCAAGACACACCGTCGAGCAGTATGGGGAACACGACCGCGCTGCAGGACTTCGTCATCAACGGCGGCGGGCTGGTCGTCGCGGGCGGCGACAACGCCTACGAGAACGGCGGCTACGAAACGTCGCCGGTGGCCTCGATGCTCCCGGTCCGCGTCGGGAACGCGACCGGCGGCGAGTCGAACATCGTCATCCTCGTCGACGTGTCCGGGAGCGCCGAGAGCGGTCTCTCGGTACAGAAAGCCGTCGCACTGGATGTACTCGACCAGCTCGGCGACGAGAACCGGGTTGGTGTCGTCGCGTTCAACCAGAACGCGTACCGCGTCTCGGAGATGCAAGCGCTCGGTCAGAACCGCGCGGAGACTGTCGACAAGATACGGCGGCTCAACAGCGGCGGCGCGACTGACATCGCCGTCGGACTTCAGGGTGCCGACGAACTACTGGGCGACCGCGAAGGGACGATCATCCTCCTCAGCGACGGCCAGGACCGGCTCGGCCCGCCGGCGGCCGTCGCCAACCAACTCGGCCGCGAGGGGACCCGCGTCATCTCGGTCGGCGTCGGCAAGCGCGTCGGCGTCGCGACGATGCGCCAGATCGCCGGCGAGTCCGGCGGCTCGTACTTTGCCGCCGACGAGACAGAGCGGCTACGGCTCCTCTTTGGCGGTTCCTCGCGGCGCTACCAGGGGGAGAACCTCACCATCGTCACTGAAGACACGTTCATCACCTCGGGCGTCGAGCTGACGGCCAATCCCGGCCAGGCGAACAACGTGCAGGTCAAGCCCGGGGCCGACTATCAGGTCGCCACTGCCGACGGGAAGCCGGCCATCGCCTCCTGGCGGTTCGGGCTGGGCCGCGCGGTCTCGATCACCGCCTACGAGTCGGACAACACGATGGGCGGCCTGCTCGACCGGCCGGATTCGCTGGTGGTCACCAAATCGGTCAACTACGCGGTGGGCGACCCAATGCGCACGCAGACCGGCGTCATAGCGGTCGGCGATGCCCGGGTCGGGAGTCCGACGACGCTGACCTATCAGGGAGACAGCCGCCCTGCCGCGCCAAACATCTCCTTCCGCCAGGTCGGTGACGGGCGATATCGTGGTGAGTTCACGCCCAGAGAAGCGGGGTATCAGACGGCACTTGACACCGAATACGCGGCGAACTACCCCGTCGAGTACGCTTCGTTCGGGCCGAGTGAGAGCCTCGATGCGCTCGTCGAGGCGACCGGCGGGCAGACGTTCAGTCCGAACCAGGGCGAACAGATAGCCAGCGAGGCACGCCAGAAATCCACTCGAGTCCGAACCGTTCGAGAGAACTGGGACTGGGTCGCTCTGCTCGGCGCGCTCCTGCTTTTCACCGGCGAGGTGGTCGCCCGGCGCGTTCAAGTGTACCGCGGTCGCACCTCCCTGGAGAGTGGTCTCCCGTGAGCGCAATCGGCCGGCGCATCAACGTCGGACTCGTCGTGTTCGTCGTCCTGTCGATAGTCGGCACCGGCGGAACGACGGTGCTGTACCAGGACTCAGCGAGCGAACTGCGTGCGCAGAACCAGGAACTGCGCCAGCAAAACGCCGACCTCCGGGAAGATCTGGATGACACCAGGAGTGAACTGGACTCTACCCGGACCCGCGTCGACGAACTCGAAGACCAGTTGGAGACGCGGTCGGAGGACGTCGACCAGGTCGCAACTAACCTGAACCAGACAGAAGAGCAACTGAACGCGACAGAGAGCCAGTTGGCGGAGACTCGGCAGTCGCTCCGCGAGAGCCAGGACCGCGTCGAAGAGCTGGAGGGGACAGTCGGTGACCTGCGAGACGAGCGCGACACGCTCGAGAGCGAAGTCGATGACCTCGAGTCGACAATCGACGATCTGGAGAGCGAAAACGAGGAGCTAGAGGACGAGCGTGCCGAACTCGAGGACCAGGTGTCCGACCTGCAAGACGAGATCGACAGCCTGGAATCACGGATAAGTACGCTCGAAAGCGATATCGAAGAACTCGAAAGCCAAAACCAGGAGCTGCGAGACGATATCGAGACGCTCTGTAGCCAGCCCGAGAACCAAGACAAAGCCACCTGTGAGGGCTACTAATGGACGAACCAGACACAGACACCGGAGAAACCGGCGGCGAGGGCCCCGCAGAAGACGGGCGGGCGCAAGCCCGCGAACGCATGGCCGCCGCCATCGCCGAGGTTAGACGCGAGGGCAAGAAGGCGGCGTTCGTCTACGCCGTCGTCGACGCGATGTTGGTCTTTCTCCTCGTGAACATCCTCCTGACGGTCCTTTCGCCGGCCGAACTCCCGACGCAGTTGTCGGTTCCGGCGGCGGTGACCGAGCCGGTCGGGGCGGCCGTCGGCCGTTCGCTGTCGGGGCTGGCCCTCCCGACGGGCGCGGTCGTCGGCGTCGTCGCCGGCGCGGCCTGGCTCGTCGGCGAGTATCTCTACCGGGTCCGCCAGCCCCTCGTCGAGCAGTTCGAGGCGGCGAACGCGAACGTCACCGACGCGCTCCGGACGGCCCGGGACGCGGTCGAGGACGGGGCCGAGACGCGGATGGCCGCCAGGCTCTACGAGGATGTCCTCGACGGGCTGAAACAGAGTTCGAGCGTCGCGCTTGTCGACAGCCGGCGACTCATCGGGACGCTTGTTGTCGTAATCTTGCTGAGTCTGGCGACAGTGCAGGTCGCCGTCGTCGACATCGGGCTGCTCGACCGCGACACAGTCGAGACGGACTCGCCAGCCGACCGGCCAAGCGAGTACGAGGGGCTGGAGGACGGCGACGCGATACTCGGCGACAGCGAGGACGTGCAAGCGGGCGACGAGAACCTCACCGCCGAGATCGAGTCGACCGGCGGCGAGGAAGAGATCGACCGGAGCCAGTCGTTCCCATCCTCGCCGAACACCGGGGAGCCGGGGAGCAGCGGCGGTACAGTCGACAGCCAGCAGGCCGGGTTTGCCGGCCAGGAAAACATCGAGGACGCGGACCTCATCCGCGAGTACAATCTCAGGATTCGAGAGCAGGACACGGACGACGAGGATACCGACCCATGAGCCCAGAGCAAGACATCGACGAACTACAGCAGAAGATCGCAAACGCACGTGAACAGATCAGCACGCGAATCGTCGGCCAGGAAGAGGTACTGGAGCAACTGCTCATCTGTATCCTGGCTGACGGCAACGCCCTGCTCGAATCGAACCCGGGGCTGGGGAAAACGACGATGGTCCGGACAGTCGCGGAGGTGACCGACCTTCAGTTCTCCCGGATTCAGAACACCCCCGACCTGATGCCGTCCGATATCACGGGGACCGAAATCATCCGCGAGACCGACAGCGGGCGTGAGTTCGTCTTCGAGAAGGGGCCGGTGTTCGCCAACGTGGTGCTGGCCGACGAGATTAACCGAGCGACGCCGAAGACACAGGCCGCCCTGCTGGAAGCGATGCAAGAGAAACAGGTGACCGCTGCGGGCGAGACCTACGAACTGCCCCGTCCCTTCTTCATCCTGGCGACGCAGAACCCCATCGACCAGTCGGGTACCTACGCGCTCCCGGAGGCCCAGACCGACCGCTTCATGCTGAAACTGCTGGTCGATTACCCCGACTACGACGAGGAGCGGACAATCGTCGACATGTACACCGCCGGCGCGGAGCAGGTGCCGGTCGAGCGCTCGCTGACCCGCTCGGAGATTCAGGAGATTCAGCAGCTGGTCCGCGAGATGCCAATCGCCGACGACCTGCGCGACCGAGCGGTCCAGCTCGTCCGCCGGACCCGTGAGGCCGACGATATCGAGTTCGGTGCCAGCCCGCGAGCGAGTATGGCGCTCGTCCAGACAGCGAAAGCGCGGGCCTTCCTGCAGGGCCGCTCGCACGTCACCGGCGCGGACATCGAGGCGCTGGCCGCGCCCGTCCTCCGCCACAGGATCATTGTGGACTTCCGGGCTGAGCGAGCGGGTCAGACAGCAGACGACCTTATCGCGTCGCTGTTGGAATGAGCGAGTCAGTGACCGCAGTTTGGCGGGCCTGCCCCCTGGAGGGTCGACCGTGACTATCGAGCCCGACTTCCTGGACGAACTCGGCCGGTTCACTGCCGCCCTGAACCGCCAGACGACCTCGATTCGACAGGGCGATCAGGAGTCCCCCCGAGTCGGCGAGGGGCTCACGTTCAGCGACTACCGGCGGTACTCGCCGGGCGACGACACGCGGCGAATCGACTGGAAACTGTTCGCCCGGACGGAGGAGTACTTCATCAAGCAGTACGAAGAGGAGCGGAGCCTGACCGTCCACCTGCTCGTCGACACGAGCGCGTCGATGGACTTCGGCGACGCGGCGAGTCACAAGTTCGAGTGCGCCGCCAAGCTCGGCCTTGGTTTCGCCTACCTCACCGCGGAGGAGAACAACGACTTCCAGTTCTGTACGTTCCGTGACCGGGTCGAGCGTATCGACACCGGCCAGTCGAACCGCGGCGAGATACTGTCGCTCATCGACCAGTTGAACGAGGTGCCGCCGGCGGGAACGGCCGACTTCGAGTCGGCACTGGAGGGGTACGCCCAGCGCATCCGCTCGCGCTCGCTCGTCGTCGTGTTCAGCGACTGCCTGACCGAGCCAGAGGCACTCGAATCGGGTATCGCCGCGCTTGCCCGCAACAACGCCGACGTACTGTTGGTCCGCGTGGTCGCCCCGGAGGAGCGAGACCCCGGCGTCGTCGGCGACGTGTTGTTCGCGGATCCGGAAAGCGACGAGACACGCCGGTCGTACTTCAGCGGCTCGCTGGCCGAGACGTATCAGTCGCGGCTCGACGCCCACATCGACTCGGTGTCGAACCGCGTGACAGCGCTGGGCGCGGACCACGTGCTGGTCGATACCGGTAAAGAGTACTTCGACTCGTTTGCGAGTATCTGGCTCACGTGAGGCCGGTGGCGGTCAAGCCTCCGAGGCGGTCGAGCGGGGAGTCACTCACGGCGAGCGGCGCCAAGTATCGGCCTATGTGTGATGTTTAAGTAGACCACAGCCATGGTATGTGTCATGCCCCCGTCCCCACTGGGCAATGCGGCTCCGTTCGGGATGCACGACCAGCGGTTGTCGATACTGCTTATCGACGACGACGCGGACCAGGTCGATCTCTCTGCCACCTTCCTAGAACAGGAGCTGCCGGATGCGGAGACGACAACGGTGGTCGAGCCAACGGCTGGACTCACCGAGGCTGACGGTTACGGACCCGCACCGAGACGACAACCCGCTCATCTACGTAAACGACGGGTTCGAGGACCTCACCGGCTACGACCGGGACGCGATCCTGGGTCGGAACTGTCGGTTCCTGCAGGGCGAGGGAACCGACCCCGAGACGGTCGCCTCGATTCGGGACGCCATCGCCGAGGGGGAGACGACATCGACGACAGTGCTGAACTACACCGCCGACGGCGACCCGTTCTGGAACTTCCTCGAAATCTCTCCAATCGAAGACGACAGCGGAACTGTGACGCATTTCGTCGGATTCCAGCGCGATGTGACCGAACTCATCGCACATCGCAACGAGATGGAAGATCAGATCGAGTGGCTGAATGAGTTTGCTGAGGTCGTCTCACACGATCTCAAGAACCCGCTGTCGGTCATACGCGGCAACATCGAACTGGCGTTACAGACCGGTGAGATGGACCGATTATCGGAGGCAAAGCAATCCGCGGCGCGGCTGGACGAGTTAATTGACGACCTCTCGAACGTCATGCGCCAACAGGAACTGGTTACCAACCCGGAGTCGGTCGATTTCGCGGCCGTCTTCCGGTCGCTAGACCAGTTCGACACCGTGTCGCGGTCGGTAGATATCGTCGATTCACGCAAGATCGTCGCAGACGAGCAAGCGCTGGCCCGACTGGCCGAGAATCTCGTCAGGAACACGCTCGAACACGGCGGGCCGGACGCCGGGATACGTATCGGGACGCTGTCGGACGGATTCTACTACGAGGACACCGGCGAAGGGGTCCCTGACGGAACTACCGACGAGGTGTTCAAGCCTGGCTTCTCAACGAAAGAGGACGGGACCGGATTTGGGATGGTCAGCATCCGACAGATCGTTCGCACTCACGGTTGGACCGTTTCTCTCGGCGAAAGCGACGCCGGCGGCGCGCGGTTCGAGTTTACTGGTGTCGAGACCGTCACGTAATCAGCGCAGTCCGGTCGGAGCGCTCACTCCGCGAGAATGTGTGCCGGCAAGTCGTCGCGGATTATCGTATCGCAGTACTCACAGCGGACGCCGTCGTCGCCGACGGCAAAGCGGGAATCGACGGGCTCGTCCTCTGTCGTGATGCAGTTGTGGTTCGGGCATTCGAGGACGCCCTCGACGACCGACGGCCGCTCGACGCGGCGCTTCTCGACGACATCATAGTCACGGATGATGTTGATCGTCGCCGCAGAGGCGATGAGCGAGAGCACGTCGACCTCATCCTGTGAGAGTTCGCGGCCCTCGACTTTGACCACGTCTTTGTGTCCCAGGCGGTCCGAGGGCATGTTCATCGCGACGGAGACAGAGTCGCCGCTGGTTCCGTCGATGCCGAGAATCGCCAGAACGTTCAGCGCCTGGCCGCCCGCGATGTGGTCGATGACGGTGCCGTTGCGAATCTTCGAGACGCGGAGTTGCTGGTCGTTGTCGCTCATTTGTCGCCTCCGAGCATCAGGTCGAGCAGCGCCATCCGTACCGGGACGCCGTTGTGGGCCTGCTGGAAGTACTGTGCATGGGTGGTCTCGTCGACATCGTGAGCGATTTCGTCGACACGCGGGAGCGGGTGCATCACGGTCAGGTCGTCTTTGGCCGCCGCAAGCGTACCGGCGTCGATCTGGTACTGGCCGGCGACTTCGCGATACTCGCTCTCGTCGGGGAACCGCTCGGCCTGAATGCGTGTCACGTAGAGCACGTCCAGGTCAGGGAGAATCTCGTCGAGGTCGGTGTGCTCGCGGACCTCCGCGCCGGCCTCGTGGAGGTCGTAGCGGACCGAGCGGGGGAGCTGGAGCGATTCGGGACTGATGAAGTGCTGTCGGGCGTCGACGGTCGTGAGTGCGTGGGCCAGCGAGTGGACCGTTCGTCCGTACTTCAGGTCGCCCATGATACCGATAGTCAGGTCGTCGAAGCCCGCGTTCTCACGGATGGTATAGAGATCGAGCAGCGTCTGTGTCGGGTGCTGGCCGGCCCCATCGCCGGCGTTGACGAGTGGCACGTCGACGAACTCGCTTGCCATCTTCGCGGACCCCTCCATGGGATGCCGGAGCACGAGCGCGTCAGTGTAGCCCTCAACGACGCGGACGGTGTCGGCCAGCGACTCGCCTTTCTTGACGCTTGAGGACTCGACCGAGCCCATGTCGACGATGTCGCCGCCGAGGCGCTTCATCGCCGTGGTGAAGCTCATCTTCGTCCGGGTGCTCGGCTCGAAAAAGAGCATGCCGAGCAAGGTGTCGCTGTGCCGGTCCGCAAACGCCCCCGGGTCAGCCGCGATGTCGGCCGCGTGGTCGAGCACCGTCTCGATGTCGCCCCGCGAGAGTTGTTTCGCGCTGATGATGTGGTCGTGCCGCATTTCACTCGGTACCGCGCTCCGGACGGTCTTGAATCCCCCGACACGGGAATTGAACGGTCGCTTACATCATCAGGGTCTACTTCGAGAGCGTCGGAATCGAGGGCAGAACTGCCAGCGGCGGGAATACAGTCCGAGTCAGGGATTGCTCTGCCAGACATCGACGCGTGGCTCTGTGTACGCCTTGCCGACGATGTCGGGAATGCCGTCACCGTCGAGGTCGACGACTTTCGCCTCGTGGGTGGGGATGCCGGTGTTCAGTTGTTTGCGCTCGAAGGTCCCCGTCCCGTCGTTGTGGAACACGAACTGTCGCGGTTCGTGTCCGTCCTCAAGACCCATTTCGGCGACGAAGATGTCGGGGTTACCGTCGCCGTCGAAGTCCGCCACGTCGAGGCTGTGTGGGTTCGAGAGGTCGTCGTGCAGTAGGGTCAGATCCCACTCGGGCGGGTCGAACACGCCCAGCCTGGCCGGGCGGTCGTCGAGATACGGTTCGTCGCCCTCGACGAGGATTATCTCCAAGTCGCCGTCGCCGTCGATGTCCGCGATAGCGACGCGGGTACACTGCCAGCCATCGGCGATCTGCTCTCTGTCCCAGCCGTCGGCCGTCCGATGGAAGACGTTCGGGCCGGCGACGATTTCGACCTCGCCGTCCCCGTCGACATCCTCGACAGCGACACCCTCGACATCGAGGTCCTCGGCGACAATATGGCGGTTCGCCACCGGCCACGGTTCTCGTGTCGGGTCCTCTGGAATATCGTAGTAGAGTACCGTCTTGGACTCCTGAGACAGTCCGACGACCTCGTTTTCTCCGTCGCCGTCCACGTCCGCCACGGCGGTGTCGTGATACTTCTCGAAGTCGTCGGTAATGAGCCGGCGCGTCCACTGCTCTCGTGGGTCGTCCGGTATCTCGAACCACCACAGTTTGTGCCGGTAGATGTTCTGACCGGCCACCATGTCCGGGCGGCCGTTGCCCGTGATATCACCGAGCGAACCGCCGACGGAGAGTTCAGGTGCGCTGGCCACGTCGTGTCGCTCCCAGCCCGGGTTTTCGTACCAGAACACGTTCGTCTGGAGCCAGCGGGCCAGCGGCCCCATGCCGAATACGGACAGCAAGTCGACTGACTTATCCACGAGTGGGAACTCAACCTCGTGCTCATCGCCGAGCGCCCCGACGATGATATCCGGCCGACCGTTCCCCGTGAGGTCGGTCGTGAGACAGAAGCTCATCGTACTCGCCGGCGGCGAGGCTTCGATGCGCTCGTGATGGAGGTTCATGTCCCAGCCGTTCGGGTGTATCGCTATTGTTATGACCGGGCTAACACCGACCAACGGCGATCAAGAACTCGTAGGAGGAATCCGTGTGGGGCTCCGCGAAGAGCCACTTCTGTCGAGGAGGCGATCCAGCGTGGCCGCCCCGTGATCGATCTTCGCCGTCGGGTCGCTGTCGAGTTCGTTTTCGTAGATCACCCAGTCGACACCGGCGTCGCCCGCGGCGTCCAGAACTGCGTGCATGTCCACAACCCCCTCGCCATGCGGGACATCCTCATAGCCCTGGAACAGCCCGGCCGGGGCCACGTCCCGGAGATGGACCATCCTGATTCGGTCACTACACAGCGAGAAGAGGGCACACGGGTCGTAGCCGGCTTCACGAATCTCCGCGACCTCCGGCTCGAACATGAGCGCCGCCGGCTTGGTCCGGGCAACGAGGTTCCACATAGGCGTCTCGCTCGGTATCGTTGTCGGGTCGTGTGCCCGGAGAGCGGTCAGCAACCGGTGTGTGTACTCCCCGACAGCGGTGGGTATCGGCGTTTCGTCGATGAGCCGTCCCGCCGCGTCCGGAAGCAAGGGGCGGAACGTCCGCCGTCCCGTATGATACCCCAGCTGCATATCACACGCTTTGAGGCCGGCAGCGGCGTCGCGGAGCCGGTGGGAGAGCGACCGGATGTCGCTCCGGGTCTGAAGCTCGGACGCCGAGAGATGTGGGATAACGAGTGTCTCACACCCCACTGTTCGACACCGGACCAGCAGGTCTGACTCACCATCCAGCGCAGCCTCAACCTCGGGAAGGTCCGCGTGGACAGCAACCGGTTCAAGACCGACGTCATCAAGTGCCGTTGCGATATCTCTGGGCGATTCCTCGTGGAACCGGTGTGCGAATTCGACTCCATCGTAGCCTGCAGCCCCGACACGGCGGAGGATTTCAGGGAGCGGTTCGGATAGGGTACGGATACTGTATAACTGAAGGGCCGTGTTTGGTCCACTGCACATATCCATAGTTGGAGTGTACTCATTATTGTTACATACACGTTATCAACCCGCACTGAGGACGGCTCGAACAGTTCGCCTGTTGGGATCGCCGCCATCGAAGGCACAGACCTACCGTGGACAGGGGGTGTGCCAACAACGACCGTATAAAAGTAGGCAACAACCAACCGTCGTAAGTCAGTCCTTTCAGCCCACGGTAGTCCTGTTCGTGACGGCCGACACAAGGATTCAAACCCGATAGACAGTCCAGCCACAGTATGCTCGCAATCGCTGGCGGCAAAGGTGGCTGTGGCAAAACGACCATTGCCCTCGGCGTTGGGCAAGCACTGGGGACGCCGACTAGACCGGCGCTGGTCGTGGACACCGACCGTGATATGCCAAACCTCCACCGACGTGCTGGGGTCAATCCGTCGCCCGGAATCACAGATGTCACGGCCTCGGCTGAGCCGACCGCAGTTGCACAGCGCGCGACGGCCGTCGAAAGCGTCGACGTACTCCCCTGTCAGACCGCAGCCGGGACCGCTATCGACAATGCCATCAACAGGTTGTCCCGACCTGATCGGCCCGTAGTACTCGACTGCCCGGCCGGTGCTGGTCCGGACGCCGCTCGTCCGCTACGGGGGGCTGACAGAACAGTGCTCGTAAGTACACCAACACGCCAGAGTCTCACCGACACCGCCAAGACTGCGGCGATGGCCCGCGCGCTCGATGCACCGCCTGCGCTTACGGTCCTCGTCGGCAGCGACGGGTCCGTAGACCCGTCGACCCTGCTGTGCTGCCCGGAAACGATTCACGTCCCGTCGGTGTCGAAGCCGCTGGAATCGGACCGGGCGAGGGCACAATACGTCGAGATAGCGGACGTTCTCACCAAGCGGAATACTTAATCTCGTGGGAAAATAAATTCTCAGTGGTATGGCCAACCGGTTGCGAACGGGGATTGATGTCCTCGACAGAAAGCTCGATGGTGGCATCCCTGCGGGGAGTATCGTCGTGCTCTCTGCCCAGCCGGCTAGCCAGGCGGAGCTGTTCCTCTACGAACTCACCGCCACGCGCGGGACGCTGTGGCTGTCACTCGACCGGACCGCCGAATCTGTCATCGCGAGCATCGAGCAGACGCCGGCCAACACTGGAGATCCGACGGTGCGGCACATCTCCGGCGAAGCACCCCTCGATAACGCCGGCAAGCTCGTCTCGGCGCTGCCGGAAACCTCGAACCTCATCGTTGACCCACTAGACGTACTGGAAGCACAGGAGCCACACTCGCGTTTTCGGGCGTTCATGAACGACCTACAGAACCACATCGTCAACACCGGCAGCCTCGCTATCGTTCACTGCCTCGATGGACGTGACGTGCCACCGCTCCGGGATACGACCGAGCACTTCGCGGACGTGGTGTTCCAGCTCAACACCACAACGAACGGTGACGAGGTGGAAAACCGCCTCGCGATTCCGAAGTTCCGTGGCGGGCGCGCCCCCACAGACATCATCAAGCTCAACCTCGTCGAAGAGGTCAGCATCGACACCAGCCGCGACATCGCCTGATTCTATTCGCCGCCGGGCCGTGGCTCTCTGTCTGTCGACCCGAACTCAGTACCGACAAGTATCAACAGGAACAGTCCGAGACCAACACCGGCACCCGCTGCCAGTCCGGTGCCGATGCTTCCAGTCAACACGACCGTTCCGACGCCGAAGGCGATTCCCGGCGGGAACGCGAGCAGTGACGGGTACACCAACGACACTCGCATGCGTAGTGATGACGTGTCGTGCGTATAACGGTTCGCCCGTGTGTCCTCAGAGAATAGCAGTCGCTCGGAGTCATAAAGCCGCTCGCTGGCGCACAGCCCTGCAGACCCGATCGGCGTGTTCGCGGCGCAGTTACTCTTCAGCGCCTTCGATCTCTTCGACGATCTCCTCGGCGTCTACGTCGGCGTCTTCCAGCGCGTCTTCGATGTCTGCGCCGCCGGCACCGCCCATGCCGCCCATCATACCGGGCATGCCCATGCCGCCACCGCCGATCTCCTCCTGGACGATGATGCGATCGATGTCGAGCAGCTGGGTGAGCTGCTGGGCGATCTGCTGTTTGCCCATCATCCACTGCTGGTTCATCGTCAGCTGCGGCGTCGCCTCGATGTAGAGCGTTTCTTTCTCGACTTCGACAGTTTCGTACTCAGGCTCGGACTCTTCGTCCTCGTCTTCGTCGTCTTCACTCTCGACGAGCTGTTCTTCCTCGACGGTGTCGGTCTGGAACCACACGTCAAGTTCCATGTCGAGCATCATCTGAATGATGCCCTGTGCCTTCTCCTCGCGGTCTGTGACCTCTTCGAGAATCTCGTAGTCGTACTCGACGTCTTCACCGGCCAGCGGATGGTTGAAGTCCACTCGCGCGCGCCCGCCGATGATGGTCTCGACGTGACCGTGCTCGCCCTCGATGTCGACGTGTGCACCGGGATAGCGGTCATCCTCGGGGATCTTGTCCTTTGAGACCGTCCGGACTTCTTCCTCGTCGTACTCGCCGAAGGCGTCGGCTGCTGCAACGGTCACGTTGCCCTCGTCGCCGACCTCTTTGCCGTAGATGTCCTGCTCGACGTCCGGGAAGATGTGGTTTTCGCCCAGCACGACGGTTCGCGGGCCGAACTCCTGCTGTTCGGTATCGATGCCGTCTTCCTCGGCGACCGCTTCGTCAGTCGTGTCGACAAGCTGGCCGCCGTCGACGGTGCGGGCGGTGTAGGCGAGCTTGACAACATCGCCCTTCTGGAGTCCCTCCGCCTGTTCTTCTTCGTCTGCGGTTTCTTCATCGACTTCAGTCTCAGACTCGTTGCTCATACCCTGTTCGTCAGTCGTGGCACTCTTAAGGACAACGTTTCCCGGTCAACAGCGGTCGAGCAACTTCGGAAGTGACCAGCTACTACTCGCTTTCAGCCAGCAGTCGGTCGAACTTCTCTCGGCCGATGTTCCGCCCCGAGATGGGGAGAACGACCGTTTCACCCCGTAGTTCGTCTCCAGCCTGAAGCGCCGCAGCGACAGCCGTCGCACAGGCCCCTTCCATGACAATTCGGTCCGTCTCGAACAGGCGTGCCACGGCGTCCGCAATTTCGTCTTCGGAGACGAGCCGGAAGTCAGCGAGTCCCGCCTGCAGTATTTGCGTCGGGAGCGCGAACGGCACCCGGGTCGCGACGCCCTCGGCGATGGTGTCGACGCTGTCGAGGGGCTCCAGCGTCTCCTCGTTCCAAGCGCGGTACACCGCGGGCGCACCCGCCGCCTGGACACCGACGACGGCGGCGTCGGTCATCGCCCCGAGCGTGATGCAGTACCCGGCTGCGGCGGTGCCGCCGCCGACGGGGCAGAACACGCGGTCGACATCGGGGCGCTCGTCGAGGACCTCCAGCCCGGCAGTGCCGACGCCAGCGAGCAACTTCGGTTCGTTGCCCGAGTGGACGTAGCGCGCCGCACGCTGGGTCGCCAGGGTCTCGATGTGTTCGCGGGCCTCGTCGTAGTCCTCGCCATGCTGAATGACTTCTGCGCCGAGTTGCTCCAGCGCATCGACTTTTCCGGCGTTGGCCTCTTCCGGGACACCGATGGTGACCGGTACGTCGAACTCGCGGCCGGCCCAGGCGATAGACTGGCCGTGGTTCCCCGTACTCGCGGCGAGCAGTCCAGCGTCTCGGAACTCCTCGTCTAGGGAGGCGACGAGATTTACACCCCCACGGACTTTGAACGCTCCAGTCGGGAGCGTATCCTCCCGCTTGAGCAGAACATCCGCGTCGAGGGCTTCGGAGAGGGCTTCGCTGCGGACCAGCGGCGTTTCCGGGAGATGCTGCCGGATGCGTTGCCGGGCGCGCGCGACCGTTGCAACTGTCGGCGGCGTCAGGTCGTGGTACGGAAAGAGGGTCGTCTCGTCCGGGGAGTCGATCGGCTCGTAGCGACCGGCCATACTACTACCCGAGAGAGCGGACACAGTAAATGGCGCGGTCGACGGGAGCGTTTTTCAGCGGCCCGGCCCAGCCCCACAGTATGTACGAAGTCGAGGTGAAAGTGCCAGCGGACATCGAGGCTGTCGCGGAGCGACTCGACGAACTCGGGGCCGAGCAGGTCGATACGGTGATACAGACGGACACGTACTACGATGCGCCCCACCGGAATTTCGCCGAGACAGACGAGGCGTTCCGGGTCCGCCGTGAAACCAGAAAAGGCGAAACGGACGCGAAAGTTACTTATAAGGGCCCACTCCTCGAAGCGGAGTCGAAGAGCCGAGAGGAGTTCGAAACAGGCGTCGAGAACGGCGACGATATCGACGCAATCGTCCAGCACCTCGGTTTCGAGCCGGCGGCGACCGTCCGGAAGAACCGCCGGGTGTACGAAGTCCGGGAATACGACGTCACGCTTGACGCGGTCGACGGTGTCGGCGAGTTCGTTGAAGTCGAACGAGAGACCGACGGCGACATCGAACCCGTTCGAGAGGGGGCCTACAGGGTGCTTCGGGACCTCGGTCTGAATCCCGACGAGCAGCAACGGACCTCCTATCTCGGTATGCTACTTAACGATGCGAACGAGTAATCATTCAGCCGTTATCTGTTCCCGTAAGTTATAGAACCCGGCCAGACGAAGTCGAGGCAATGACTGAGCGGAACATTCACGTCCAACCCGCGAGCGGGCTCGCCGTCGAAGATCAAGACATCGAAGTCGTAGAGCGAAAGGGTATCGGCCACCCGGACTCAATCTGTGACGGCATCGCGGAGACGGTGTCGCGTGCGCTGGCACAGACGTACATCGACCGCTTTGGCACAGTCTTGCATTACAACACAGACGAGACACAGCTCGTCGCTGGCACCGCCGCCCCGGCGTATGGCGGCGGCGAGGTGCTTGAGCCGATCTACATTCTGGTCGTCGGTCGAGCGACGAAGAAGTTCGACGGCGAACGCATCCCGGCCGAAAGCATCGCTCTCCGGGCCGCACGCGACTACCTCGACGAGCAGTTCCCACATCTCGACCTCGGGTCCGATGTCATCGTCGACGTTCAGTTCGGCGAAGGGTCGGGCGATCTCCAGACAGTGTTCGGCGAGGAGGCGGCAGTTCCGATGGCAAACGACACGAGCTATGGCGTCGGCCACGCTCCGCTAACGGAAACAGAACAGATCGTCCGAAACACCGAGCAGAAACTGACCGGCGAATACGCCGAGGCAAACCCGGTCGTCGGCCAGGACGTCAAGGTGATGGGCAAGCGCGAGGGCGACCACATCGATGTGACCGTGGCCGTCGCAATGGTCGACGAACACGTCCCGGACCTCGAAGCGTACAAAACCGCTGTTTCGGACGTTCAAGCATTCGTTACCGACCTCGCAGAGGAGTACACCGACCGTGACGTAACGGTCCACGTCAACACGGCCGACGACTACGACGCCGAGTCCATCTATCTCACGACCACTGGGACCAGCGCCGAGCAGGGCGATGACGGCTCCGTCGGGCGCGGAAACCGCGCGAACGGGCTCATCACGCCGAACCGCCCGATGAGCATGGAGGCGACATCCGGCAAGAACCCAGTTAACCACATCGGAAAAATATATAATCTTCTCTCGACAGAAATAGCACAGTCCGTCGCGAATGAGGTTGACGGCATCCGACAGGTCCAGATGCGCCTTCTCTCACAGATCGGGTCACCGATTGACGAACCCCACGTCGCCGATGCCACAGTTGTCACCGAAGACGGTATCGCGGTCGGCGACGTCGAATCGGAGATTCAGGCCACGATTGACGACGAACTGGCCGACGTGACCGACATTACGCGACAAGTCATCGAGGGGAACCTCTCGACGTTCTGAGACGGCCAAGCGATATCCCTTTACTCGCTGGTAGCCAACTCGCAGACATGCATCCCCCAGACGCCGACAGCGTACTCGTCCGCCACGGCGAGCTCGGCGTCAAAAGCGACCAGGTCCGCCGGAAGATGGAACACCAGCTGGCGGACAACCTCCGTGCGATGCTCGACGCCCGCGACCTGCCGGGAGATATCGACCAGCGGCGGAACCGACTGTTCATCCACACCGACCACCCCGAGGGCGTGACTGCGGCTGCGGCCGACACGTTCGGCGTCACCTCCGCATCGGCAGTCGCGACGACCGACCCGACGCTATCCGAAATCGCAGACGCATTGGCCGAAACCACGCGAGAGCAGTACGACGGTGGCACATTTGCCGTTGAGGCCCGCCGGGCGGGGCCACCATCGGCACATCCCTTTTCGAGTTCGGACATCGAGTCCACCGGCGGGACCGCTGTCGGGGAAACAATAACCGACATAGGCGGCGAGCCCGTTGTCAACCTCGACGAGCCCGATTTCGAACTGTTTGTCGAGTGTCGCGCCGACAAAGCGTACGTCTTCTGTGAGAAGCGCGCCGGCCCGGGCGGGCTCCCGCTGGGGACCCAGCGACCCGTCGTCGCGCTCGTCAGCGGCGGCATCGACTCGCCCGTCGCCGCCTGGAAGCTCATGAAACGCGGCGCGCCGGTGATTCCCGTCTACGTCGACCTCGGTGACTACGGCGGCCCCGACCACCGGGCCCGGGCCCGTTCGACCGTCGAGGCGCTCGCCGCTTACGCGCCTGGACACGACCTCTCGCTTTCCGTGGTCGACGCCGGGGACGTCGTCGCCGACCTCTCGGAAGACCTCGGGTCGCTCCGGATGCTCGCACTCCGCCGGTTCATGCTCGCGGTCGCCGAGGCTATCGCCCGCGAGCGCGACGCCGTCGGCATCGTCACCGGGGAGGCCATCGGCCAGAAGTCCAGCCAGACCAGCGCGAACATCGCGGTCACGGACGCCGCGACGACGCTCCCGGTCCACCGGCCGAACCTCACCGTCGACAAATCCGAGATAACCGACCGCGCGCGGGCCATCGGAACCTTCGAGGACTCGACAATCGACACCGGCTGCAACCGTGTCGCGCCGTCACACCCCGAGACCAACGCCTCGCTCGAAGCGGTCCGAGCGGCCGAACCCGACGACCTGCTCGACCGAGCCGAGGCCCGCGCCCGGGACCGCGCCGTCGTCCCCATCGAAAGCTAAATTTCCGGGGCGGGCCAGAGTTGAGCCATGACGCAGGTCTGTCTCGTCGGGAGCGAGGACGTGAACCTCCGGTACGAACTCCTCTCGCGCGAGACCGCACGGAACGCGCTTGCCACCTACGACCTGCAGGAACCGTTCGCGAACACCGTCGCCGTCGACACCGTGAGCCTGGGGGCGGCGGTGGCGCTCCTGAACGACCTGAACTGGTATCTCGTCCGTTTCGCCGACGCCGCCTTCGTCCGCGACCCCTCCATCAGCGAGACGGAGTGGCTCTCCCGAGACCTCGCCGCCGCGATTCGGGACGACGACATTGCCCCCGAGGACACCGGGCGCTTTCTCAACGTGTACGGCATCGTCGAGAGCGAGACATCGGACGCGGACGAGACGGCTGACACCCAGGCAGCGGCCGAGCGACCGCCGGAACTGGTCGAGCCGATGCTTCTGACGCGGACCGGCGACACGATTCCCGAGTACGACCTGCAGGACGTGGACGACACGCTCGTCGTGCGGGTGACCGAGTCAGAGTTCGGTGCGTGAAAAAAGCGCCCGGGTGTCAGAGGCACGGGCACTCCGAGTGGGCGCTGCCGGCGGGCTGTTTGCCCACGGTCCCCACCACTCGTCCGAACCGTATATACCGAATGGCCGGTAAAGTCCCCGACCCATGAGTATCAATGCCTGTTTTCCGAAATACTGGGGCGAAGAGCAAGAACGATACCGGATAGCGACGAACGATGAGACGGACATGGGACAGCCCTCACCGGTGGTCGATGTCGTCACGAAGCGATACGAGTTTCTCGTCGCGTTATCAGCGCCGAAAACGAAGCCCGAACTCGTGACCGAACTCGACCGGTCGCGGTCCACCGTCGACCGGGCGGTCGGCGCGCTCCGCGAGGCCGACCTCGTCGAACGGACCGGCAGCGAGTACGTCGTCACCTACGCCGGCCGACAGGCGACAGTAGCCTACGAGGGGTTCCGCGACCGGCTCGACGCCCTCCAGCGTACCCATCCCGTCTTCTCCGCGCTGCCCGCCGACGTCGACATCGACCCGGCTGTCCTCCACGGCGCGGACGTAGAGACCGCGTCGCCGGCCGCACCGACCGTCCCGACCGAGGAGACCGTCGACGTCCTGGACGGAACGACGTCGTTTCAGGGGACCGGCCCGGCCGTCCTCCCGCGCTACGTCGATGTCATCGAGTCCCTGTGGAGCGACACGACCGTCGACGTCGAACTGGTGGTGACGGAAGCCGTCGCCGAGTCGCTGGAGAGCGCGCTCTCCGACAGACGTGAGACGCTGGAAGACCTATCGAACGTCTCGCTGTACGTGACCGGGGAACCGATGCCGTACGCGGTCTGGACCGCCGACAGGGCCGATGGGGCCGTCAGCGGTATCGTCGTCTACACGGAGACGGGTATCAAGGGGACCATCAACAACGACACCGCGGCGATGAACGAGTGGGCCCGCGAGAAGTACGAGGCCTACAGGCGGGACGCGCGCCCGCTCGACTAGTCGTCGAACATCCCGGTCGACATGTACCGCTCGCCGCTGTCCCAGTAGACCGTGACGACAAGCGGGTCGTCGACGCCGTCGGCGACGAGTTGCCCGGCCACCTCCCGCGCGGCGAGGTTCGACGCGCCCGAGGACTGACCGACGAGGATGCCCTCCTCGCGGGCGAGGCGGCGGCACTCGTCTTCCGCGTCCGCGAGTTCGACCGTCACCACGTCGTCCAGCAAGTCGGTGTCGAGGTTGTCACTGACGAACCCCGGCCCCATCCCCTGGAAACTATCCTCGCCGGTTCCCGGTTCCATTCCCGAGAGGACGGCGTTGTCCGCCGGCTCGACCGCGACGATGTCCATCTCGGGGAACGCCTCGCGCAGCCGGCGGCCGGTTCCGGTGAGGGTCCCGCCGGTCCCGACGCCCGCGACCAGGGCGTCGACGGTCCGGTCGCCGACCTGTTCGAGTATCTCCTCGCCCGTCGTCTCGTAGTGTGCCCGCGGGTTCGCCGGGTTCTCGAACTGCCGGAGCTGGACGTGGTCGTCGCGGTCACACAGTTCGTCGGCGCGCTCTTTCGCGTCGGAGATGTCGCCCTCGACCAGTTCGATGTCCGCGCCGTAGGCCTTCATTATTTGGCGGCGCTCGGGCGACTTCGAGGCCGGCATCACCAGCACCACGTCGTACCCCTTCGTCGACCCGACCATCGCCATCCCAATGCCGGTGTTCCCACTTGTCGGTTCGACGAGCGTATCACCCGGTTCGAGTGCCCCGTTTTGCTCGGCGTCGTCTATCATGTACTTGGCCGGCCGGTCCTTGGCGGAGCCGCCGGGATTGAACGACTCGACCTTCGCCGCGACGGTTGCCCCCTCCGGCGCGCGGACCGAGACCAGCGGGGACCCGATTGTATCGAGAATGGAGTCTTTCATCGCCGCCGGCTACGCGGCCCCGACTTAAACGCCTACTGAAGGTCCCAAACAGTTCGTTGTCTCCCGGGCCGCGGCAGCGCTTTCCGGCGTCGACACCATTCAGGTGAACATGTTTATGTCGTCGACCGGCAGTACCGAGTAATCAACCGACAGCGTGTCCTTCGTCGCCCGGACCTTGCCGACGAACGCGGAGATGTCGTCGAGTTGTCCCTCCAAGACGAACAGTTCCATACAGTACCGGTCGCCGACGTGACTGTGGAAGTTCGACGCGACGATCGACTCGTGGTCGTGGCGGAGGTGCATCATCTTCTCCTCAACCGTGGTCGTCTCGTAGTCAAACAACACAGTGACGACCGCCATCAGTTCGCGGTCCTCCAGTCGCTTGTCCTCGAACTCGCCCATCAGGTTCCGGACTGCTTCACGAACTACTTCGCTGCGACCCGTGTATCCGTGTTCGTCGGCGAACGTGTCGATTCGCTCTTCCAGTTCGTCCGGCATCGAGATGCTGACTACGCCCATGTAATAACTCGGTCGCGTTGGGGTATTAATATTTCATATCCAACGCATCGGACGGCGCTGCGGCTGTCCGCATGCGCTCGTCTATACGTACAGAAAGCCCACCGGGGAGGGATGGCTCTCCTGAGTGGGCTATGAAAGGTATGAATGGTGGCGGCGAACCGGATTTCCCAGAGGCTCGCGCACTCCAGTACTCCCCGGAACGCTGGCGGGCTTATCTTCCGTGTTCGGGATGGGTACGGGAGGCAACCCCGCCGCTGTGGCC